>CALKGG010000001.1 GCA_938084885.1 uncultured Acidimicrobiales bacterium
GGGGTGCGGGTCATGACTTCGACGCCCGCAGCAACGACCACGTCGTATGCGCCGGCCATGACGCCTTGCGCTGCGAAATGTATGGACTGCTGGCTCGAGCCGCATTGGCGGTCGACGGTGGTTGCGGGCACGGACTCGGGCCAGCCCGCTGCGAGGACAGCGTTACGGCCAACGTTGAGGGCTTGTTCGCCAGCCTGCATGACACAGCCCATGATGACGTCGTCGACGAGTGCAGGGTCGAGGTTGTTGCGCTCTTCGAGCGCCTTGAGGACATGTGCGGCGAGATCGGCAGGGTGCCAATCCTTTAGCATCCCGTTCCTGCGACCCGCAGGTGTGCGGACCGCATCGACGATGACTGCTTCTTCCATGGGCTTCTCCTGCGATATGTGCCGAGCAAAACGCTCAACGCGTTGCCCCGACCATTCCGTTAGTACAGAGCATGATGATACAAGATTGTATAGTTCGAATTCGACATAAATGCAACGTGGAGTCGTCGTCATGGCTGTCACAAACCATCGCAACCGACGCAAGGGTCAGCAATGGGCACGCCGCAAGTGCTGCTACCTACTCAGTGCTACTGCCTAGTCAGTGCGGAACGCCAAGGTCCCGTCGGAACCCCTCTGGGATAAGTAGGTCGTCGGGCGACAGGTCGGCCACGCTCGAATGCCCGAGCGCACGCAACGCCGAATCGACCCCGTCGCGCATGATGTCGAGTACGTTCTCGACGCCAGCCTGACCGTTCGCTGCAAGGCCCCACAGCGCGGCGCGTCCGAGCATCACTGCTCGGGCACCAAATGCCAAGGCCTTCACAACGTCGCTTCCCCGCCGAATTCCGCCATCGAGTACCACGTCGATGTCCCTACCAACGGCTTCGGCGATTGCTGGCAGCGCTCGAATCGTGGCCGGCGTTCCATCGATGTTGTTGCCGCCATGGTTCGACACCGAGATGGCGTCCATGCCGGCATCGACCGCACGCAGCGCATCGTCGACTCGCATGACCCCCTTGATCATCATGGGGCCACCCCATTCCTCGCGAAGCCACGCAAGGTCCGACCACGATGGAGGCGGAGTCATCATCCACTCGCCGTAGGCCTCGAAAAACGTGGGGATGTGGTCGGGGGAAACTGCCATGTTGGGCACCGTGAGATCCGGAAGCTGGCCAGCGCGCAACCAGTCGATCAACCAACGCGGGCGCACCAGCGTCTCGGGAGCATGTTTGAGCATCGTGCGAAGGTCGATCTTTTCGGGAATCGTTGGGCTGCCCCAGTCGCGGCTATGGACGAAGGACCAGTCGAGGGTCACGATCGCTCCAACAGCGCCAGCGCTTCGAGCTCGATCCATCCGGATCGTCATGTCGTCGCGGCTTCCCGACCAATACAGTTGAATGAACGTCTTTGGATTCGCTGCCACGACCTCGTTAATGGGCTTGCTCCCAAACGAGCTCAAGCCCATTGCGGTTCCTCGGGCGGCAGCTGCGGCCGCAGAGGCAACCTCAGCCAGCGGATGGACAGCTTGGACGCCGGTTGGCGAGATGAGCACAGGAATGTCGAGGTGTTGGCCCATCACCTCAACCGAGAGGTCGCGGTGCGCCGACAGATCGGCGATTCGGGGAGCGAACTGCAGCTCGCTGAACGCGTCGCAATTGTCGGCGCGCGTCTGGCCACGCTCGGTCCCGGCATGGAGTGCAGCGTGCACCGACTTGGGAAGGCGTTTCGCCGAACGTTGCTCGGCAACGGCAATCGATTCGAACCAGGTAGTACTCATGGTCGTCCTTTCGGTTTCTTCAATGAGCCAGTGGGCTCGGCTGAAGCATTTTGGGATGGTGCTGGTTTCCAGCGGCGGGGGAGTACCGGGGTGAGATCTCGATGGTCAACGACCGACCTCCACACCCCAGATCCGTAGGCCACCTCGCTCAACCAATGTCGTACGGGATGTTGTTGGTCGTGCGTCAACGGAGCGGTGACGACGAGACCGAGCGTTGTCCATCGGCGCGAAGAAAAGCAGATCGACAGCAGCGCGAGCGGTGCGAAAAACTGTGTCACATAGGTGCTGAGAGCGAGCCAGGTTTGTTGGATCGACCGTAACGCGAAGCTGGTTCGTACGTCGCGAGATGCGCCGGTCGGTGCAAGGCTGGAATGGGTCCTTGCGACCGTCATGGCGAGCGCTGCGAGGAAGAGTCGAGGCCACCTCGCCCAGGCAAAGAGACACGTAGCAACCGGAAAGGGCAATCCAACAAAGTGCACGATCTTCCCGGGGTGTCGTGCCGACAAGGGGGCCGCCGACGTGCCGTACGAGGCGCGCCGTGCCATGACCGCAGAGATCTCGGCCGGTTCGTGGTGTTCGACCGTGACTGTTGGATCGTAGCGAACAACCCACCCAGCGTCGACGAGTCGCCACACCAGGTCGACATCCTCGCCAACTCGGAGGTCCTCGTCAAAGACGCTGTTCTTGGACGCAATTGTTTCGAGAGCCTGACGTCGCACGAGGAGTGCCGCGGTTGGCACATGGCCAATACGGGTCAGCGGTGCGACTCGTCCGGGACGGTCGCCAAGATCAACCACGCCCGAACCGCCGTGCGCTGCCTCTACCCGCGGCGCAACAGCGCCGACCAACGGGTCGTCGAAGTGTGCGCCCAGCGAATCAACCCAGTCGCCGGTGACGACACAATCGCTATCGATAAAGGCCACGAACTCCGAATCGACATGGTCGAGTCCGCTGTTGCGTGCAGCTGCGGGACCGCCGTTGCGCGGACGATGAATGACCTCTGCTCCGTGCGCAGCGCAGATATCTGCAATCGCAGAAGCATCGGCAGAACCGTCGTCGACGACAATGATTCGGTGTTGCGAACCCAGCGCATCGAGGCACCGGCGCAGCTCGTTCTGACGGCCGAACACTGGGATGATGACGGTGACATCTCGTTGGGTCGGAGTCCCTTGTGGGCGGGGGTGAGCCATGCCATAGCCAATGAGTGTTTGTGCGAGCACACGCGCCGATGGTGACAGTGGACGCTCGCCGCTTCGAATCTGGCACCATGCCTCAACGCCGGTCGAGGTAAGGCGCAGCACGCGGAACGGCGACCCTCCAAGCAACGTGTGCTCACCAGCCTCGATCGTGTCGGCGTCGACCTCGATGTCGAACATGTCGGGAAGCGTTGTGGTGGTTGCGCTCATAGCGTCATCCCGGCGTCGACGGGGACCACTGCACCGGTCATTGCACTGTGCGAATCACTCGCCAGAACAGTAATCATGTCGGCGATCTCTTCGGGCTCGATGAGTCGGCGCAGTGGTTGTTGGTCGGCAAATTCCGAAACGCCTCCGAGGTCGTAGAGCCGGGCACTCTCGAGAAGGATTGGGGTATTGGTCGACCCGGGGCTGACGGCGTTGGCCGTGATGCCGGTGTGTGCGAGTTCAACTGCAAGTGCTCGGATCAGGCCTTCGACCCCGGCTTTGGCGGCGCAATAGGCGGCGATCATCGGCAGGCCGCGCTGTGCGCCGGCCGAGCTAACCGCAACGAATCGTCCGGTGCGCGGAACCGGCCGTCGGAGCATGGACGGGATCGCGGCCCGAGCAAGGGCCAACGTGCCGCCCAGGTTCACCTCGATCATGGCGTGTTCGGAGGCAACGGGGACTTCCCATTGTGGGGCTCCGCCGGCGATGGCTCCGGCGGCGGCGATTGCAACGTCGACTCCGCCAAAGGTCCGTTCAGCCTCTGCTATTGCACGGTCGAGTGCCGCGGGATTGCGAACGTCGGCAACGAACGCCGCGACGTTGCCGGCGCCCGGTTGTGCTGCGGCGGTGGTGACCACGGCGTTGAGTTCGTCGAGTGTTCCGAGCGGGTAGGGCAATGCTGGGTCGTTCGCTGCAATATCGATTGCCATGACCGCCCAGCCCTCGGCCGCGAGTCGGTGAACTGTCGCCGCGCCGATACCGCGCGCGGCTCCGGTCACCACGGCGACCCGCGGTGTGCTCACTGCCCGGTTCCTTCGAGGATCGGGTCGATGAGCTCGAGGAGCTGCGCAGTCAACAACTCAAGAATCCGTTCGCCTGCCTCGACGTTTGCCGCGGTTGGATCGCCGAGAATGCCGTTGGGACTGACAGCGCGCACCCCATTGCGTCGGAGATCATCTGCGAGTGCTCCGATCGGCGCAGTATTGCCGACGGTTGCGAGTTCGGGGGCGACGTGACCGGGGTCGATAGCGAGCAGCATCGATGTCTCGACGAAGCCAGCATGTGCGTCGCCGTCGACCCTGGGGAAAAACGAAACGACACTGCGCGACTCAGCAGTGAGTGTCGACGTTGCCCGCGTAATGGCGGCGGCGTTCCCGCCGTGCCCGCACACGAACACCAGATGATCAAAGGAGTTCGAAGCTGAGCGGCCGAGTTCGATGAGAACCGTGGCCAGTGCATCGGTGCCGATCGACAGCGTCCCGGGGAAGTCTGCGTGCTCGCCGCTCGCGCCGTATGGCAACGCTGGGGCAATGGTGACGCCATTGCGTGCTCGGCCGAGTCGACCGCAAAGCTCGATTGCAATGTCGGTGTCGGTCGAGAGCGGAAGGTGTGGGCCGTGTTGTTCGGTCGAGCCCAGTGGAACGACGAGGATCGTGGCCTTCAAGGTCTCGGCGTCGGGCCAACGAAGCGAGGCGAGCGTAGCCATCACATCAGGCGTGCGCGTCTCGGGCGAAGCCAGCGAGCGGGCTTTCATCACAGGATCGTGACGGTGCAACGCGAGGTTCGGCTACTGCAGCGAGTGGAGGCTTGGCCGTGATCGACACCGGGGTGTAGGTCATGGCAGCCGCCGGTCGTGAGTGATCGAGCGACGGCCGCGGAGTCGTGGTCGAGTCGACGTTGCCGAGTAGGTCCTCTGCGTTTCCCTTGACACACTCGGGGTCGGGTCCATCGAGCGGTAGTCCAGTGAAGAACTTTGCCGCCATGCATCCGCCCCGGCAGCTGTCATAGGCCGAACACGATTCGCACGCGCCCCCGCTTTGGGGTTCGCGCAGCGACGTGAAGAGGTCGGACTCTTGCCAAACAGCGCGGAAGCCGCCGGCGTCCAGCACGTTGCCGGCAAGAAACTCGTCGTGGATCGTAAATGGACATGCGTAGACGTCGCCGATGGGATCGATCAGGCACACGACCCGTCCGGCGCCGCACAAGTTGAGGCCAGGCAATGCCTCGCCATACGCGTTGAGGTGAAAGAACGAGTCGCCGGTGAGGACCCGTTCGCCGTTGGCGACGAGCCAGTCGTACAGCTCGCGCTGTTGGTTGGCGGTTGGGTGGAGCTGGTCCCAGACGTCAGCTCCGCGTCCAGCGGGGCGAAGCCGTGTGATTCGTAGCTGCGCCGAATACTTCTGTGCCAACGCATCGAATGCGTCGAGTTGATCGACGTTCTCTCGGGTCATGACCACCGAGATCTTGAACCCCTCGAATCCGGCCTCGGCCAGGTTCTCCATTGCGGTGATCGCCGTGTCGAACGAGCCGGGCCCGCGCACGGCGTCGTTAATCTCGCGAGTGGCGCCGTCGAGAGAGATCTGGACATCGATGTAGTCGCTTTCGGCGAGCTGCTTGGCGCGTTCGGCGTTGAGGTTGCTGCCGTTGGTCGAGAATTTCACGCCGACGCCGTTGTTGACGGCGTAGTCCACGATCTCCCAGAAGTCCGAGCGAATTGTGGGTTCTCCGCCGCCGATGTTCACGTAGAAGACGCCCATCGAGGCAAGCGTGTCGATCACGCCCTTGCACTGCTCGGTGGTGAGCTCACGAGGGTCGCGGCGCCCCGAACTCGACAGGCAGTGAACGCACGCAAGATTGCACGAGTAGGTCAGCTCCCACGTCATGCAGATCGGGGCGTCGAGACCTTGCTCGAAATGATCGATGAGTGTGGGCGTTGTGTGGCGTTCGTCGGTAGATGTCGTCATGGGGTGTGGTCTTCTCGTTGGCGTTGGACGATCATGTTTGTGGTTGCCAGGGTCGATAGTGCTCGGCCGTGGGCGGGGTGGGCGGCTTCTGGAATTCCGGCGTTACTGAGCGCGAGTCGAGCTGTGGGACTCGCGGCCAGAAGCTCGAGGGCGGTACGCAGTTCGGGCGACTTCACAAACGACAGTCGTCGGTCGCCGTAGTGGTAGAGCAACGCGCCGAAGCGCTCAGGGCGAACCTGGACGTGTTCGTGGAGGTCCCAGCCCGTATCGAAGGGAAAGGTCTCTGGTTGCTCGTGATTTGTGGATTCGTTGGCACTCGTCGTGCGTACAGCGGTCATGGCCTAGTAGACGCCGCACATTCCGTCGATCGAGACGTCTTCGACGAGCTCGGTCTCGGTCACGACGGTGCTACCCGCGGTGTCAGCGTCGCCGTCGGTTGTGGTCATGCTCGCCGAGTTGTGCTCGTCGGCATTGTCTTCGGTCGTCGAGTCTTGGTTGGTGTGATCGTTGGTGGTCATGGTCGTGTGCTCCTTGTGCATTCTCGATGGCGCCGTCCCTGCTGAAAGCGACGGTGGTCGCCATCAGGTGCGCTCGTCGGTGTTCGATGTAGGGTTCGCTCATGTCGAGACGGCCTGAGAACACAATAACGTCGTGGTGTGACATAAATCAACCAGTCGACGTTCTGCGATGCCTACGATGAGCGAACCGGTCGGCAAAAAGCCCGGAGAATCACGCCCCGCAACACGTGGTCGCCCACCGAGCACAACGCCACGAGAACTCGAACTTATTGCGTTGAACCTCTTTGCCCAGAACGGGTTCGAAGAAACAACGGTCGACGACATTGCCGCGGCGGCGAACGTCACGAGCCGGACCTTCTTCCGATACTTCCCGAGCAAGGCCGACGTCTTGTGGCAAGGCTTTGACGATGAGATTGCGGCGATGCGCAATGCGCTCGAGTCGATCGATTCCGACGTTGGTCTCTTCGACGGCATCACGACGGCGGTGCTAACAGTCAATGACTACGGCCCGAACGACCTGCCCGAGCTTCGGACTCGCTTGCACCTCCTATCGAACGAACCGGCCCTCCAAGCCCACGCGGCGCTGCGCTACGACGCATGGGCGCGGGCGATCAGTCATTTCGTGGGGCAGCGGACTAGTCAACCTGCAACAGCGCTCTATCCGTTGGTCCTTGGCCGCGCCGTACTCGCCGCGTGTCAGGGTGCCTTCGACGTGTGGGCCGACGACGCTCAACGGGCGCAGTCCAATGGGCTCGTCACCCATCTCGACGCAGCGCTTCGCCTATTGCGGGCTGGTTTCGACTAGAGATTTACTGCTCGTTCCTCGCGGGAATGTCCGTTGAAACGTTCCCGACGACGGCGGTGGCGGTGGCCCGGAAGACCGCAGCATCATGCTGATTTGTGGTTGTGATCTCGAGGTCGATCTCGGCGTGATCGACAGCTCGGTACGCCACGACCTCTGCGGTTGCGGTGAGAGTGTCGCCCGGCCATACCTGACTGAGAAATCGACCCCCGTAGGTTCGCAAGGATCCAGCGCCGAGCCAGTCGGTCAACATTCGTGAGGTGAGTGCCATCGTGAGCATGCCGTGGGCAAAGACCGATGGATAGCCGGCGACCTCGATGGCATAGACCTCGTCGGTATGAATGGGGCTGAAGTCGCCGCTCGCTCCCGCGTACATAACGATTTGGCTGCGGGTCAGGTTCTCGACGAGAACCTCGGTGTGGCTGTCGCCGATCGACCAGTCGGTGGTGTCTGCGCTCACGATTACCTCTCGGCCTCGTCTGATTGGACTGCTTGTTCGGTGCGAACGCCGACCTCGCGAATCGTGAGGACTTTTTCGCCGTCACTGTCTCGATACGTGTGAATGCGTTCAGAGAAGCGCAGTGTTCCCGCTCGTCGGCTCTGCTTCTCCCACGATTTGCCCGCGGTAGTTTCGATCGAGAGGGTTTGGCCAGCGGTCATGGGTTGGTGGTATTCGAAATGCTGCTCGGCGTGCATTTCGGTTCCCCCCGACGCAATGACGGGCGGCGTTCCGCTCGGTGTTGCTCCCGAGCCAATCCACGGTTCCCCATGCACGGGTCGACCGGGGTAGGTCTCATCGAAGTGAGCCGATGCTTGGGCAAAGGTGGGTGGAGCCAGCACGTTGTCGAACCCCGCAGCCTCCGCGTGCTCGCGAGTTCGGTGCACTGGATTGGTGTCACCAATTGCTTGGGAGAAGAGGTGGATGTGGCCCGCCTCGACCGTAAATGTCTTCGTCGTCATGATCGAATCTGCCTCGCTGTTGTCTCTTCTGGTCGATTCTTCGGGCACGACCAGATGCGTCTGTCATCAGTTGCGTCTGCCATAAAGTAGTTCGGCCTGATAATATTCGAATATGAACGAAAAGGACAATGCTGCTCTGAAAGAGAACGCCGCCACCGAAAGCCCGGACGCGGAGATGGTACGTGCGGCCGTCGAGGCCCTCCTCACCGACTACCCGGTCGATTCAACCACAACCGTCGAGTTCCTCGGCGCGCAGTTCGATCGAGGCCTGGCATGGGTGCACTTCGACAATGGTCACGGCGGCCTCGGCGTCAACCCAAAGCTGCAACGCATCGTCACCGAAGCCGTGCGCGCCGCGGGCGGACCGTTCTGCATGCCGATCAATCCAATCGGCTACGGAATGTGTGGGCCAACAATTCACGCATGGGGAACCACCGAACAAAAAGACGCCTACCTCCGTCCGCTATTCACATGCGAGGAGATCTGGTGCCAGCTCTTTTCTGAACCTGGTGCTGGCTCCGACGTTGCCGGCCTATCCATGCGCGCCGTCGAGGATGGCGACGAATGGGTCGTCAACGGACAAAAGGTATGGACGACCTTGGGCCATGTCTCGCGTTATGGACTGCTGGTGACCCGCACCGATCCCAACGTTGTCAAACACGCCGGCCTGACCGCCTTTGTGGTTGACATGGACCAGCCAACGGTCGACGTACGGCCGCTTCGCCAGATGACCGGCGAAGCAGAATTCAACGAGGTGTACTTCACCGACACCCGTGTCCCAGCAGAAAACATGTTGGGTGAACCCGGCGATGGGTGGCGCGTATCGGTCACGACACTGATGAACGAGCGGACGTCGCTCGGCGGCGGAACCCGGCGGCGTGGGTCAGGAACCATTGGCGATCTCCTGCAGGTCTGGTCAAAGCTGGCCGACTCCGAGCGCTCTCCAATCGCTCGAGATCGGGTGGCCAAGCTCTGGATCCGAGCTGAAGTGCACCGCCTGACCAACATGCGGGCAAGCCAAAACCGCAAGCTCGGCGAGCCCGGTCCCGAAGGTTCGATCGGCAAGCTTGAATCGGCGAACCTCAACAAGGCAATCTACGAAGAGCTGATGACGCTGCTGGGTCCAGAGTCCATGCTGTACGGCAGCTACGAGATGACCCGCCCTGATACGGCAATGAGTGGAGGCCCGTGGCAGCAGCGCTTCTTGCGGTCACGAGCAAATTCGATCGAGGGCGGCACGACCGAGGTCATGTTGAACATCCTCGGCGAACGCGTGCTCGGTCTCCCCGGCGATGTGCGCGTGGACCGAAACATTCCGTGGTCCGAGGTGCCGCGTAACTAGCGGACCGCTGGCAACGCCCACGTTGGCACACCCAGGTGCGGGCCGGCCCGCCCGGCAGCGTCGGCGTCTACTTGACGGCCGCCGGCACTTCGAGGCCGGTTGCATGCAGTGCTGCGTTGCGAGCAGCCTGTAGGTCAAAGTGCTTTCGAGTGACGATTCGTTGTGCGTACAACCCGCCACCGCCCTGGACCTTTGTGACGGCTTTCCAGCCACCGAAGTTTCCAGCCGTAAGATCGCGAATGGCATGAAACAGTCGGGCACGGTATTCGCCGTCTGATGTCGCTCCCGACATGTAGCGCCGTACGGTGTCGCCAATCTCGGGATTGTTCAGGTCGGCGAGGGTTGGCGCGGTGATCACCGAACCGCCAGCGATCTCTTGGACCTTCTGCACCATTGGATGCCAGTTCGATGCGCCAAAGTACTTTCCGGCGTTGGTGTAGAGCTCGTTGGGGAACATTGTTCCGTCTTCGCCCTGGCTTCCGTTGCTGAGTGCAGCGTCGAGCGATGCCCGCAACATGGTGGCGTGCATGATGAGGTCGGAGATTTTCTGGTTGATGTGGGACACCTTCAATAGCCCATTGGCTTCGGCGATGAGGTGCGCGAGCCCGACTAAGAGCTCGGCGTCGTCGACCATGTGCGTGAGTCCCGCAACGCGTTCCCAGAGGCCGAGTGAATGGGCAAAGATAGCCGCCATGGCGATCTCGCCATCGAGCATGAGGCGTTCGTTGGGTACGAAGACATCGTCAAAGATGACCATTGCTTCGGGGAAGCTGTCGGTCGAGGAGAACGGTGATTGTGGTTCTTCGCTCGGGGTGGGTGCGGTCGAGGTGTCGACGATGGTGACGCCGGGAGCGTTGACCGGCACGCAGCACGCAATGGCGTAGTCTTCCTCTCCGGGTTTCATGGCCTTGGTCGGGATGACCATAAGTTCGTGTGCGAGCGACGCTCCCGTGATGTGGAGCTTGGCCCCGCGAATCCACACTCCTTCGCTTGAACGCTTGACGACTCGGGTATAGGCATCGGGATCGCTTTGCTTGCCAGGTGCCAGACTTCGATCGCCTTTGGCGTCGGTGATGCATTGGGCAAAGCGAACATCGCGTTCGCGAAAGTCGGCGAGCATCGATCGAATCCGCTCGGGGAACTCGCTTCCCGGTGATGCTTCTTCGATTCGCGATGCCGCGGTGGTCATCGCCATCATGGACGCGTAGGTGAGAAGAGTCATGATGCCGAGCGGGCGGATTGCTTCGTTTGCTTCTCGAAGATCGTCGAGTGATCGCGGGGCAACGGTGAACGGGCTGCCATTGGGGTAGAGCTCGCCAATGCGGTCGTAGCTGCCGGCGACGAGGGAGGCGCACGGCCCAATCACGGGGTGATCGCGGACGTCGTCGACGTGTGCGCCGTCGAAGTACACGTTGCGTCCGTCATCGAGCGATGTGCGGTACTGATTCGAAGTCATCATGAGACGTTTGCGCCCTTCTAGCGAATGCTCTACTACATGTGTATCGGTTGGAACTGAGTCGCGCCAGCGCTCAGTTTCCGGGACTTAGGAAGAAACCTAGCGCTCGATAGCATTCGATCCTCCTCGAATTCCTCCGAGCGCCTCTTCAGTGCAAGAAGTTGCCGCCGAGTTGCCGCGGTGACTGGTAGTTCGATTATGAATTATACTAGTGTGAAAGATTACCGGTACGAGTGTGCCGGTCAACATGGATTCCGAAGAGCCAAACGGCTCTGAACGGGGGGAAAATTGTGAAGAAGTCAACACGTACATGGCGAATGCTGTTCGCCTGGTTGGTTGCGTTCTCGCTCATTGCCGCAGCATGCGGCTCGAGTGACGACACCGCTACCGACGACACCGCTACCGACGATGACGTCGAAGCTGTTGTTGAAGACGACACCAGCGAAGACGAAGAAGTCATGGAAGACGACGAGCCTGTCGAAGATGACGAAGTCGTAGAAGATGACGAGCCCGCCGATACCGGCGATGCAATCTTCGGCGAGCCAAACCCAGCCGAAGGCGATCCCTTCGTTGTTGGCTTCCCTGTCGACACCGGCGGTGAAGCACTCGACAACATCGAGGCACAGATCGCTGCCGAGGCAACGGGCGAATACATCAACGAGTTCCTCGGTGGTATCGAGGGTCGTCCGCTCGAGATCCAGTTCTGCTCGACTCGTCAGTCGGTCGGATCAGCAACAGATTGTGCCAACGAGTTCATCCAAAACGGTGTGTCAGCAGTCGTCGTCGGTGCAACGCCGTTCGGTGAGATTATCGCTGGCGCCATGGCCGAAGCTGGCATTCCGTACATTGCCAACGTCGCTGCATCCAACGCCGAACTCGGAGGCCCAAGCGCGGCAATCTTGACCGGCGATGTGTTTGCAACATGGGGAGCCCCAGCGGCGTACCTTGGAGAGAACGGCCTGTCGAACTTCGCTGTCCTCGCTATTGACGTTCCGTCGGTGAAACAAGGCGCAGAGCTGTTGTTCATCCCGGCATACGAGGCTGCGGGATTCAACGCCTCGCTTGCACTTGTTCCGCCGGGCACCGCAGACATGTCGGCCAACGTTGCGGCGATCTCCGACGTTGATGCCTGGCTTGTTATTGGCGATGCTGCGTTCTGCACATCGGCACTTCAGGCAGTGAAGGCACAGTCCCCGGACACGCCGATCTACCTCACCTTCCAGTGTGTCTCGGCTGATGCTGCTGACGCTGTTGGCGGCTTTGAGGGCGTTCGCGTTGTCCAAGGAACACGCTTGGACGATGCCGATCCCGAGACGGCGCTCTTCGATGCTGTGCTCGAGCGGTACGTCGACGAGGACCTCGACGGACTTGGCCGTGGCTTCATGAGTGACGCATTCGTTGCCACGCTGGCGTTCGACCGCCTCATGGAAGGTTACACCGGTGATGGTTCAGCCGAGTCGGTACTCGCACAGGTCAAGGGTGCGTCGGCAATCCTTCCACTGAGCGGTGGTACCGAGCTCAACTGTGATGAGCCAGCTCTCCCATTCGCTCCGAGCGTTTGCTCGGCTGGTGCATGGTTGACCGAACTCGATTTTAATGGTGCACCCACCGAATTCGAGTCGGTGAACACCCTCGGAATCTTCGGTGGCTGAGCGGACGGTCGCCGGGGCGAACAACGCCCCGGCGACTGGCCGGCCCACCGCTGGCGACCCGAGCCAAGACGCGGAATCAAGCAACCGGGTCGCTCAGCGCACAGTATGGACAGCAACGACGGCCGCCGAGCTTCGAGCGGCCTTTGACGCAGCGAGCGCTGCGTACCAAAACGAACGTTTCCCAACTCGGCAAACCCGTGACGACCGGTTGCGTCGGTTGGACGAGATGATTTCGTCGCACGGCATCGAACTTGCTGAGGCATTGGTTGAGGACTACGGGAATCGATCACTGCTCCAGACGATTGCGGCCGAGGCAATTACGGCGAGTGGCCAAATTCGCCACACTCGCAAACACCTCAAGAAGTGGATGAAACAACGGCGCAAGTTCGCTGGATCCAGCTTCCACGCAATCGGGGGATCTGCCGTCTTGCAGCCCCAGCCGCTAGGTGTGGTCGGTATCATCTCGCCCTGGAACTTTCCGGTCGCGCTGACAATGGCACCGCTCGCATCGGCGCTTGCGGCGGGCAACCGGGCGTTGTGCAAGGTCTCCGAACTGACCCCGCATACCGCCGCGGTGCTCGAGCGCATCACCAGCGAGTGGTTTTCGGCCGACGAGGTCACCATGATTCTCGGTGGACCTGAGGTCGCAAAGGAGTTTACGAAGCTTCCGTTCAACCACCTCTTCTTCACCGGTTCGACCGCCGTAGGTCGACAAGTCATGTTGGCTGCGGCAGAAAATCTCACACCGGTGACGCTCGAACTCGGCGGGAAGTCGCCATTTGTTGTCGCCGACGACGGAAACGTTTCCGCTGCCGCAACGACGTTGATCTCGGGCAAGATCTTCAACGCAGGTCAGTATTGTGTTGCCCCCGACCGGGTCTATGTCGCGAATAGTCGTGCAGACGAGTTCCTCGACGCGTGCCGTGCCGAAGTAGCAAAACGCAGCGAACACATCGACACCACGTCGATTATCAACGAGCACCACTACGAGCGGGTTATTGGTCTGCGCAACGACGCAATCGAGCGAGGGGCCAAGGAGATTGTCCTCTCCGACGAAACGAGCGTTGGCGCCGACAACGAGCCATCGTCGTCGCGGACAATCGCCCCCGTTGCGCTCGTCGGCGTTGATGATTCGATGGCCATTTCGCACGAGGAAGTGTTCGGGCCGATCTTCACCCTGGAGCGTTTTGATCATATCGATGAAGTGATCGCTGATCTGAACGCCGGGCCAGAGCCGCTCGCTGCCTACTACTTCGGGGCAAGGAATGGAACCTTCAAGAAGTTCGTCACCCAAACAGCGGCGGGGGGCGTTGTTATCAACGACATCATGATCCACGTCGGCCTCGAGAACCTGCCGTTCGGTGGGGTAGGGCAGAGCGGGATGGGGGCGTACCACGGCCAGGCTGGCTTCGACACCTTCAGCCATCTCAAGCCAATCGTGAAAGTCCATTCACCAATTACCCCTCGGACCACAACGCCGCCGAAGCCTGAGCTCGTGGAATCGCTTATGCGACGAACACTTCATCATCGCTCCGGCAAGAAAAAGCACTAACCAAAGAAACAAGCAAGCAACAACAACGTTGCGAGCCCACCGGCTTACAACGCAAAGGGAGGAAAATATGAAGTGTCGAGCTGCAGTTGTCCACGGCCGCGGTCAAGACTGGGTTATCGAGGAGATCGAGGTCGACGGCCCCAAAGCCGGCGAAGTCTTGGTCGAATGGAGCCATGCAGGCTTGTGCCACAGTGATGAGCACCTGATCACTGGAGAGTTCGATCCGCCACCTGAGGTCAAGGCCATCATGGGCATCGAAACCATCTATCCCATCATTGGTGGCCACGAAGGGTCAGGGACCGTTGTTGAGGTCGGCGCAGGGGTGACGTCGGTTGCTCCAGGCGATCACATCGCTGCAGCCTTTGTACCGCCGTGCAACATGTGCCGTTACTGCCAAACCGGCAACCATGCGCTGTGCGATCAGGGTGCCGGCACCTTCCTCCCCGGCATGATCACCGATGGCACGAGCCGTCACTCGCTAAATGGCGAACCCATGCTGCTCATGGCAAAGCTCGGAACCTTCTCCGAGTTCAGCTGTGTTGCCGAATCGCAGGTGATCAAGGTCAAAGAAGAGTATCCACTGCCCTCGGTCGCCCTGGTTTCGTGCGGCGTTGCGACCGGTTGGGGATCGGCGATCAACCGTGCCGAGGTCAGCCCCGGCGACACGGTCGTGGTTGTTGGTATCGGTGGCGTTGGTGTCAATGCACTCCAAGGCGCCGCAGCGTCGGGAGCAAAGAACGTCATTGCGATCGACCCGGTCGAGTTCAAACAGGTTGAGGCGTTGAAGTTCGGCGCGACGCATAGCTTTGCGTCGATGGCCGAGGCATTGCAGCCAATCGCCGAGATGACGATGGGCCAAATGGCAGATTCGGTCATCATGACCCCTGGCGTGCTTACCGGAGACCTCATGGGGCTCGGGACCAAGCTCGCCGGCAAGGCAGGAATCATCGTCGTGACCGCGGTGGCGCCAATGGACCAGAACGAAGCGGCGATCAACTTGTCGGAGATCACGCTGTGGGCCAAGGAGATCCGTGGAACGATCTTTGGATCGATGAGCCCGCACAACGACGTTCCCCGACTCTTGTCGCTCTACGAAGCCGGACAGATCAAGATCGACGAGCTTGTCACCGGTACGTACGGCCTCGAAGACATCAACGTTGGCTATCAGGCAATGCGTGACGGTGCGAACATCCGAGGCGTGATCAAGCACAACCCAGCCCAGTCGCTGATTTAGGCAGAACAATCCGATCTGGCTGCTGCGTCGACCCATGCTGTCGACGCAGTAGTCAGCGGGTCTTTTCGTTCTATTGCGCTGTTGCGACGATCCCTCGATCGACTAACGAGCCAATCTCGCTGGTACTGAGGCCGAGTTCGCCAAGCAGCATTTCGGTATCGGCCCCGAGGCTGGGCGCAGGAACAGGTTCGACAGCGAGGAACCCGTCAAAGGCGACTGGTGAACCCGGAGACAGGTACGTGCCAACGCCTGGTTGCTCGACGGTCCGGAACATTTCGTTGTCGGTGGAACACCGAGGATCGTTTTCGACGAGCTCGAGGAATCCTTGATAGCGGCCCCAGCAGACGCCGTGCTCATCGAAGCGGGCCGCAACGTCGGCGAGCGGGCGTGCCCGCGTCCAGGTGTTGATCAGCGCCTTGATCTCTTCGCGTGCGGCGAACCTGGCACCTTCATCGGCGAAGTCGAGTCCTTGAGCAACGGCGACTGCCTCGACCTCGGCCTGGGTTTCGGTGGCCTCAAGAAGGGAGCGCCACTGCTTGTTGCTAATGCCAACGGCATAGATTTGTTCGCCGTCGGCGGTTGAGAACATCGCCCCAAATGCGCCGTAGAGGTCATTGCCGAAGCGCTGACGTTCCGTGCCGAGCACTTGGGCTTCCGCAACGTGGCCGAGCGCCGATACGGCAGCGAGGGCAACATCGAAGAGTGCAAGAGACATCTTTGCCCCCTCGCCAGTTCGGGTTCGGCGCCGATCGGCAGCCAGCATCGCCAGCGCAGCGGTTTGTCCGCAGATGAGGTCCCATGCTGCGAGAACGTTATTCACCGGCTGGTCATGGTTGGTTGGGCCTGTCACGTTGGGAAACCCAACCGCTGCATTGACCGTGTAGTCGAGTGCTGTTGAGCCGTCGCGATTGCCGGTCACGGCCAGCATGTTGAGGTCGGCTCGCTTCTCGGCCAAGCCGTCATAGGACATCCATCCCCGCGCTGGAAAGTTCGTGAGAAAGTTACCAGCCTGAGCAATGAGCTCGGTGAGAAGTTCGCGGGCTTCGGGGGATCGGAGGTCTGCGGCGATTGAGCGCTTGTTCTTGTTGAGTCCGGCCCAGTACAACGAGTTGCCGTCGTTCGTCAGTGGCCAACGACGGAAGTCGATTCCTCCGCCGATTTGATCGAACCGGATAACTTCGGCGCCGAGTTGGGCAAGGGTCATGCCTCCGCTCGGTGCCGCGACAAATGCCGATCCTTCAATGACTCGCATTCCCTCAAGTGGAGGAACCATCATGATGGACTCCGTTCTGTTTGACGGTCGGACTGTTCGGCGCCAGGTTGCGCTATCGCAATCGATGCAAACACGCATTCGCGGCCCTCGGCGGCTGCTGTTTGATGGCCTTGACCGCTGGTGTCGGTGACGAGGAGTACGTCGCCGCTTCGAAAGCGTCGAGTGTCCCCGTCGCCAGTTGTGACTTCCATGACGCCGTTCAACATGATGATGAACTGTCGTCGTGGAGCGGGGTGCCAGTCCATCTCGAAGCCAGCGGGGAACTCGCTAAAGACCATGCGTTCGGGTTTGAGGTCGGTGGTTGCCACATATGGCGGGACCTCGGCGGGGACGTCTCCGGGAGCGAACTCGAACTCGACCTCTGCAAAGCGACTCGACCCGTCTGGGGTGGATTCGATCATCGGATAGACAACGGTTGATGACATACGGTTCCTTGCAAAAGCTAGCGAGCACTAGATCGGATTTTAGTGTATGCTGTGTGCGAACCGTCGAGGCGCCACAAGGGCGAAACCGAGAGCGAATCGACGAACTCGTGTCACAGGAGAGTTGTCCATGACCATACGTCTCACCGTCCAACCAGCTGGCATCGAGATCGACGTGGAACCCGGTGAGTCCCTCTTGGAGGCAGCCGAGCGCGCCGGGTATTCGTGGCCAAGTGTCTGCGGTCGACAGGGGGTCTGTTCGACATGCTCAGTCCTGGTGCTCTCGGCCAACGAAGCGTTACCCGCAGCGTCCTCTTCCGAGCGCGAGACACTCCAGATGTTGCCAGCGTTCCGCGACGACGATGACTCCCTGCGTCTTGGCTGTCAGATCCGGCCGTCGGCCGATCTCGCTGTGCGAAAGCTCGGTGTTCGCCCCATCGAGGTCGCCGGGTGCGAAAGTGATGGGTAGTCAAGCTTCGGCGACGAACATTGTCCTCACGGTGGAGACGTCGGTCGCCCGGATCACCCTGGCACGACCCCAAAGTCGCAACGCCCTGACCGATCAGGTCATCGAAGAACTCCTCGTGGCGCTCGAGCGCGTGGAGAACGCGCCAACGATTCGAGTCGTGATCATCGAGGGCGAAGGCCCCACGTTCTGTGCTGGTGGCGACACCAAGGTCGAAACGCAGCTCACCTCGGTGTCTCGTGCAGAACGCCTGGAGATGGCCGAGCGGTACAGTCGAGTGTTTTCTCGGCTCGAAGGCCTTCCCCAAACCACGATCGCGCGGGTGCGGGGAGCAGCGATCGGCGGTGGCGCCTTGTTGGCCCTCACCTGCGACCTTCGCGTCTGCGATGATTCTGCCTTGTTTCGCTTCCCTGAGGTGCCGATGGGGCAGTACCTGATGGCCGCGGGCACTGCTCGACTCGTGCGTGAAATCGGTGCGCCGCGGGCACGCGACCTGCTGCTCACCGGCCGGCCGCTCGACGCCCAGTCGGCACTCGACTGGGGGCTCGTCACCCGTGTGGTCGATGACGAAAATGCACTCGACGACGAAATTGCACAGCTTTGTCAGACCATCGCCGCAATCCCGGGCGACACGGCGCGCCTCACGCTCGAGTCGATTCGGTCGTGTGCACCACTTCGGTCGTCGAGTTGGGCCGACGACTACCTCGCCACGCTGCCGATCGACGACTAGCCCGCCGACGACTCGCCCACGGCCCCGCTGCTGTGTCGATCAGCGATGTCGAGCTACTTCTTGCCCATGAAGGTCCGAACGGCGTGGTTCGTGTCGGTGAATTCGCTCACCGTGGCAATGGCGCCGTCGCGGCACGCAAACACCCAGCAGTAACGATTTGTGTATTCGCCTCCGGCGTTGAGGTCGGCGGTGAGGGTCAGAACAACGACGCCAACGGCGCCCTCAACGATCAAGAGCTCGATGTCGCGAGACAGCGAATCGAGGTCGAGGAATTTCGCAGCGGCCGCACCCGAGAGCGCAGTCGCCACATCCTCGCGTCCTTCTGACGGGCGCCCGATCGACCTCGGAGGCAGGAAGCGGGCGTCGTCGACCAAGGTGGCGGCGATTGCGTCGACGTCGCGGGCATTCCATGCCTCGATGAATCCCTGAAGAAGTCCTCGGGTCTGGTCTGTGCTCATCTCGCTCATCGTGTGTTCCAATGTCTCATGACCGCAAACGCGGTCCAACTTTCGAGAAAGTCTAACGAGCGCTAGGCTAATTTGTCCACCGGGTATCGATAGGTCGTGACATGGCGAAGAAATCTCGAGAAGGGGCAGCGACACGATGGGACTCATAACGTCAGAAGTGCCGCCGGACTGCTCTGCGGACCTGGTGGTCACCTCGCTCGGCGAGCACTTCACGAACACTGCCGCTGCGCATCCCACGCGGGAGTTCCTCATCTTCACCAACGCCGAGGGAGTCACCGAACGTTTGACCTACGGACACATGGTCGAGCGAGCAACTGCTGCTGCCCAGGCGTTGTTGTCTGAATTCGAGGTTGGTGAGCGGGTCGCGATTTGGGCTCCGAACAACGTTGAATGGGTGACCTTTCAGCTCGGGGCGGCGCTCGCTGGCATCACGATCGTCACGATCAACCCCGCACTTGTCGCCGCGGAAGTCCACCACATCCTCTCTCAATCCAGAGCAGCGGGCATCGTGCACGACGGCGAGTGGCGCGGTAATCCAATGGCTGACATCGTTGCCGAACTCGCACCAACATTGCCCGATCTGCGCACCGTGGTCCACCTTGGTGAGTGGGACCAATTCGTCTCGAAGGTCCGGCCGCTGCAACGCCTGCCGATCGTCGAGCCCGAGTCGCCAATGATGATTCAGTACACCTCCGGAACAACAGGGCAGCCCAAGGGTGTCGTGCTGTCCCACCATGGTTGTGTCAACAACGCTCGAATGATGGTCCACCGATTCGACCTCCCCGAAGCCAGTCGTTGGCTCGGTGTCCTCCCGCTCTTCCACGTGGGCGGAAGCGTCATCAACGTGATCGGCACGATGAGCGTCGGTGGAACCCTGATTCTCCAAGACAAGTTCGACGCCGCCGAGGCCGTGCGGGTGATGGAAGCAGAGTCGGTGAACTACGTCGCCGCGGTCCCAACAATGCTTCTGGCAATGTTGGAAGTGCAACGCGAGGTCGAGCGCGACCTGTCGTTCCTGTGCGCGGTGATGGGCGGCGGAGCGACGGTTCCCCCCGAGATGGTCCGCTCTATCGAGTCGGGTCTCGGTGTCCCATTTGGCACGATGTATGGCAGCACCGAAACGAGCGCCATGGTCACCAACTCTCGGCTCGACGATTCGGTCGAGGACAAATCGTCCAACGCCGGGCCACCAATCCCCCAGGTCGGACTACGGATTACCGACCCCCAGACGGGGGAGGTTGTCGATGTCGACACCGTTGGCAGTATCGAGGTGCGAAGCTTCGGGGTGATGATGGAATACTTCGACATGCCCGTCGAAACAGCGGCTGCGATCGACGATGATGGGTGGTTCACCACCGGAGATCTCGGCTCGGTCGATTCTCGAGGGTACCTAACTGTTCGGGGCCGTCTCAAAGAGATGATCATCCGCGGCGGCGAAAACATTTACCCCGCCGAGATCGAAAAGGTGCTGCACGATCACCCGGCGATTGCAATGGTGGCGGTGGTTGGAGTTCCCGACGAGCGTCTCGGCGAAGAGATCGCTGCGTTCGTCCAAGTTCGCCCCGGCCACGAATGCACCGCAAACGAACTGGACACGTTCGCTCGATCACGACTCGCCAGGTTCAAAGTGCCGCGGAAGTGGCACATTGTTGACGAGTTTCCGTTGACGCCATCGGGCAAAGTGCAAAAGCACCTGCTCGACGAGGGTAGTGGTCGGGCATTGCTGCCTATCGAGGAGGAGCGCACATGAGCCTGAACCCGAGCCCGAGCAGTGACTTCGCGCACGTCGACTCGTCGTTGATGATCGGCACCGTCGAGGTCAAGAACCGAATCGTTCGTTGTTCGCACGGCACCGGCATGGTGGAATATGGTCGACTCACAGACGAGCTCATTGCCTACCACGCTCAACGTGCTCGCGGGGGAGTGGGGTTGACCATCCTCGAGGCGGCAGGCGTCCACGAGTCGTGGACGGGCGAAATCGATTTGTCGACCGATACGGTCATCGACGACTTCAGGGCACTGGTCGCGGAAACATCGCCTCACGGCATGCGCGTCTTCCAACAGCTCTGGCTTGGACCGGGTCCGAATGGCATTTGGTTCAACGGCGCCGAATCGCCTCTGTCGGCTTCGGCGGTGCCCGTGCCGATTTCGGGATACATGCCAACGCCGCTCACGCTCGATCAGATCGATGAGATGGTCGACGCCATGGTCGCGGCGGCGCTGCGTTGTGTTGCCGGTGGCATCGACGGGGTCGAGATTCACTCGGGACATGGCTATTTGCTCGGGTCGTTTCTGTCGCCTGTCACCAACCGTCGAAACGACGCGTACGGCGGGTCAGAGGCCGGTCGCACTGCGTTCTTGCGGCGCATCTTGTCGGAGGTTCGCCTCGCTGTTGGGCCCGACTATCCAGTCGGTGTTCGGGTGAGTGCTGACGAAGGCGTCGATGGAGGTCTTCGTGCCGCCGACGTTGCGCGGATCGTGTCGTCGTTTTGCGACGACGGGCTCATCGACTTTGTCGATATCAGTAACGGGACCCAGTTCAAGATCGATCAGATCTTCGCGTCGGCGATTGCTCCGCACATGTACGAGATGCCGTCGTCGGCGATCGTCGCCAATGCGTCAACCGTTCCGGCGATCGTCACGGGACGGTTCTTGACGCTCGACGAAGCCGAACAGGTCCTCGCTGCTGGTGATGCCGATCTGGTGTCGATGGTGCGTGCAACCATTGCGGACCCAGACCTTGTCAAGAAGTCCTTGCGCGGCGAAGTGTCTTCGGTCCGTCCGTGCATTGCGTGCAATCAGGGGTGTCTCGGCGGGGTCCGTGGTCCAATGCGGCATTTGTATTGCGCCGTCAACGCTGGTGCTGGCCGCGAACTCCAGCTGGGCGACACGAACATCTCCAGTGCCGACACGCCCCGGCGTATTGCTGTGGTCGGCGGAGGGCCCGCCGGGCTCGAAGCCGCCCGCGTTGCTGGGACTGCGGGCCACCACGTCGTGCTGTACGAGCGCTCTGGCGAGCTTGGTGGACAACTCCGGTTGACCAGGCGTAGCCCGCAGCGTTCCGACACCGCAGCGGTCGTCAATTACTGGGTGTCCGAGCTCGACCGACTTGGGGTCGACGTGCGACTTGGCGTCGACGTCGGTGCCGACGGCGAAGGTGTCGACCCGTGTGATGAGGTCATCGTGGCGGTTGGTTCGGTGCCGCGCCTCGATGGCAGGCAGCTTTGGAACCCAGATGCTGTCATCGAGGGCTGGGGTTCGCTCCCGGTGTCTTCGAGCTGGGATGTGCTCGACGGCGCAAGCCGCGAAGGTTCGTCGGTGCTTCTCTACGACGAGGGCGGCCACTATGAGGCAATCGACGTTGCGGGGCGGCTTGTCGAGGACGGCGTCAACGTCGCGTTCGTGACCCCCTTCTTTGTCTTTGGCACGCGGGTCGAGGCAACCGAGAAGGGGTGGGAAGACCGGATTCGTCCGCATTATCGACATCTCATCGCGTCGGCGAACTTCACGTTGCACGCAAATAGTCAGATCTCCGCGGTCGCGTCTGGATCCGCGACGATTCAGAGCCTCGATGGTGGGCCACACCACACGCTCGTCGTCGACGAGTTGGTGATGGTCACTGCCAATCTGCCAGCGGTGGTTCCGGCATTTGGCGACACGGCGAGCGTGGTTGTTGGTGATGCTGCTGGCGTTCGCACGCTTGAATCGGCCGTTTGGGAGAGTCACAAACATGCCGCCGCCATGGGGTCTGCGACCCGACGGACGCAATAGTTCGAATTCGAAATTTGACGATCGTTCGAAATAGAAATACGATCATTCGAAATAGAAATTCTGTGAGGTAGCGGCGGAGTCGCCGTTGCATGCCCGTCGACCAAGGAGGTGCGAACGATGCCTGCGTCGCCGCATCCGTACATGAACTCCACCTACGAGATCCAACGAGATGGCCGAGTGCTCGTTCGCGATAACGATGCCGGCACGAGCGGCATCTTTGACGAACTCGGTCGCTGGTGCGAAGGCGAGCTTCGTTTCGCCGACATTCAGTTTGTGCGGTGGGTCGCCGAGACCGAAGAGCCTGATCCTGACCCTGAGGGGGAGTAATGACCGACCTGCAAGACCGAGATGGCGTGTCCGATGTGCCCGTCGAGATGCCCCGGTCCGCCGGGCGCAGCGTGCACGAAGTGCTCTCACACGAGAACACGTATCAAAACGTGCCGTCGTCGCTATTGATTGAATCACCCGAGCTCATCGAGCCGGGTGTGGTCGATATCGAGCGATACACCTCATATGACTTCCACCGCCGCGAAGTCGAACACCTATGGCGCAAGACCTGGCAGATGGCGTGTCGCCTCGAGCACATTCCAAACGTCGGCGACCACGTGGTCTACCGCATTGTTGATGACTCCATTGTTGTTGTTCGAATCAGCGACGATGAGATTCGCGCCTATCACAACACCTGCTTGCATCGCGGCACCGAACTTCGTCCAGAAGATGGCAACGTGCCGTTCTTCCGGTGCCCGTTCCATGCGTGGACGTGGAACCTCGATGGCACGCTGATCTCGGCGACGAGCGACTGGGATCTTCCCGACTTTGACCCGGACAACTTCTGTCTGCCGCAGGCCAAGGTGGCCGTGTGGGGCGGGTTTGTATTCATCAACATGGACAAGGACAGTCCATCATTTGAGGAGTACGCCGAAAACTTCCCCGAGCTCATGGCCGAGTTTCCGCTCGAGCATCGACGTATTCGCACGCACGTGGCGGGTGTGATCGACGCGAACTGGAAGGTCACCCTCGAGGCGTTCATCGAGGTGTACCACGTGTTTGCGACGCACCCGCAGATCGCTCCGTACCAGGCCGATGAAGCAACCCAGTACGACGTCTGGGGTGATCACGTCAATCGCAAGATCACCAATGGCGGCATCATGTCGCCCCATATCAGCACCTCAAATGACGACGAGACCATCGTTCGCATGATGTTCGCCGACTTCTTTAGCATCGAAGACACCGACTCGATTTCGGTGCCCGAGGGGAAGTCTGCTCGCGACATCATCGCAGCGAAGTTGCGTGAGCAGGTTTCCGAGCGGACCGGAGTTCCGCTCGATCATGTAAGCAATACCGAGATGATGGACGGCATTGAGTTCTTCCTCTTTCCGAACTTTGCGCCGTGGGTCGGTTACGCCTTGCCCATGGTGTACCGGGTGCGTCCAAACGGCGACAATCCAGATAGCTCGATCTTTGAGGTCATGTTGTTGTCTCCGGTCGAGGACCCAGACGATACAACGCCTCCGCCCGAGGTGCAGTGGATCGACGGGGACTGGCGTGTGGTCGAGGAGCTCGGCGTGTTGGGTCCTGCGTACAACCAAGACATGGGGAACCTGCCGCGTGTGCAGCGTGGCCTGAAGGCGTCGGGGAACGGCAAGGTGCAGTTCTTGCGTTACCAGGAGATGCGGTTGCGTCATTTCCACCGGACGTTGATGAAGTATCTCGACGTCGACTGACCGTGGGGTGACCGTCGGCGCCGTCCGGATTGACAGTGTTGGCAATGTCAGATATATTTCTATTTCGAAAAGTGCAGAACTGAACAGGTTGTCCCAACGGGGTTGACCAGTACGGGTGCACGTGAGCGAGGGGGAGACGTTGCCAACGATTCGAGTCGATTCTGACCAGTGTCAGGGGCACGCAATGTGCGTCACACAGGCGCCACTGCTCGTCGACGTTGACGAACTCGGGTTCGCCTTCGTCCTCGGTGACGGGGAACTGCGTACACCCGAGCATCTCGAGCAGGCCGAGCGCGCTGTTGCCTGCTGCCCCGAACAAGCAATACAAGTGGAGGACTGACCATGACCGATACACCGTTTGACCATCTCGAAATTGCCCTACAGGCCGACGCCAGCGACCGGTTGTCGGCCGAACGGGACAAATGCCCGGTCCAACACTCCACGGCCCATGATGGCTTCTGGGCCTTCCTTGGCTACGAACACGTCGGCGACGCTGCTCGCAGCCCCGAAACGTACTCGTCGGCATCTGGCGTGACGATTCCCGCACACGTCTTTCCAATGGCGCTGCCACCAATCGAGGCCGATCCACCGCTGCACATGCAGGTGCGCGGCCCGCTGCTTCCGCGCTTGGCGCCCGGCGTCATGAACGATCTCGAAGACGACCTTCGCGCCATGGTCACCTCGCTCATCGACGAATTCATCGCGTCCGGATCAGCAGACCTCGCAAAGGACTTGAGTATCCCGTTCCCCGGCATGTCCATTGGCAAGTTCATGAACGTACCCGACGACGACATCGCCATGCTCCGCGAGATGACAGCGCACCTTATGCAGAATTCGTCCGACGGCGCAATGGTCATGCAAGCCATGGGCTTTTTCCAAAAGCTCTACGAAGACCGACTTGCAAACCCCGCCGAGGACCTACCGACCGCGATCCTCAACTTGGAGATCGATGGCGAACAAATCGGCAACGAGCAGTACCTCGCCATAATGGCCATGGTGATGATGGCCGGCCTCGATACCACCGCGAACGCTGCGGGAACGATGTTCGAGCTGATAGCAGCTAACCCCGAGGTCCGTCAGGCCCTCGTCGACGATCCTTCAAAGATCCCACAAGCAGTCGAAGAGTTCCTCCGCTACGCCACGCCGCTTCACGCGAGCGGGCGCACCGCAACCGCCGACGTTGAGGTCGAGGGCTGCCCCGTGGGCGCAGGCGACAAGGTCCTACTCAACTGGCTGGCAGCAAACCATGACCCGGCCGAGTTTGATGATCCGGACACATTGAACATCGAACGATTCCCGAATCGTCACTTCGCCTTTGGTACCGGACCACATCGCTGCCTTGGCATTCACCTCGCTCGCCTGCAGCTCAAACTCCTCGCCGAAGAAGTCTTGAAGCGCTTGCCCGACTACCAAGTCGATGAAGCAGCGGTCGAACGCTACGTCGGAGTTACCAGGGGCCTGTCGGCGTTGCCGGTCACCTTCACTCCCGGCGCTGTTGCCTCGTGACAGACAACCCAACATCCAACGCGGTCGAATCTCCAGAACGTGCTGCATTCCGAGCAGAGGTTCGCGCCTGGCTCGAAGCAAAAGCTGACCTTGCCGAGGTCGAAGACTCACAGGGCTCGTTGCTTTCGAGCCCGACCGAAGATGACCTGCCCGAAGCACGCCGACTACAACACGCGCTCAGTGCAGCTGGCCTCGCTGGTATCAGCTGGCCCGCAGAGTACGGCGGTCGTGGCCTGTCGGTAATCGAGGAGCTGATCTTCAGCGAAGAGTCAGCATCGTTTCACCTTCCTGTCGACATCTTTGTCATCGGTACGCATCTTGTTGGCCCGACGTTGATCAGCCACGGCACACCCGAACAGCAAGACCGATTCCTCCCGAAAATCCTCGATGGCAGCGACGTGTGGTGCCAGCTGTTCTCCGAACCCGAGGCGGGTTCGGACTTGGCCAGCCTGCGGACCACCGCAGTCAAAGATGGCGATGAATGGACGCTGAACGGGCAAAAAGTTTGGACGTCTGGGGCGCTAACGTCGAACTGGGGCATACTCCCTGCACGCACCGACCCGTCGGTTCCAAAGCATCGCGGTATCTCCTACTTCGCCGTCGAGATGGACAGTCCAGGAGTCACCGTCCGTCCACTCAAGCAGATGAGCGGACACGAACACTTCTGCGAGGTCTTCCTCGACGACGTCAAGGTTCCGGACCATCAGCTCATTGGTGGAGTGAACAACGGATGGGCCGTGACTCGCACAACGTTGCAAAACGAACGCCACATGACCGGAGCCTCCCACGGTGCGGTCAACTTTGATTCACTCCTCGCGCTGGCCAAGGCAAACCACGCCGAGGGCGACGAACTTGACTCGGCGCTGCGCGAGCGATTGATAAAGACCTACATCCAAGGTGAGATCCTTCGAATCATCGGGCTTCGAACCACAACGGCGCTGTTGCAAGGCAAAGAACCTGGGCCAGAGTCGTCGGTGGCCAAACTCGCCGTCGCCACGATGGTGCGCGACGCTGCTGATCTTGCGCTCGAACTCATGGGCCCGCCAGCGGTTGCCCAAGACGTCGGCGCCGAAATCGATGGGTGGGTCGACTTTTTCTTGATGGCGCCAGCACTACGAATTGCCGGCGGAACCGACGAGATCCAACGAAATATTCTCGCCGAGCGTGTGCTCGGTCTTCCCCGCGAAGATGACCCCACCCGGTCGGTGGCGTTCAACGCCCGGTCGGCAACGAACACCTGAGAGCAGACATGGAAACGACCGAACCGGCGCAGCGATCGAAGTCGCCCGCGCAATACTCCTTCGACGATGACGGGGCGGTGTCGATCCACGGGTCCCAAAGCGACTCGCTCGGCACGCTGTATTGGCCACCGCGTTTGCGGTGCCCGAGAAGCGGTGGAACGGTGAGCCCGGCGCTGCTGTCGACCACGGCGACGCTGTATTCGTGGAGCTATGTGGCCATGCCATGGCGAGGCGATGTGCCCCCCAACGGCGAGGCCGATGGTTACGGCGTTGGTTTGGTCGATCTCGATGACGGCGGGCCGCGGATGTCCGTCGTGTTGATGGGTGCTGCCGAGTCATTTGTGATTGGTGAGACGTTCGAGGCGCGAGAGCTGCCCTTTACGACCATCGATGGCAACCCCCAGTCGATTCTCGCCTTCGAACGGAGCGCCTCATGAGCTTTTCCAATGACGTCTTCGTCCTCGGTGTTGGTATGAGCCGCTTCGGTGGCCCAGCCCAACAACTCGACGAACGGATCATCGCTGCCTCGCTCGAAGCCATCGAGGACGCTGGAGTTCCCTACGCCGATGTCGAGTCGCTGTATTTGGGAACATCGCTCGCGGCATCTACCTATGGGCCGCCGGTCGTGAAAGACCTTGGTCTGACCGGCCTTCCGGTCACGCGCATCGAGAATGCGTCGGCCACGGGCGGAGCCACCTTCTATGAGGCAGTCCAGGCAGTGGGAAGCGGACGGCTCGATCTGGCAATGGGCATTGCCTTTGACGACCCGAGTACGAGCGCGGTCCCCGACTTCAATGACGTCGAGGGCATTAGCCCGGTCCTCGACCCGTTCGTTCCACCTATGGCGTTCTTTTCGATGTGGGCCGTGCGACGAATGCACGAAGCTGGCACGACCGCAGAAACGCTGGCGATGATTGCGGCGAAAAATTGGAACAATGCTCGCCTCAATCCAAACGCCGAACGTCAGGCAACCGAGGAGATCACGGTCGAGCGTGTCCTTGGTTCGCGGATGTTGGCCTACCCGCACACCGCACGAATGGCAGCACCCCAAGGGGCAGGCGCCGCTGCGGTGATCGTCGGTTCACGGCGCGCACTCGAGCGGTACGGTCTGGCAGGACGAGTACGCGTCACCGCGGCCCAAGCACACTCGGAACGCTACGCCGACGGACATTTGTTCACCGGTGCCATCATTGGACCACCCGAGATGATTCAGCGTGCGGCGTTCTCCGCCTACGAACAAGCCGGGATCGAACCCACCGACCTTGGCGTCATTGCGTTCCATGATGCGTACGCAATCGAAGAGCTCTTGTACTACGAGTCGGTCGGTCTCTGCGCCCCCGGCGACGGCGACGGGCTCGTTCACGATGGCGAAACGCAACTCACCGGCCGGTTCCCAACGTCGACCGACGGCGGCTTTATTGGTCGCGGGCATCCGTCGGGGCCGACCGGGCTCGCCCAAATCTGGGAGCTGACCCACCAACTTCGTGGCACGGCGGGGGATCGACAAGTGTCGAACCCCCGAAACGGCTTAGCCCACATCGTGGGCGGCGGGTCGGTGTGTTACGCCCACATTCTTCAATCGGTTTGACAAAGAAAGTGAGAATCACGTGAGCATCGACTTTAGTGATCAGGTCGCCATCGTTACCGGCGCAGGAACCGGCCTCGGCCGCAGCCACGCCATCGAGCTCGCCGCTCGTGGCGCAGCGGTGGTCGTAAACGACTTGCACAACCCCGAGGCCGACGGGCCATCGAGCGCCCAGGGCGTCGTCGATGAGATCAACAGCCTCGGCGGAGTTGCCGTTGCGAACCACGATTCGGTCTCAACGCCCGAAGGGGGAGCGGCCATCGTCGAAACCGCTGTCAGCGAGTTTGGTCGCATCGATGTAGTGGTAAACAACGCTGGCATCGTGCGCGATGGCTCGTTCGCGAAACTTCCCATCGAGTCGATTCATTCGGTTCTCGACGTGCATCTGCGAGCAGCGTTTTATGTGACCCAACCGGCCTTTGTAAAGATGAAAGAGCAGAGTTACGGGCGCATTGTCTTTACGACGTCGGGCGCCGGGCTCTTTGGGAACTTTGGTCAGGCCAACTACGCAGCGGCAAAGACCGGACTTGTTGGACTTGCCAACGTCCTCGCAATCGAAGGCGCGCGGTATGGGATTCACGCGAACTCGATCGCGCCCGCAGCGCGCACCCAGATGAACGAAGGGCTCCTCGGCGATCTCACCGATGCCCTCGACCCCGAGCTCGTCACCTCGATGGTGGTGTTCTTGGCGTCGCGTGACTGTGCTGCTACCGGCGAGGTCTATTCGGCAATGGGCGGTCGATACGCTCGGGTATTCACTGGCTTGACCAAGGGATGGTTTGCCGGCTTTGACAATCGTCCGACCGCCGACGATGTGTTTGCTCATATCGACGACATCAACGCAGAAGCGGGATATCGCGTGCCAACCGACGTGACCACTGAAGTGGACGAGTTGAACGCCTATCTCAAGGACGCAACGAGCTAACGATCCCGGCCGTCGCCCTATTGCTGGGTTGCGAGGTCGTTCGCAAGCGCACCGAGACGCGTGTAGTCGAGCTTGCCGTTCGGTGCCCGGTCCAGGCTCTCGACGGGAAAGAGAAGGCGGGGAATCTTGTATCCAGCGATCGAGGCTCGACACGATTCGCGGACCGATTCCTCATCGAGGGTGACACCGGGACCGAGTTGCACCAGACCAGTAACAACCTGGCCAAAGCGCTCGTCGGGAGTGCCAACGACCGCTGCGTCAACAATGTCGGGGTGGGCCTTGAGCGCAGTCTCGACCTCGTCGGGGTAGACCTTCTCGCCGCCGGTGTTGATCGTGCCCGATCCGCGTCCAAGAAACTCGATCGTGCCCTCGGTAGACAGTGTGGCGTAGTCGCCTGCAACGGCGAACCGCTCGCCGTCGACGGTGAGAAAGGTCGACGCAGTCTTTTCGGGGTCGTTGTGATAACCCAAGGGAATTCGGCCACCGACCGCAAGGCGCCCAACCTCGTCAGTTCCGGGGGTGACGTCGCGGCCGTCGTCGGTCAATAGGCGGGTGTTCGGTCCGAGTTGGAAGCGGCCGGTTTCGCCGTCGCCTGCCGATCGGGACACCGATGATGCAGCGCCGAGGGCTTCCGATGATCCGAGTGCATCGATAACGATCAGGTCGGGGGACAACGCGTGCAACCTAGCTTTGACGTCATTGCTCAAGGTCGCCCCCGACGAGACGATGACGCGTAGTGACGCAAGGTTCCAGCGCTCGGGGTCCTCATCGATTGCTGCCAACAGTGGACGGGTTTGTGCATCGCCGATCAATACCAAGCTCGCAACGGCGTTTGCGTCGACTGCGTCGAGAAGCTGGCGGGCATCGAATCGGCCGGGGGGAAGGAGCACAACGGTCCCGCCGATCGACAGGGCGCTCATTGCCGAGCCGGCCCCGGTGCCGTGCATGAGTGGACACGCCGGAAGCACGATGGGCCCCGGAGTTTCGGTTTTCGACGCCACGATATCGAGGTCGGTGGTGTCGCCGTATGGTCGTAGCGAGGTGTTGTTCAGTGCCCCGAACCAGTCGTCTTGACGCCACAGCACCCCTTTGGGGTTGCCGGTGGTGCCTCCGGTGTAGAGCATGTAGATGTCGTCCCCAGACCGATCCCAGGCGGGCGAGACTGCAGCTGGCGTACGGTGATTTGTTCCCGCGTGATTCGTCACGGCGAGGTACTGATCGGGAATGCGCAACCACCATTTCACGCCGGGCACGCGGCCTCGCACGGCGGCGACGGTGTCTTCGAATGCTTCGTCATAGATGACGCCGACGGCGCCGCTGTCGTTCCAGAGGTGGACGAGCTCATCGCCGACGTAGCGATAGTTGGTGTTGACCGGGACCAGTCCAGCTTTGAAGATCGCGAACATCGACTCGAGGTAGGCGGAGCCGTTGTACAGGTACTGGGCAACGCGATCTTGTTGGCCGACACCGTGGTCGATCATCCAGGTCGCAAGCAACGAGGCGCGCTCGTCGAAGGTTTGCCACGAGACCACCTCGTCACCTTGCACGATGGCTGGTCGGTCGGGATGGTTGTGCGCGATGACTTCCCAGACATCAGCAAAATTCCAGCTACTCACAAGACGAAACCCTATCGAACGCTAGATCGGAAGTCTAGCTTGATGTTGGAAGCGTCAGTTCTCAGTGAATCCTGAAAGTTGATTCTCGGGGGCCTCGGTGGAGAGTCCAGACATCAACAACCTGCTGAAATCGTCGGCGTACTCGTGTGGGCGCCGACGGGACCCCGGTCGTACGCAGATGGCGTACCAGTGGAGGGTCCCCATGATCGAGATGCGCGCGCTCGGAAGTGCAATGTCTCGAAAGATACCGCGTTTTTGGCCATCGAGAAGGATGTTGTCGAGTGCGGCATCGAGTCGATCCCGGCCGTCCTGCATCAGCTCGCTTGCCTCATCGGGGAGTGCATGGCGTTCACGGAAGAACGCCACCATTCGACTGTGGTACCGCTCGATGGTGTCGGTTTGGATTTCGATGAACCGCCGAAGCTTGTCGCGTGGGTCGCGGTCGGAGTTTGCGAGCTCTTCGAGGGGCTCGAGCAGTACGTCGATCACCGATTGGTGCAATAACACCAAGATATTCACCTTGTTTCCAACGTGATAGTAGAGCGTTGGTTGCGACACGTTGGCGGCGTCTGCGAGATCGCGAACAGTCGTGGCATGAAACCCGTTGGTCACAAAGAAGTCGGCGGCAATGTCGAGGATCTCCTCGCGTCGGGCATTGGACTTGTCGGTCCTTGCCGACGCAGCGGTGGTTTCGGTTGGTTCCCCAACTGTCGCCCCGTCATGTGGATCTTGTGCCATGTGACTCCTCAGAGGTGGCGGTGACGCACAATCTAGCGCACGGTCGATCAGTTTGTTTGATCCGTGGGTTGTGTGCCTAGCCAATGAGGGTCTACTGTGTAGCGAACGCTAGATCGGACGCATTCGACTGACGTGTTCCGACACGCACGTCGATGAGGGGAAGGTAGTGCCCAGTGCACGAAGCAGGACATGACGCCATGACGAATACGGTGCCAGACCGACCGGCGCTCGAGTGGATGTACTCGACGATGCTCTTGGCGAAGATGGCCGACGAGCGGGCTGCTCTCGAAGCGCGCAAGGGCCTGTTGCAAGCCGCCCTCTACCCCGTGCGAGGACTCGAAGCAGTCTGCGCCGCAATGGGTGTTGCAATGACCGACCAGGACCAGATGGTGTCGAGCTATCGCAACCTCGGCGACGCGTTGTCGCGCCGCATTCCGCTACGCACCATCATTGCCGAGGCCTATGGTCGCATGGGTGGCACCTCGAAGGGTAAGGGTGGGACCATGCACCTGACCGACACCGAGCGAGGCCTGGTCGCAACGACCGGAATCGTCGGTGCTGGCATGCCGATCGCCGTCGGACTCGGCCTCGCAGCCCAGCTCGACAAGTCGAACCGCGCCGTCGTGGTGACCTTCGGTGATGGAGCGACCTCGATTGGATCGGCTCACGAGTCGTTCAACCTCGCGGCGCTGTGGAAGCTCCCGGTGGTGTTCGTCTGTCAGAACAACCAGTGGGGTGAGCACACGCCGTTGGCCGGATATGCAGCCAACCCGAACTTGGCCGAGCGCACGGCTGCGTACGGCATGGCCGCCGAGGCGGTCGATGGCTTTGACCCAATGGCGACCTTGCACACTATTGGTCGAGCGCTCGACCGAGCCCGTGCAGGAGACGGACCAAGCTTCGTTGAGTGCCGCTCGTACCGGCTCACTGGCCACTCCGGATTGTCGGACTACTCCTATGTTCCCAAAGAGGAACTCGCCGCAGCGTTGGAGCGAGACCCCGCCCCGACGTTTCGCACGTGGCTCGAGCAGAACGGCCATGTCGACAGCGCAACGCTTCAGAACATCGAACATGCCGCTGAGGCAACGGTCGATGAAGCGTTCGCCTTTGCCCAAGAAAGCCCGCATCCGTCCCAAGATGAACTCTTGTTGGACGTGTACGCATCACCCGAAGGAGTGCCTACCCGATGACCACCCTCGAATCGTCAACAGACACGACGCAGATGACGATCGTTGCGGCGATCCAATCAGCGCTCGACGTCGCCCTTGGCCTCGACGAACGCGTCCTCATCCTTGGCGAGGACATCGCGGATCCAATCGGCGGGGTGATGAAAGCAACGAAGGGCCTATCGACCAAGCACGGACTCGACCGTGTGCGGGCAACGCCGATCGTTGAACAAACCATTGTCGGGACCGCGGTGGGGGCTGCGCTCGGTGGTTACCGTCCGGTGGCTGAAATCATGTTCATGGATTTCCTCTGCCAAGCAATGGACCAGATCATCAACCATGCAGCAAAGTCCCGCTACATGTCGGGAGGTCACTCGCCCGCACCAATCGTGGTCCGTGCAATGATCGGCGACTCCAAGTTTGGCGCCCAGCACTCCCAGGCGCTCGAGAGTTGGTTCATGCATACCCCGGGGTTGAAGGTTGTTATGCCATCGAACCCCTACGACACCAAAGGCCTGCTGCTTTCGGCGATCTTTGACGATGATCCGGTCATCTTCATCGAGAACATGGGGATGTCGTATTCAATCAAGGGCGAAGTGCCAACGGGCGACTACCGGGTGCCACTCGGTGAAGCCTCTGTGCTTCGAGAGGGCTCCGATATCACGCTCATTACCTATGGAGCCGAAGTCCACCCTTCGATGGCCGCTGCCCAGTCGCTCGAGGGCGAAATCGACGTCGAAGTGATCGATCTTCGAAGCCTGGTGCCACTCGACATCTCGACCTGTGTTGCGTCGGCGTCTCGCACGAAGCGAGCCATCATCGTGCACGGATCGACCGAGTTCTGTGGCCCGGGCGCAGAGGTGGCAACGCAACTCAATGATCAACTGTTCGGAACACTCGATGTCCCTGTGGCGCGACTGGGCGCAACATATTCGCCCGTGCCGTTCTCACAACAGCTGCATTCGATTCCGACCGAAGCGTCGATCGTCGCAGCGATTCGTTCGCTACGACAGCGCGACACCGTGGGCCAAAGCCCAATGAACGTCTGATTTAGCGCACGCCGGGGGGTACTGTGCAACACGTCCAATTTTTGCTTCTCGGACTCGGGAACGGCGCCGTATTTGCGGCGCTGGGCCTTGGTCTCGTGGTCACGTTCCGAAGTTCGGGAGTGCTCAACTTTGCGGTTGGCGCCCAGGCGCTGCTCGCCGCGTATATCTACGCGTTCTTGCGCGACGGCAGGTTGTTCAACCCAATACCGGGGTTTCCTGAGTTCATCGACATCGGCGGTGACCCGGGACTTGTCGTGTCGATGATCGGCGCTGTTGCCGCGTCGGTGGTTCTGAGCTTGCTCTTTTTCCTCCTCATCTTTCGACCGCTCCGCCATGCTCCTCCGGTGGCGGCAGCGGTCGCATCTCTTGGCCTGATGGTCACCCTCCAAGCCGTGATGGCCCAACGAGTCGGCACTCGACCCGTTAATGTCGACGCCATCTTCCCGCGAGACATCTGGCAGGTGAACGGGGCGCCGATCCAGCTCGACCGGGTGTGGTTCGCCGGCACCGTCGTGTTGCTTGCCTTTGCCTTGGGTGCAGTATTCCAATACACCTCATTTGGATTGCGTACTCGGGCCGCGGCGGCCAACGAGAAGGGTGCGGTTGTGACCGGGCTCGCTCCAGACCGGATTGCGGCAGCGAACTGGGCGTTGACCGGCGGGGTCGTGGGGCTTGCGGGAGTGCTGATTGCGCCGATTGCCACCCTCGTTCCCGTTGCGTACACGTTGTTCGTTATTCCGGCAATGGCGGCGGCCCTCGTCGGGCAGTTCCGTGCTCTTGGGCCGACGGCTCTTGGCGGTATTGCCCTTGGCATGTTGCAGTCCGAGATGACCTTCGTGCAGGTCAGGTACGACTCGTTGCCCAACTGGATCGTGCCAACCAGCGGGCTCCCCGAGATGTTGCCGCTGGTCCTGATCCTGCTGATGCTGGTTGTCCGGTCACGGCCAATCACCTCTCGAGGCGTCGAACTACGCGAGTCGCTCAGCGCTGCACCTCGACCGAACCACGTGTGGCTCCCGGCAGCGGCGGCCTTGGTTCTTGGAACCATCGCGATTCTGTTGCTGTCATCGCCATGGCGCCTGGCACTGATCACCTCGATGGCTGCGGCGATCATTGCGCTCAGCATGGTGTTGATTACCGGCTACGGCGGACAGATCTCGCTCGCCCAGTTCACCCTCGGTGGTGCTGCTGGATTCCTGCTAAGCAACTTGTCCGACGATCTTGGCATCCCGTTCCCGTTTGCGCCGTTGCTCGCCGCGCTCGGGGCTGCGGTGCTTGGCGTGTTGATTGGATTGCCGGCGCTGCGGGTGCGCGGGTTGAGCCTCGGCGTCGTGACCCTTGCACTATCGGTTGCGATCGAAGCCGTGTGGTTCCGAAATAGCGATTTCAACGGTGGCAGTAGTGGCGCCGTGGTGACCGACCCATCACTGTTCGGCATCGATCTGGGCGTCGGCTCGGGCTTGGCCTTTCCGAGCGAGGCGTTTGCGATTCTCTGTCTCGTGGTGCTTGTGGCGACCGCTGTTGGCGTTGCGCAGATTCGTCGATCTCGGTTTGGTTCAGCACTTATGGCTGTGCGTGTCAACGAGCGGTCTGCTGCTGCTGCCGGCATTGATGTTGTTCGCACCAAGCTTGCGATCTTTGCGATTGGTTCGTTCGTTGCGGGTCTCGGCGGCGCGCTCATTTCCTATCGCCAGGGAGTCGCCAGCTTTGACCTGTTTCCAACGCTGCTTGGACTGGGCCTATTTGCCACCGTGTATTTGTCTGGAATCACGTCGGTGAGTGGAGGCATTCTCGCCGGTTTTCTCGCAATCAACGGCGTCGTGTTTAAGGCGACCGACGAGCTGATCGGACTTGGAGCGTGGTACAACGCCATTACGGGCGTGCTGCTCATCGTGACGATTATCTCCTATCCCGATGGCCTGGTTGGGCCGATCCACGAATTCCGGCGGTCGTCGCGCGGTGCTGGTACCAGCGATGAAACGTCCGGCCTCGAACCAGTAGGCGAAGTTCCTCGGCCTGACCGTGGTGCTCGCGATCGCGAGACGGTGATGACGCTCGATTCGTTGACGGTCAAGTACGGCAATGTTGTGGCCAACAGCAATGTCACCTTCGATCTCGAAGCGGGCTCGATCACCGGGCTCATTGGCCCGAACGGTGCGGGTAAGTCGACGCTGCTCGATGCCCTCACCGGGTTTGCTCCCTACACGGGCACGGTCAGTGCGCTGGGCCAAGGGTTCGATACCTTGCAGCCGCATCAACGGACGCGCAGCGGTGTTGCTCGAACGTTCCAGTCGGCGCAGCTGTGTGAGGAGTTGACGGTCACCGAGAACGTGGAGATTGGCCGCCTCGGCGATTCGTCGGACGCGACGGCCAATGCCATTGCAGCGACTGGTCTCGGCGAGCTCGTCGATCGCCCGGTCAGCGATTTGAGTCAGGGGCAACGTCAGCTCGTGGCGCTGGCGAGGGCGTTGGCGAGTAAGCCAGCGATTCTTCTGCTCGACGAACCTGCCGGAGGTCTCGACTCGACCGAGAGCAAGATCTTGGGTGATCGATTGCGCCATATTTGCCAAGACGGCGTTGCCATTCTCTTGATCGATCACGACATGGGCTTGATCATGGACGTGTCTGACCACGTCGTCGTGCTCGACTTTGGTGAGGTCATTGCTTCTGGCCCACCTGAGAAGGTTCGTCACGACGCGCTGGTCGCGGAGGCGTATCTCGGCCGTTCGGGAGCTGCGTCATGACGAGTCGTTTGGTCATTGATTCGCTCTCGAGTGGATACGGAAAGGTTCGGGTCGTGCGTGATATCAGCGCCGACCTCGATGCAGGCGAGGTGCTTGCGATACTCGGACCGAATGGTGCGGGCAAGACCACGACGCTGCTGACGATTGCGGGAATGCTCGCTCGCCATACGGGCACCGTGAGTATCGATGGTCAGGAGATGGCGTCGGGCGATGCGGTCGAGGCAAACCGCAATGGCGTGGTGCTGGTCCCCGACGATCGGGCGCTGTTCCAGCCGTTGTCGGTCGAGGAACACCTCCAACTTGCGTGTCAGAAGGCAAAGCGGAATCCGCGGGAACTCTTAGATGTGTTTCCTGCACTTGAGAAGCGTTGGGACGTTGCTGCCGGAAACCTTTCGGGCGGCGAACAGCAGATGCTGGCTGTGGCCCGGGGCCTGGCGCAAGATCCGCGAGTGCTTTTGATCGATGAGATGAGCATGGGGCTTGCGCCGATCATTGTCGAGGACTTGTTGCCGGTCGTGAGGCGCGCCGCCGCCGACCATGGTGCGGCCGTGGTGCTTGTCGAACAGCATGTGTCCTTGGCGCTGGAGGTTGCCGACAAGGCGCTTGTGATGGCGCACGGCGAGGTCGTGCTGGCCTCGACCGCCGAAGAGTTGCGCAATGACGACAGCGCGCTCGATGCGGCGTATCTCGGATGAAGTGGACCGATAAATCTAGCGCTTGATCGAGGTTGAGCTAGAGCAAGAAGCAATGGAGACAACAAACAATCAAGCGTTGACTTCACAAAAGCTAGCGAACGCTAGATACACGCTCTACACTAAGAATGGGCGGAACGTTGAAGCATTCGCAGTGGACGAACAAGCAATGGACGACGAAGCAGTAGGTGAGATGGCCGTGAGTGAACAAGCACTACAAGACCTGCCGAGCAACAACAATGATCGGTCGACGCCCGATCATGAAGCGCTGGTGATCGGCGCTGGGGTTGCAGGGATCTATCAGATCAAGCGGCTCACCGACCTGGGGGTCGATGCCGTGCTCATCGAAGCCGATGAGGACCTTGGTGGGACGTGGTTTCGAAATCGCTATCCGGGGGCGCGCTTTGATTCGGAGAGTTACACCTACGGCTACTCCTTCTCGAAGGAACTGCTCAACGAATGGAGTTGGAGCGAGCGCTTCTCGGGTCAGCCCGAAAATCTCCGCTACCTGAACTTTGTTGCCGACAAGTTCGATTTGCGCCAGTACATGCGATTCAACTGCCGCGTGTCGTCGATGCGGTTTGATGATGAGGCGTGCTTCTGGCGTCTCACGCTCACTGACGGTCGCGAGCTGAGTGCCCGATTTGTCGTGTCCGGCCTCGGATTGCTCTCCATGCCAACACCGCCACGGTTTGATGGGATGGATTCGTTCGAGGGCGAGTCATGGCATACGTACTACTGGCCCACAGAACCCGTCGACCTGTCAACCAAACGCGTCGCGGTCATCGGCACCGGCGCGACCGGCATCCAGGTCATTGCCGAGATTGCCGACAAGGTTGGACATCTCACGGTGATGCAACGTCGCCCCAACTGGAGCGCTCCGCTCAACAATGCGCCGATCAGCCCCGAAGAAATGGACGACATCCGGTCGCGATATGACGACATCTACGCTGCGTGTGCTCGAACGCCCGGCGGCTTCGAACATGAGCCAGACCGTCGGGGGTTCTGGAATGTGTCACGTGAAGAACGTTTGGCGCTCTGGGACGATCTTTACGACCAGCCCGGATTTGGCATTTGGTTGCGGAACTTCGCCGAGATCTTTACCGACGAGGAGGCGGGCGCGGAGTTCTCCGAGTACATCGCCGATCGGATTCGTGCGAGAGTCGATGACCCTGCAATCGCCGAGAAACTCATTCCCAAAGACCACCTGTTCGGTATGCAGCGGGTTCCCCTGGAGACCAACTATTTCGAGGTTTACAACCAGCCCAATGTCGAGCTCGTCGACCTGTCGGAGACGCCGATTGAGCGCATTACTCCGGCGGGCATCCAGACCACAGATGCCGAGCTCGAGTTCGACGTCATTGTGTACGCGACCGGTTTCGATGCAATCACCGGTGCCTACGATCGAATCGATATTCAGGGGACTGGCGGCCAGCAGCTGGGGGAGAAGTGGTCGGACGGCCCGTCGACCTACATGGGGCTCATGGTGCATGGCTTTCCAAACCTGTTCATGATTGCGGGGCCGCAAGGTGCGTCGGCATCGAGCAACTTTCCACGGAGCATCGAGCAGGCCGTGAACTGGATCTCGGACCTGCTCGAACATGTCCGTCTGGCCAACGGGTCACGGGTTGAAGCGAGCAAGGATGCCGAGGTCGAGTGGACCGCGCACGTCGCGTCGATGTATCCACGCTTCCTGATTGGTCGGGGCAAGGGCTGGATCACTGGCTACAACTCGAACGTCGAAGGTCGAGTCGAAGGTGTTATCCGCTACGGGGTCTACAACGGCGGTGCTCCGAAGTATCACAAGCGGCTAAAGGAAATCGAGGCCCAAGGCTACTCGGGAGTGTCGATCCAATAAGTGGTCGGCCGCACGGCATAAATCTACTTCGAAATCGAATAATTCGGCATTGACATATAATCTCGAATGCGCGCATACTTGGGACAGCGATACAAGGGGGAAGAACATGGCCGTCATCGATACTCCAACAGTGCTCAGCCGGCCGGTGGCTGCATCTGAGCCAAAGAAGATCGTTCCGATCAAATGGTGGGCTGGCTTCGGTGTCATCGCAATCGCTATCCAGGCGTACGCCTTCTTCGACTGGATTTTTCTGAGTGGCAACTTCAATGCCACCGACCCCGGCCCCGACCCAATTCCAACCAATATTTCCGTAGGGATCTGGGCATTTCAGGCAATCGGCCTCACATGTGGCATCGTCGGGCTCTACTACTTCTTTATCCGGCCATGGCGCAAGAAGATCCCGCTCGGTCTCGATAGTTACATGGTTGCGGGTCTGTACCTCGTGTTCTGGCAGGACCCGATCCTCAACTACTTCCAGAACTGGGCGACCTACAACGCTGGCGTCTACGACTTCGGCAGCTGGGCGTCGAGCATTCCGGGATGGTTGGCACCCAACTCGCACAACATGTCCGCTCCGCTCTTCTTCCTGCTTCCGGTCTACGGAATTATCGCGTTCACGTTCTCAAGCCTCGTTGCCCTCACGATGAAGCGTGCCCGTGCTCGATACCCGGAGATGGGCAATTTGGGCATCGTGTCGATTGGATTCGCGGTCTGTTCGGTCATTGTGTTTATCGTCGAGACGATCTTCCTTCGTTTCGGTCTCTACGCCTATCCAGGAGCGATTCGTTCGCTTTCACTGTGGAGCGGCAAGTACTACCAGTACCCGTTGTATGAGTGGATGACCTTCACGGCTGCATGGACGGCCTGGGGAAGCATGATCTATTTCCGAAATGACAAAGGCGAGTCGATGGCCGAACGCGGTCTCGAAGAGCTTCGAACCAAAACCGACAAGAAACTCAACTGGCTTCGATTCCTCGCCGTGACCGGCATGATCAACGTTGCATTCTTCATGGTCTACAACCTGCCTCTCCAGCCGTTTGCCTTGCACGCCGACCCATGGCCAGACGAGATTCTCGAGTCCCGTTCGTACATGCTGAACGAGATGTGTGGTCCAGGCACCGACTTTGCGTGCTCGGGGCCCAACATTCCTGTTCCTCGCGAAGGCGGTTGGTACGTGGATCTCGAAGGCAACCTCGTGAAGCCCGAGACAGCACTCGTCGAAGGCGCCGATGAAGCAGCGACAGGAGTGCTCGTCGAAGACGACGAAGCAAGCGAGTAGCGGGCAACGACTGTCGCCGCTGCGGCAACGGCGAGCGAAGAATCAGCGACTATGTTCGTTGCGTAGCTTGCGTTTCAGTACCTTGCCCGTCGCAGAAAGTGGAAGGGGTTCGGTCGAGATTGTCCAGCTCCGCGGGACCTTGTAGCCCGCAATGCGGCGTCGAACATGGCGATCGAGCAACTCCTCGGTGACGAGTGCTGGATCGGCGGTGACCACGGCGTGCACACGTTCGCCCCACACCGGATCTTCGAGCCCGACAACCGCGGCAGCATCGACCTCCGGTAGCGATGTTATTGCCGACTCGACCTCGAGTGAGTAGACGTTTTCGCCTCCGCTGACGATCATGTCCTTGACCCGATCGGCAAGGTAGAGGTACCCCTCGTCATCGAGGTACCCGGCGTCGCCGGTGCGGTACCATCCGTCGATCAGCGCAGCGGCGGTTGTTTCTGGCTGGTTCCAGTACTCGGTCATAAGCGAATCGCACGAGAGCCAGATCTCGCCAACGTCTCCTCGGGGCGTTCGCTCGCCAGTGGCAGGAGAGCGAAGCTCGAGGTCGATACCGGTGGCGGGGCGGCCGACCGAACCGAGTTTCGTTCCGCCCTCACGGTGATCGGCTCGGGTCAGCGCTGTCGCCACTCCGCACGCCTCGGTCATGCCGTATGCCTGGTGGAGCCCTACATGGGGGGCAACAGCGGAGAGTTTTTCAAGTACTGGTGGTGGCATTGGTGCACCGCCGTAGACGATCAGCTGCAATGTGGAGAAGGTGTCGGGGTTGAACTGTGGGTCGTCGAGGAGCATGGTGAGCATTGTTGGGACGGCCCCGATCGCGGTGATTTGTTCGCTCGCGATCGTTGCGTTCACCGCTGCCGGTTCGAAGCTGGGCATGATCACCGTCTTGCCGCCTTGTGGCAGGTAGAACGACCACGATGACGATGCGCCGATGTGGAACATTGGCATGAACGACAGGTAGCTCTGCGTCGAGCCGAGGTCGACTGTTGGTTGCATGCGTAGTGCCGTCAGGGTTATTGCCCGTTGGCACAGTACGACACCTTTTCCACGGCCGGTGGTGCCGCCGGTGTAGAGAAGTACAGCTGGATCGGTCGGGTTTGGTTCGGGTGGAAGCTCGCACGACTGCTGCTCGTCGATGAGGGTGGACAGGCAGTGGTCGTGGGGGACGGTCGCGTCCGAGCCGTCAGTGTCGTCGAGAAGAACGGTATGGAGTTCGGGAAGTTGTGGACGCAGCTCGTCGATGAGACGAGCATGGGTGTCGTCGACGACGATCGCGTTCGATCCGGCATCGCGCAAGATGTCGATGATCTCGGCGGGTGCGAGCCGAGTGTTGATGGGGTTGATCATCGCGGCTCCAGCCAGCGATGCTCGCCACAGCTCGACATACACGTGGCTCGCGCCGGTAAGTACCGCAACGTTCCCTACGGGTTGGTTGTTTGCGGGACGAAGGTCGAGGTTGGTGAGAACAGCAGCCAGGCGAGCAACCCGGTCGAGGTGTTCGCTATAGCTAAATCGCCGTTGGCGATCGAGGTCGACAATGGCTTCGTCGGCGCCGTACATGGTGGCCCGGCGCAGGAGTCGACCAAAGTTCAACTCGCTGCTCATCGAGGAAGTTGGCCATCGTCAACCTTGATGACCGTGCCGGTTACCGCGTCAGATGCCGGAGAACACAAAAACAGAAGCGTCGAGTCGAGCTGTGCGGGGTCGCACATGCGTTTGCGGGGCAGCTTGTGGCTAAAGTCGCCGACTCGGTCAACCATGCCGTCCATCATCTCGCTGTGGAAGGCCCCAGGTGAGATGGCGTTCACGTTGATGTGCTGCCGGGCCCACTCGACAGCGAGTACCTCGGTCATGCGGACGACGGCGCTCTTGGTGACCGAGTACAGGGCGGCGCCTCCACCGGCGTAGTGGTGCCCAGTCATGCTTGCAATGTTGACGATGCGACCAGGCGTTTCGGCGTCTATCAGTCGTCGAGCGACTTCGCACGAAAGCAGGAATGGGCCTCGGAGGTTTGTGGAGAGTACTCGGTCGATCAGGTCGGTCGGGAGTTTCTCGGCCCGTTGCGCGTCGGGGATTCCTGCGTTGTTGACGAGAATCGTCACCGGCCCGGCGGCAGCTTCGGCGGCGTCGACGGCATCGATGATCGACTGTTCATTGGTCATATCGAGCTTCACGCCGTGCGCTGTGGCCCCGTCGGCTGTGATCTGGTCGACGACTTCGCTGAGAAGGTTCTCTCGACGTCCGGTCACAATCACGGTCGCCCCCGCAGCTGCAAGCGTTCGGGCGAAACGTCTGCCAAGGCCAGCGGTCGATCCGGTTACGAGCGCGACGTGGCCGTGCAGGTCGTTGGAGGAATGGGGGAGTGGATAGGTCTGCGGTGCAGCCTTGTCGTCGTGTGTGGCCATGGTTTGGGTCCCTCGCTGTGCGGTTTAGGTCCTTTCGCGTGGCCGAAATTGCCATCTACCAAGGAAGGACTTGTCGGATGCAGACTTTTCGTCGAAGATATGACAGTCTAGAACAATACTAATTCGAAAGGTTCTTGGAGGACAAAGTATGAAACCGATGAAGGGTTGGCCCTACAAGAATTTCCCAACGAGTTGGTTTGTCGTCGGCTTTTCTTGGGATCTCCAGCCTGGCGACGTGCAGGATCTCGAGTTCTGCGGCGAGGAACTGGTCATGTATCGCACCGAAGAAGGCGAAGTGCGCGTCATCGATGCGCACTGCCCGCACCTCGGAGCCCACTTTGCGCACGGTGGTTGTGTCAAAGGCGAAACGCTTCAATGCCCATGGCATGGCTGGCGCTGGGACGGCGAAGGAAAGAACGTGGAAATCCCGTTCAAAGACTCGCCGAACATCACCGCACGTCTGCGCACCTGGCACGTGCGAGAGAAAGACCACGTGATCTTGGTGTGGCACGACGCTGAGGGCCGCGAGCCCCAGTGGGAATACCCTGGCGTCCCCGAATTCTCTGACCCCGACAACTTCCACCAGCCAACCGATCACCCCGACGCTGCCATTTGTTACGGCGAACTTCGAGTCAACCCGCAGCTTCCAATCGAAAATGTCGCCGACCCAATGCACTTTGCGTTCGTTCACGGTGCCGATCGGCCCGCCGAGTCAGGCGAACTCGAGTTGAAAGACGAGTATTTGCGGTCGGTCTTTCGCCTGCACCTCGGTGGCGGACACGAGTCCACATGGCTCACACCCGAGGGTGAAATGTGGGGCACCGTCGAAGGCGAGCACTGGGGCCTTGGCCTTGGAGTTGCCCGCCTGGAAGTCGCCGGGATGACCGTGGCCCAAATGGTGTCGACCACCCCAATCGATCACGTTCGTTCGATTGCGCGCACCTGGATAGCGATCCGCAAGGACGGCGACGGCGACGGCGTAAGCGACGGCGCGGCGATGTTGATGCGCGAGCAGGTCAAGCAGGTGCGTCGAGACTTCGCAATCTGGGAGAACCAAAAGTACGTCGACAAGCCGCTGTTCGTCTTTCCCGAGGAACGGAACTTCTATGAGCTTCGACGCTGGTTCCGCAGCTTCTACCCCGACGGCGATGGACCTGTTGACGAGCAGCCAGTCGCCGTCAGTTCGAGCAGTAGCTAATCAACACAATCGCGCAAGGTGCGAGTGAAAAAAGGAGAGATTGAGTGAGTGAGCTTCCACCAAATGTGTCCGAGGCGCTGAAACGAAGAGTCGACGTCGATGGCGACGCCCCTTTTGTTCGGCTGGGCGGCGATTGGGTCTCCACTCGAGAACTCGACGCCAAGGCAAACGATGTCGCGGGCGCACTCGCTGGACTTGGCGTGTCGAAAGGCGACCGGGTTGCCCTGTTGTTGCCAAATCGCTTCGAGATCATCGAAGCGGTCTTTGGCTGTGCACGTGCAGGCATCGTCGAGGTGCCGCTCAACGCATGGTTGAAGGGCGAGTTCTTGCGCTACCAGCTGGCCAACAGTCGAGCATCGGTGTTGATCACCGACGCCGCCGGCCTCGCCTCGGCTGCACCGCTCCTCGGTGAAACCGAAGTGCAGCACGTGATCTGTGTCGATGACGTCGAGGCGCCAGACGGACTCGTCATCCTCGACTACCACGAGCTCGTAGCCGAAAAGAAGCCGGCACCAGAGGTCACCATCGAAACCTCCGACCTGATGACGATCATCTACACGTCAGGTACGACTGGTCTTCCCAAGGGATGCATGCTTTCCCACGGCTACTACCTGGCGGGACCATCCGGCCAGATCGAGCGCGGCTGGGTCACCCCCGGAGATCGGATCTTCACGTCGTGGCCACTGTTCCATACGAGCGGTCAGGTCATTGCGCTCATGGTGGCGTTGCTCACCCCAGGTGGCTCGGTCGTGTTCACCGAAGAGTTCTCTGCGTCCCAATACATCGACCAGGCACGCGACGCTGAGGCGACCGTGCTCGCGGGCGTTGGGTTCATGGGTAATGCCATCCTTGCCCAGCCGCCAAAGGACAACGACACGGACAACAAGTTCCGACTCGCCATTTGGATTCCGATGCGACCATCTGACCAAGAAGAGTTCGAGCGTCGCTTTGACACCTCCGTCGTGGCCGAATCGTACGGTCAGACCGAGGCGTTTCCGGTCACGATGGCGAACCTTGACTCGGACCGTCAGCGGGCCACGATCGGCACGCCATCGCCGAGCTTCGAGGTTCGGATCGTCGACGATCACGATATCGATGTCGAACCGGGTCAACCCGGTGAGATCATTGTTCGGCCAAAGCGTCCTTTCGTGATGTTCTCGGGATATTGGGACAACGCCGAAGCAACAGTGGCCGCGTCACGCAACTTGTGGCATCACACTGGAGATATGGCAAAGCAGAACGATGCTGGTCAGTTGCTATTCGTCGACCGTAAGAAGGACGCACTTCGTCGTCGAGGTGAGAACATCTCGTCGATGGAGCTCGAGGCCGCAATCATGGCGCTCGATGGTGTGGCGGCGGTCGCGGTCTGTGCGGTTCCCGCCGACATGGGCGAAGACGACGTCAAGGCTGTGTTGGTTCAAGAGGAAGGCGCCCAGCTTGAACCCGAGGCTGTCTTTGCGTTCTTTGAGGACAACCTGCCGTATTTCGCCGTACCACGGTACGTGCATCTTCGTGACGAGCTTCCCGCGAACGCTTTGGGTCGCATCATGAAGCACATGCTTCGCGACGAGGGAGTCACCGACGAAATGTGGGACTTTACCGCCATGGGTCTTGCGGTATCGGGAGAGAAGCGTCGTTAGGAAACATGGTTTGTTGGGGTGGTGTGAGGCGGGTTCACGCCACTCCAACAGTCAGCCTCGCGCGATAGGCGTTGGGCGTTAGCCGAGAGGACCGGCCAATGTCGGAGACTGAAAGTCATGATCTCGACCGTCTCGCGCGTGTTGCGTCGCACTTCGAGGGAGCCGACGAGCTGCCCTGGATGCTCGCTGCCGGCGCGATCAGTCAGGTGTACAAACACATGTCGGCTACGGCGCTCGCGGTGCTGAGCGACTTTGATCTCACGATGCCTCGGTTTGAGGTGCTGGCGCTGCTGGATCAGAACGGCGGCAACATGTCGATCAGCGAACTCAAGCGGGCCACGCTGATTCACCCGCCGATGATGACCTACACCATGGACTGGCTCGGCAAGCGTGGGTTTGCTGAACGCGTGCACGATCGGGTCGACCGTCGGTCGATCATTTTGCACATCACCGACCATGGTCGAGAGACAGTCGCTGAGGTTCATCAAGCCCTCACAGACGTGCACTATGGCTTGTCGTGGGCAGACCGCGAAGAGGCGCAATCGGCAACTGACGCCATGATTGCGCTATTGGCCGAACGTCCATCAACATAGGTTCAGAGTCGCTCGAGCGATCGCCGGTCGACGCAGCGACAGTCAGTCAGTGTTGGTTTCGATGGTCGGTGTCGAGAACGATCGGTAGCTGGCAGCGACCCGTTGGAGGAACTCTGAGATCGTGCGTTGTTCGTTTGCGTCGAGCTCGGTGCCTATCTGGGAGAGCTCGTCGAGCAACGGTTCGAGGGAGCGGAACATTGCGTGGGTCCCGGCTTCGGTGACTACCAACAGGCGACGTCTCCGGTCGGCGATGTCGGGGATTCGTTCAACGAAGCCAGCTTCGACGAGGCGGTCGACGAGCGCGGTGGCCGAGGGGGGAGAGATGTCGAGACGCTTGGCCAGATCGGTCGGGCTGAGGCCAGGGTCTTCGATGAGTAGCTCGACGGCTCGAACATCATTTCCGCCCACACCGAGTTCTGCGCACAGGCGTTTTGCGATGTCGCTATATGCCGATTCGACCATGCGGAGCGCAGAGAGGACGCTGAGAAACTCTCCGTGCTCGGCCGAGCGGGAAGTCGACGCTGGGGTTGCAGCTCGCGGGTCGTCGGCGCTCATCTTGGCAACCTACCGCGCGGTGTGCGCGTTTGGGTGCTTGTACCAGCTCTATAGTTTCAGATTGAATAGTTAGTTAACGTGAACTATGTTGACGTCATGGCAGAACATCAACAGCGATTTGCTGGTACTGGAGTGTGGGCGCACACCGATCTTCTCTCGGCGACTGCCGCGGCCGAAGTCGCCCAGCGAATCGAGGCACTCGGATACTCGAGGCTCTGGATTTCCGACGGCATTGGTCGAGACCCTTTCGCACACCTGGCGTGGCTTGCGTCGCAAACCACCGACTTGCAGTTCGCCACGGGCATCGCCAACATCTTCCACCGTCATCCCGGGCCCATGAAACAGGCTTCGAACACGTTGGGCGAGCAGTCGAACAACCGCTTCGCACTTGGGTTGGGTGTCAGCCACGGTCCGCTCGTCGAGGGCATTCGCGGCCTCGATTATTCAAAGCCGCTCACACAGATGCGCAACTACCTGGCTGCCATGAAGATGCAGATGTTCCTCGGCATCGAGCCGAGCGAGCCCGTGCCGCTACTGATTGCTGCGCTCGGCCCAAAGATGCTCGAGCTTGCAGGTGCAGAGGCAAACGGCGCCTTCCCGTACTGGACCACACCAACCCACACCGCCCAGGCCCGCGAAATCCTCGGACCCGACGCAGTGCTGTGCGTCGAGCAGAAAGTCATCCTCACGACGAACGCCGAGCTGGCACGTTCGACCGCCAACACCGCGCTCGATCTGTATGCCTCGTTCCCGAACTATCGCAACAACTGGCTCCGCCTCGGCTACACGAATGACGATATCGATGGCCGGTCGGCGCGCTTCATCGACGACGTGGTTGTTTGGGGTAACGAAGACCAGCTGCACGCCGGAGTGCAAGCGCACTACGACGCCGGCGCCGATCATGTCTGCGTGCAACCGCTCTCTGTCGAACGCGGCGACGAGGAACATGGCATCGATTGGCGGGCGCTCGAAGCGCTCGCTCCGTAGCGCAAACCAAATCACACCGAATAGGGCATCAACACCGAGGAAGACCAATGAAAACACTCAACGGAAAACGGGCAGTCATTACCGGAGGAGCCGTGGGCATCGGCGAGGGCATCGCCCGATCGCTTGCCGAACGCGGCGCCGATGTCGCGATCTGCGATATCCAACATGAAAAGGCGACCAACGCGGCGAGCTCGATCGCCGAGGACACTGGTCAGGCCTGTCACTTCATTCCCGCAGATGTGCGTGACGCCGATCAGGTGAAGGCGTTCATCGATAGCGCGGCCGAATCGTTGGGCGGGATCGACATCCTCGTCGCAAACGCCGGGGTCTGGCGCAATACCGACGCCCGTGAAGACTCATATGACAAAGCCGTCGATGACTACTCCCACGTCGTCGACGTGAACCTCCGTGGCTTGTTCCTCACGGGGCGAGCAGCGATTCCCTATTTGATCGACGGGGGTGGCGACATCGTCCACATCGCGACCGACCACATCTGCCCGCCGCCTGGTTCGCCGACCGGCGGTGGCACAACAATGGATCTCTACGACGCATCGAAGTGGGCCATCAACGGTCTCACCCAAAACTGGGCTCGCCGCCTCGGCGAGGACGGCGTTCGTGTGAACGCAGTCTGTATGGATGCGGTTGACTCTGAGATGACCCGCGGTGCGCTGGCTGAGCTGTTCGATGAAGAGGCGTTCGAGCAGCTGGTGAGTTCCGAGCTCGTAAACATGTGGCTAAAGCCGCCAGACATCGGCGAGGTCGTCGCTGCGATCCTCGAAGAAGGCCCGGACGGGCGGACCGGCGAGAACGTCGGTGTGTGGATCGGGCATCCACGGACGCTTCCCGAAGCAACGCCGCTCGAAGAGTCCCGCTTTCCATAAGCCGCTCCTCACCGCATTACCAGTTGACACCGCATTACCAGAACGCGCGCACCTCTACTTTGAAAGGAAAAATATATGAATGTCGTCGGCGATTGGACCGTGACTATCAAGACTCCCATGGGGCCCCAGGAGGGGACGCTCACTCTCGATGACGAGGGCACTGGATCGTTTACCAGCGTGATGGGGGAGGCCGTTGTCAAGGAGTACTCGGTCGACGGAGACACCCTGACCTACTCGGCTGCTATGGGTCCGATCGGCTTCGAATTCGAGGGTGTCGTGAACGGCGACACCTTCGAGGGGAAAGCCACGACACCAATGGGCAAGCTCGGGGTCACGGCGGTTCGCGCCTAGGCGTTGCCTATGGTGTTGCCGAGGGCAGGCCTTTTGCGAGGAGCTGACGGGCGATGAGTTTGAGGCTCAACGTCTCGTCGGCACCTTCGAATATCGATAGCACACGGGCGTCGACGAAGAGGCGGCTGATCGGGTATTCCTCGGCATACCCGTATCCGCCGTGGATTTGCAGTGCTTCACGAGTGACCCACTCGGCAGCGAGGCAACTGTAGGCCTTCGCCATTGCGGCTTCCATCGACCCGCCCGATGGTCCGGCCATAAGGGCGGCCACTCGGAACGAGTACTGTCGACAGATCTGCACGATGCTCGCCATCCGGGCCAGCTTCACTTGGGTGAGTTGGAAGTCGCCGATTGGGCTACCGAACACGCGTCGTTCTGCGGCGTAGGTATGTGCCTCGTCATAGGCGGCTTGCATAACCCCAACAGCCCTTGCCGCGGTCTGGAGTCGACCGTTTTCGAATCCGGCCATTTGTAGGTAAAAGCCGCGTCCGAGGCCATCGTCTTCGCCGATCAAGTTCTCGGCGGGGACCAGCCAGTTGTCGAAAGAGACTTCGAAACTGTGCATGCCGCGGTAGCCAAGCGTTGGGATTGCCTTGCCCTCGATGCGCCCGCCGCCTGGTTGGGTGTGCGCGAACTCGTGGCCGGAGTCTGTGGGTTTCTCGGCGATAAGCAGGCTGAGGCCGCGGTGTCCTGCGGAGCGATCGGGGTTGGTCCGTGCGAGCACCATCAAGACGTTGGCGCGTCCAGCGAAGGTGCACCAGGTCTTTACGCCGTTGAGCAGATAGCCGTTGTCGGTCGCGACGGCGGTGACGCTCAGCTGGGCGACATCGGAACCCACATCGGGTTCGGTGACCGCAACGGCGCACACCGTCTCGCCAGTCGAGATGCTCGGAAGCCACTTCTGCTTCTGTGCTTCTGTTCCGCCAGCTTCGAGGGCCCGTGCAAGGATCTCGGGGCGGGTGATGAGCGAACCGCCTGCGCCGAGGCTCGAACGGGAGAGTCGTTCGGTGGCAACGACCATTGCGAGGTGGTCATCGGCAGTGCCTTCAGCAAAACCGCCGTAGTCGGCGCTGATCGACAGGCCAAAGGATCCAAGTGCGGCGACTCCGGCAATGATCTCCTCGGGGATATCGGCGTCGTGTCGGTGGATGTGCTCGGCGACCGGAGTGATCTTGTCGACGGCGAATCGTTCGAAGGTGTCGGCTACGAGGGAAAGGTCATCTGCGAGCAGCTCTTGGCCAGTCAGTGAGGCAGCCTCGGCAACATAGGTTGGGTTGGTGGCTGCTTCGACGAACGGGCGCGCCGAGTCGAGTTCGGTGGGCGTTGTTCCCCACAGTGTGGGTTGGGTCCAGATCGTGGAGGCAAGATTCCCGACGGCATGTCCAACGAAGATCATTGCGAGCCGCTCTTCATCGGCTCCGTTGTTGGCGTATGTGAGGGCGACTTCGCTCATTGAGACCGCAGCAGCAGCGTGGGCGAGATCGTAGAGGAAGCTTTGCTGGTGTTCGATCTCGGGGTTGGTCTGCGCGTGGGCGAGGGCCGTTTCCACGACCTTCCTGGCAGCAGCGACAGCTGCTGTTGCTGCGTCGAGACTTGGTGCCATGTTGGTCATGTGTGGCTCCTGGCGGTGTGCGATGGTTAATGATCCTAAACCACGAGCCGTGGGCAAGTGATTCTAAATTAGAATATACTGATTCGAACTAATACGAGATGTCGTGTGGCATCTGTGTAAGAAAGTCTGGGTGCCCGTGGGTGCATTGTTCACAGTCGATGGCGACGGGTTTGTTCCGAGCGACTTCACCCGTGGGCCGTGGCGAGCAGATGCCCAACATGGGGGCCCGTCCGCAGCACTGCTGGTCCGTGCCATCGAGGAGCTTGTTGGTGACCGCGAGCTGGTATCGCAGTTCGAGATTGAGCTCACCAAGCCGGTGCCGTTGCAGCGGCTCACCGTCGAGGCCGAACGCGTCGATGTCAGTGCTCGAGTCTCGCGTGTTCGGGCGGGGTTGTATGCCGATGGCGAGGCGGTTGCATCGGCAACGGCGCTCGTCCTTGCAATGTCCGAGCTCGGTCCACCCGATTGGGTCCGTGAGGAGGTTGTGGCCGCGCTGGCACCAGCGGAGGTCATCGAATCTGGTGGGCCACGATATGCCAGCCGTGGGCTGACCACATTCCATCGCAATGCTGTGCAGCATGAGTTGCGTCGGGGAAGCTTCAAGGACGCAGGTCCGGCCCTCGATTGGATTCGACTTCGGCTGCCGGTCGTCGATGGCGAACGAACCTCGCCGCTCCAGAGGCTCGCAGCGCTTGCCGACTTTGGTTCGGGCATCAGCTCGGTATACGCGGTCGGGTCGCCGTCGGGTTTGATCAACACGAACCTCGTTGTTGCAATCCACCGGGCACCGATCGGTGAGTGGATTTCGCTCGATGCAACCTCGTACTTGGGTGAGGGTGGCACTGGTCTTGCCGTCACTGCTATTGGCGACGTGCGAGGTGGCATTGGTGTCGCTACCCAATGCCTTCTCGGCCATCAAGGCCGATCCTCCGATGTTCCGGCCAAAACAGAAGGATCTCCGTCGGCATAAAGGCACAGCAATGCACCGGAGCCGCGACCCAACCACGGTAGGGTCGAACGATGGAAAAACAGGGTATGGACGTGAACTCCATGGTCGAGGACGGGCCTGAGCGGCTGGCACACGTCGTATCGCACTTTAGAGACTCCGATGAGTTTCCGTGGGTTCTGGCAGCGGGCGCCATTGGGCATTTGTATAAGCACCTATCGGGTCACGCGAACAACGTGCTCGTGCAGTTCGACCTCACGATGCCGCGGTTCGAGGTGCTGGCGCTCCTTCACCACGAGCCGGGGTTCCGGTCGGTGGCCGACCTCAAGCGGGCAACGCTGATCCACCCGCCGACGATGACATACACGCTCGATTGGCTCGAGGAGCGTGGGCTCGTTGAGCGCGAACATGACACGGTCGATCGCCGGTCGATCATCGTGCATATCACCAAGAAGGGCAGTGAGTTGGCGGCAAAAACTCACGCGGCGCTACGGGACGTCAACTATGGGCTTCCACTGGCCGGCGGTGATGACGCAATGATGGCCGCTGAGGCCTTGATCAAGTTGCTTGGTCCATCTGAAGGCGACTGACTGCGCACCGGTGACCGAGTGGGCTCTTAAAACTGCGTGATTGTGCCGTTCGTGCCGGGCTGCATGAGATTGCATCATTGAACTATTCGATGTAGAACTAGTTGATGCCTGGTATGCATCAACGCTCTCCCGTTCAACGGGAGCGGTAATTGTCCGATCGTGCAGTGACGCAGCTGGAGTCGTCGACGGGTGAGTACCAGCGGTTTGCGCTTTTGGCGAATGCGATTGCTGGACGCAAGGTTGGCGTGTTGAGTACCGATGAGCAACTCGCGTATGCCGATGGTGACTCGATCTTTTTGCCCCGCGGCCTTGGTGATCGTGCGCTGGCGCCGTTGGTGGCCCAGGCCGCGCTGACCGGACTTGGGAGCCTCGACCCTTCACTTGCAATTCAGCTTGTTGGGGAAGCTTCGGCGTCGAGACGTTATGTGACGCTCGAGATTTTGCGGGCCATGCGTGAGAAGTCCGTGCCAATTCCGCGACGTGTGCTTGCCCATATGCCGGAGTGGTCTGGTGAGTCGACCGCGTCGGCGGCTCAATCACTCGAGGGTGCGTTTGCGTGGCGTGACGTTCCGTTGTGCCCGGAAGATGTGGGCACGGTACGGGGCCGAAGAGTGCTGGCGCGTGAGGGCGGCGTTGGGATGACTGCGCGGTTGACCAAGAAGCAACTGGATGCACCGCCGAGGCCCGATGATGCTGAAGATATTGATGACGACGAGGATTCGGCCGAGTCGAAGATCTTGAGCTTGTTTAGCTCGCCGAGCAAGAACGAGAACCCGTTGCTCAAGATGTTGCGCAAGCAGATGGGTACGGGAAAGCGGCCAAAGGATGCTAACGATGGGACGGGTGCGCAGCTTCCGGTGAGCGGAGCAAAGGCTGTGGCGAAGGTGTCCGAAGACGCAATGCTGTTGGTTGCTCCTCCGGGGATGGACCTTGGTGTACCGGGTCATCAGATTGGCGACCGGTTGTATCCGGAGTGGGATGACCACAAGGGCATGTATCGACAGCAGCACTGTGCAGTGGGGGAGTTTCAACCGGCCGAAAAGCACAGCGACGAACGCTTTACTGCAGCGTCGGATCCTCGCCTTGTTCGTGAGATTGCGTCGCTCGGGCTTGCGCTCGAGCGTCATCGTCGGTTGCGTGATGGCGATGGGCTCGACATTTCGGCGTTGGTCGACTTTGGCGTGTCGAAGGCAATGGGGTCGACCCCTGATGAGCATGTGTATCAGGCCCGCTTCAAGACGGATCGTGATCTCGGTGTCGTGGTGTTGGTGGATGCGTCTGGGTCGACCGCGCAGCGGTCTGAAGGCCGATCGGTGTGGGATCAGCACCGCCAGCTCGCGGCGAATCTGATTGGTTCGCTCGAACGGGCGGGTGATCGGGTGTCTGCCTACGGCTTCAACTCACAGGGTCGTAGCCACGTTCGCTTTCTGCAGATAAAAGAGTTTGATCATCGCTTTGATGCTTCGGCGCAGCGGCGGCTTGCATCGTTGCAGCCCGCGGGTTTTACTCGGCTTGGTGCGGCGATTCGTCACTCGGTGCACGTGGTGCAGAACGCTGGCACGACGAACAAACTGATCATCGTCGTCTCCGACGGCTTTGCCTACGACGACGGCTACGAGGGGCAGTACGCGGAGAAGGATACGCGGCGGGCGTTGAGCGAAGCGTTGCGAAGCGGCGTTGCGTGTGTGTGCGTCAGCGTTGCGTCCGATACTCGCCAGCAGGTGCTCGACCGGTTGTGGGGGAACACGCCGCACGTGCAGTTAGCGGACCCGACCGGTTTGAGTGCTCATATCGTCCCGATGATTCGTACCGCGCTGAAGAGCGCAGAGAACGCCGCCCAAGAACACCAGAACTCCGTCCGAAAGGTCCAGCCAGCATGACGTCTTCCGAAGCGCCCTTTTACCTGCCCGTGGGTAACGAGGTCGAGATATTTACCGCAGCATTTACGGGTGGTCTGGCCATCATGTTGAAGGGGCCGACGGGTACGGGCAAGACTCGTTTCGTCGAGCACATGGCGCACACGTTGGGTGTGGGGGTTAACACGGTGTCGTGTCATGAGGACATTACCTCGGGTGATCTTCTGGGCCGTTTTGTGCTGAAGGGCGGTGAGACGATCTGGACCGATGGACCCATGACGCGATCGGCCCGTGAAGGCTCGATCTGTTATCTCGATGAAATCGTCGAAGCGCGGCAGGACTCGATCGTGGCGATTCATTCGTTGGCTGATCATCGCCGCGAACTGTCGCTCGAACGTTTAGGGGGCGAGCGTCTGGTGGCCGCTGATGGCTTTGGCTTGGTCGTGTCGTTTAACCCCGGATATCAGAGTGTGCTGAAGGATCTGAAGATGTCGACTCGGCAGCGTATGGTTGCCATTGACTTCTCGTTCCCCGAGGCCGATATCGAGATGCAGATCGTGAAGCACGAATCGGGAGCACCCGATGATGTCGTGTCGGACCTCGTCACGTTGGGTCAAGCAGTGCGGCGTTTGGACTCGAACCTGCGGGAGGTGTCGTCGACGCGAACATTGGTGGCTGCAGCGGTGCTCGTCGCCAACGGCCTCGACCCGCGAGAAGCTGCAATGGCTGCGATTGCGGGGCCACTGAGTGATGACCCGTCGCTGATCGATGGGCTTCGCAGCATGGTTGAGACCTATGTCAGCGCCGACTGATCGTCGCGTGTTCGAGGGCCTGTGTTGGTCGTGTTGTTGTAAATCACCGAGCGAAAGTGTGTGGCGATGACTGAAGATCTGTGTCTGTATAGCGTCGAAGATGGCGTTGCGACGCTGGCCTTCAACCGGCCCGATTCCATGAATGGAATGACCGGCAATATGGAGGTGGCGTACTTTGAACGGCTGCGTGAAGCCCAGCGCGATGACGATGTGCGAGTCATTGTTGTGACCGGAACTGGGCGAGCGTTCTGTGCCGGCGCAGATCTTGCGAACCGGCCGGGGCCCGACGATCAGCCGCTGCCAAACACGATGTTGGCTCGCACTCTGCCGCTCGACATTCGAAAGCCGATGATTGCGGCGATCAACGGGGCGTGCGCCGGCGTTGGTTTGGCGTATGCGTTGCAATGCGATCTGCGCTTCGCTGTGACGTCGGCGAAGTTCACGACCGCGTTTTCTCGACGCGGCCTTATTGGTGAGTATGGAATGGCATGGTTATTGCATGCGGTTGCTGGTCGTGAGGTTGCGCTCGATCTGTTGTTGTCCGCCCGTGTTGTGACGGGTGCCGAAGCCGCCGAGCTCGGACTTGTGTCGGCGGTGTTCGATGCGGATGATCTGATGGACCATGTTCGGTCCTATGCCGGTGATCTCGCGGCGAATGTGTCGCCTGCGTCGATGGCGACGATCAAATACCAGGTCAATACCGAACCGGCTATGACTGCTCACCAGGCGACCGAGCATGCCGAAGCGCTGATGCGTGAATCGCTCGTTGGGGCTGATGTGCGTGAGGGAGTGTCGAGCTTTTTGAAGAAGCGACCCGTCGACTTTGCGCCGTTGGGTGAGGGAACGAGCTTCGAGTGGATGGATGCCTAGTCCGCGTTGGCGTCTGTGGGGTTGGTTGTCGACGCTTGGGGGACATGGTGGCGCGGTGGCTGCGTGCAGCGGTGGCGGAGTGGCCGAATCTGTTTGGGCAGGTCTGGTCGACCCCTAGTCGGGGATTTCGGTGCCGTCTGGGCGGATGGTATGCCAGGAGCCGTCGGGGGTTCGGTAGATAGTGAACCCACGCTGTTTGTACCGGTTGTGTTTGCCGCAAAGCGGAGCCCCGTTGCCGGGGTTGGTTCTTCCGTCTCTCGAGTGTTCGAGCAGGTGGTCGGCCTGACAGTCGCTGCTTGGAATGGTGCAGCCCGGCCATACACACCGCGTGGCCTTTAGCTTGACGGCATGGCGGGCCATGCCGGTGAAGCACCGAGCTTTTCCTAAATCGACCTTTTCGCTTGCCGCGGTGACGACGACTCGGCGAATTTTCGACACGATGGCGTTGAGCATCATCTCGGTGGGTTCGAGCGGCGTGCCGTCGATTGTTTGACAGATCATGGCATCGGGATCGATCCCATCAAAGAGCGTGGCCTCGGCGTCGTCGTTCCAGTCCGAAGACTCGCCGAAAGCAATGTCGTCGGCTGCGGAATTGCCGGTGACGTCGATGCCTGCGTCTTCGCCAAGCACCTTGGCCGCCAGCGTCTCGAATGTTGCCTGGTCCCACATGATGTTGTGGACGAAGTCTGCCGGGACGGCACTGTTGGGGTTGGCTGCGGCGTCGATGAAGATCTGCCACAAGGCGTCGGCGCGGCGTTGTTGGACGGTGCGGGGCAGGTGTTGGCTGGTTGCCTCGTCGCCGTGCTCGGCGCGTGCTTTCTCCCAGTCGGCGAGTGTTTCGGCCTTCACGTATTTGTTGAATACTTCGGCGATTTGTAGGCCTTGCTGGCATGCGAAGGATGCAACCATGTGCCAGGCCATGTCGTAGTCCTGATCGATTCGGGCATTTCGATCTTCGTGCGCCTTCTGGTTGGGTGGGGTGGGGCCGTCTTCGTCGGTGAGACGCTTCCACTGCTGCAATCGCGTGTCGAAGGTGTCGAAGTCGGCCTTGGCCTCGTTCAGAATGGCTGTTTGGCGATGGGGCATGGCGTCGCGTACGCGGGCGTTGGCGTGCACAGCTGCGATGGCTCGGAAGTGGTCGGTGCCGAGCGTTCCTTCGCTGTAGGCGTCGGCGACGTCGGGAAGAGTGCGAGACATGGCTGCGCTTCGTTGGCGGGCAAGTGCTTCGCTGTTCGACAGGCGGGCGTGATGGCGAACCATGGCCTTGGCGCTGGTGTGGCCGTCGGCGAGGTGGAATCGGAGGTTGTCGATCGCGTCGAGCAGGTCGACGCAGGCAGCATCACTGACTCGACGAACCTGCTCGAGTTCGGTGATGCAGGTGATGGCGTCGCGGCTGTTGGCTGGGGCCACCCCGGCCTGGCGCAGCGCAACGTGACCGGCGGCAATCATGTCGAGTGCCGCTGCCATCTCCGGGTTTGAAACCTGCGAGCTCATACGAACAAGTGTACGACTGCCCTGTGACACTCGAATTGAGAGGGCGTTCGGGGGAACGCAAAGGACTCGTCAACTCAAACCCAGCAAGACTCGACGCCAGGTCTGTTGGATTTTGAGTTTGTGCTCGCCGCAAACCGTGGCAAGCATCGTCAACGTTCTCGAGTCGTACGTGCCCACTGCGCTATCGGCCCTCCGCTCTGACGCGTCCATCGCCGGTCCACTAGCTGGTCAATAACCATTCATACCGACCCCATGTCGTTGTGCCCGGAGGTTCCGTTGCGGCCTGAGTCTCGGGGCTGACATTTCCTACCCGAGTGCCGAGCATCGATCGCTCACCGGTTGCGACTTGAACTCGGAACCTGCGGATTAAGACGATCGATCGGCTGTACCGTCGCGCACCGTACTATGGCAAGAAGTGTTGATTTGTCAATGCCAATCGTGCGATCTGGGTCGCTAGCCGTACAGTTCCATACCAGCGAATACCGCTCGATCACGGATCTCTCGTGACATCACCGTGATAGTGGTGTCGGACCTAATCCTGGTTGGATCTGGGCCCGATCAGGATTCGCAGCCCACTGCTCGAGACTGTGCCTGGTGGCATGACGCGGCGGGATTTTGCGCCCGAGCGGCGCCCGGGCCACTAAGAACAGTTTCATGACGGGTGCTGCGGCCGTGGTCAGTGTGGGATAATTGGCTATGGCCAACCCTGACCCGCCGGAGCGTTCGCTGCAAGACATTACGGTTTACGAAGGCTTGGAAGCGGTCCGCAAACGTCACGAGATGTACGTGGGACCTACGCCAGCGCTCACTGACTTCGTCTTTGATGCGATGTGCCTTGCGCTTGCTGAGGGGCACTGTGGGACGTGTAGCGAGATTGCGGTTCGAGTCGATGGCACGACGTTCTCTGTCCTCGATAATGGCCTGGGTCTCTCGCTCGAGGTCGGACGGTTTGGCCGACCGTTCGCCGAAGCAGCGATGACGGTCTTGCATGCATGCCGTGACCACAAGGAGCACGAGAAGCTGAAGCATGAGTTCTGTGGGATTGGACTCGCAGTCGTAAACGCACTTTCGAAGACTGCATCGGTCATGAGTTCGAATGGTGAACGGAGCTTCAAACAGACCTACATAACGGGCACGCCCCAAGGCGAGTTCGAGCAGCTGCCAGAATCGCAGCCCAGCGGCACCGTTCTCGCGTTCGAAATTGATGAGGCCTATCTTGACGACCCGATATTCGATGCGGCACGACTGCGATCTCGTATCGAGGAGGCCGACGCTGACTTCAGTCGAGTGAGTATCACGATCGACGAGGGCGGGGAGGGTTAGTGGGGTATGAAGCTGCTGCACAGCAGCAGATATTGCGCCTCTTCGTCTTGTTCGAGTCGCACGTCGATGACTCGAAGCTCCATTCCTCGAGCGCCGCGATCATCGCCGACCGGGCGAAATGGAGCCAGGCGAAGGGTCAGTTCACGAAGGTCCGGCAACGTCTGCTCAAGGTCGAACAGAAAGGGTTGGATAGACGCGCCAGCTACCACCTCTCCTTTTTGGAGGAGTCGCTGAAGACGGTGTTCAACGAGACCGGGTCGAATGCGCCATTCGATTCGATATCACCGTTTTTCGTGGTGCCACTTGCGCTTCAACTCGCGTCAGAGATCGGTCTACCTTTATCCGACGTTCAAGACGCGTGTGATTACTCCTGAGGGCCGCTCGAGCTGTGCGACCGTTCGACCGTATTACGCACCCAGGCATGATTTCCCGGTAGACATCCGGTGGTCGTGGAGCCGCCGAGGCACGGCGGCGGACGAGAGTCGGTCAGCCTCAGGCTAGAACTTATGCATGGACCGAGAGAGCAGATTTCACCCCCTTGATGACGCCGGAGTCGGTGAACAGAAACTGCGGCAGTCTTGGTTGTTAGCGCCTGTGTCCGTTGGCGCAGGAATGCTTGCTGGGTATCTCTTTCTAGAAGATGAGCCCCTTGGCGGCTTACTCCTTGAGGTCGGCGCCGGATTGGTTCTCTTCGCCGTTCTCTTCTATTTCGAGCGAAGGTTTATCGTCAGCTACCTGGATCGGGCAATCGAGTCGTTGTCGGCTCCGCTCGATCCAGAAGATGTTGACACTGAGCAGATGCCGGGTGATTTCCGAGGCGACTTCGGTCCTCTCTTTATTGCTCAGGTCGTCCTACACCTGTTAGCCGCTGGTGACTACGAGAAGGCGTTTTCGAGATTCTCCCAGTCGCTTCAGCTCGCGCGAGCTCAAGCGTGGCTGTTCAACAATCAGGCAGAACTAGGAATTATCGATAGCAACCGTGAGTCCTTCATTGATCGACTCGTTGAACCAGACGTTACTGACCCGCTATGGAAAGAGTTCTCATCGTCGGAGGCTGCGCAGTACAAAGATGCATTCTCGTGGTTGGACATAGACCGTCTGGGTTGGTCTCAGCGCAGACGAATTATTGGACCGGGACACGAAGTCGTCATTGCCTTCACGCTCCCTGCTGAAAGCCCACACGGCCTCGTGATAACGGCCCCGCGTGCGGTCGAAAATGCGATCAAGCTGATTCTCGAGGCGGTTCACGAGGGCGGGATACTGACGTATCGAGTTGCAGGTGTTCAGGCCGAGTGTCCACCCAGTCCGGGTTGGCCTCCCACGCTGTGGGTCGTCGATGAGCCCGTCGCACAAGCAGTTCACCCCGGAATCACTGCTGTACCGATTCATATCCCAGATGAGGAGATCGCTGATGTAACGCCGTTGAGTGACCCGTAGCCGGCCACAGCTCAAATTCTTGCAAAGAAGTCATAGCGCTGGCCGGGAGGGTTGAGGTGTCTCTGGAAATACCGCGATGGTCGCAGCGAAATCGACGGCCGCCCTTCGCAGCTCCTCAGCCGTTGCCCGCAGCAAGATCGACTCCGCCTTTCGCCCAGTAAGACTGAACTCATGGGAAAGTCCGACGGTTAGATGTACCCGGCCGTTGATCCGCTTTGCCTCCGTGAACTGGATGCATGGCTCGATCAGCCATGGGGGATCTGGCGCTTGAGCATCCGGATCCCCAAATTCCAACCAGCTCGCGAGTTCGAACAGCCAGTGACAGATGAGTGGCGGTGTGTCGCACGTGAGGGCTTGCCAACGAAAGTCCCAGGCCTCTCCTGCGAGCGTCGCTGACCCTTCGACCATGTACCACGAGTCTCGCTTTCGGATGTCCTCAGCATCTGGGAACTGGTAACCGGCAATGGCAAGGCGAAGAGAGTCGCCGTCGACGGTTCCGAGCTTGAGGCCGTCACCGCCTTGTGGTGACGGGTTTGGGGACCACGTGAATGAGTCCTGCATCCTGAGAAGTCGGAAATCCCAGATCTCGTGTGCAGGCACTGCGGGGTATTCCTCGGCGAGGTAGGTATCGAGCTCGGGTTGATCGAACGGGCCGAGCGAGGTCTTGTAGTCGTCGAAACAGTCTTGAACGTCACGCCAGCCATCGAACCGCCTCGTGGTCAGGCACATGCCGCTTTCGGTGTGAACGATTGTGATTTCGGTGTTGACCACTCGAGTAATTTCTCCTTCGCCGATTCGCTGGGGGTACAAGATCTCGAATGATGCCCCGAGTGTCGCATGGGCCCGAGGGAGATCTGTCAAGAACCACAGCTCGACTTCGGCAGTGCCGTCCGAGATTGACTCGCAGGATTTGATAACCGCCATAAAGTTCAACGGCTCTGAGTCTTCGCCGTCCAGAGACTTGAATCGGTAGACCCAACTTCGATTCTCGGCTGTTAGCCCGTCAGCCAGCTTCGGGTTGTCGACGAGAACCGTAGGGTCGAGTCGAAGAACAGCCGTGGTTTTGTGGCCCGACATCAGCGGCCGCTCGAATCGTGTTGTCCGGCCGCTCGGTTATGCAAGATGGCATCGGCGCGGCTTTCGGCGGCAGTGGCCATTGCGACGAACCCTTCCCGAATTGCCGGGTCGTCGAGGTCGAAGATCTCTTCCCACGGCGTATCGGGTCCCAATCGGAGAACTCCGTAAGGAGAGGAAGCGGGGAACTCCTCGCCGAGCAAACGGAAGATCTTCTCACCGAGGAGTGTCTTCGATGCATTGGAGAAGGCGCTGCGAGGTGCGTCCGCCGCAAGAATCTGAGCGATCGGGGCGCCGCGGTACTTTTCGACCAGTTCCTCGAGGTCGTCAAACAAGCCCTTGATTTGCTCACGTTCTTCGACAACCAAGTCCACGAGTGTGCTCTCGCGGAACTTCTTGAAGTTCTCCCAAGAAGCATCAGGCGAAAACCCGAGGCCCTTCTTGGCGGTGTCGGAGACGCGTTCGGCGAAGCTCCCCCAAGTGTCGTCGTTGTCGGCGAGTGTGTTCAGCCGGTGCTCAAGGTCTCGGATCTGCCAGTCTTGAAAGCCGATCGTCAGAGCCCACAAATCTGTTACAGGTCCGCCGTAGCCCTCGAGAGTGTCGGGCAGGCCGTGGGCCAGCTTGGGTGGCATGAAGAACCAGATGATCGGCCATTTGAAACCGAGGGAAAACGCCAGGATCTCCTGTGCTGTGAAGACGCGGCGCCGGTCGGACTCAACCGAGCGTTCAATTGCCGAGATGCTGGCCTTCTTGAGTTTCTGACCGAGGTACGGCTCGAGTTCTGAGGCGGTCTCGTCTTGGGTCCAGCCGCGCCATTCCCGTGCAACTCGAAAGTTGTATGCGACCACTTGATTCGCATCGAGCGTCTGCTCGCCGTGCTCGGTCTCTGGCTTACGTCGTGGCATTGAGTCAATCTACCAGATCGCAGACTTGGTTGACAAAGTATGCAATTTCACGCGGGTGTGATTTCACATACTACAACCGTGTCTACGCCATGTGGCGACTCGCGGCGCTCACCGGAATGCGCCGAGCAGAAGTGGTTGGTATGAAGTGGGAGTACTACAACGACGTCGCGCAAACTGTCCGAGTAATTGAAACAATCACGACCTCGAACGGCGTTCCTGAGAACGTTCCGCCAAAGTCGAAGCGATCACGACGAGTCATCGACCTCGACGACGAGACCGCCGATGCCGTACGAGCCCATCGGCAAACACAGAATGAGCTGCGAGAGTTCGTCGGCGACGGGTGGCAGGAACACGGATACATGTTCACCACGCCACTCGGAACACCGCACCACCCCGACAACATCAGCAAGACGTTCACCAAGCTCGTGAAACAGGTCGACATCACCCGCATCAGCCTCCACGGGCTACGCCACACCCACGCAACCCAACTACTCGCCGCAGGCGTGAACCCACGGGTAGTCAGTGAACGACTCGGACATGCCGACGTCGCCTTCACCTTGCAGACTTACGGCCACGTACTCCCAGGCCAACAACGCGCAGCCGCCGATGCTGCGGCTGGTTGTTGATGTAGCTGATCTTGATTTAGCTGTCAGTTAAGAGGTTCCAGATTCTGAGCGATCATTCTCTCGAACGCATCGATCTCGGTCGCCAGCAGGTCTCTGTCGACCATCGCTAGCCGAATCCGATCGATGACGTCTCGCTTTCGGTCTGCAGTCACTAGGTAGTGACGCGTATCGTCTTCCACATGATGTGGTACCGACAGAAAGGCCACGGGCGCCAGCTTTCGTTGGAGCCAGTCTTCCCAGTGGCCGACCGGAGGCTCCATCAGCTTCTTCTTCCACTCCGTGCTGCGAGCGCAGGTTGCTTGACCAACGAACTGGACTCCTCCAAGCCGCGTGTCCTCGGGCCACCAGTTGCTGATTGAGTCAGAGCCTTCCTCATTCGCGAAGACTCGATAGGGCGCCTCAGCCGGATAGGCATCTAGCCCGACTTCTGCGCAGCTGCTCTTCAAGGTGGCGGCGAACCCCCCTGCGCCACGAGCGTTCCTGCCCAGGCATGCGGTTGGCAAGCCCCGCGCGCTCAGCGCTGCTGCCACAACGTCCTCGAAGATATATGCGGGGGCCTCGGGGAATCCCTCGACGGAGGCCGCGTGACAAATGGTCAGAGCCAGCAAGGTCAAATAGGGGACCGGGAAGCTGCTGTCGCCGCGGAAGCTCACCACTACATTGTCCTTGCCAACCTCAAACGGATAGCGATCAGCCAACAAGTCGGCTCGTTCCCGCAGCACCTGTTCAATGTTGTTGGCGTACTCGGCCGCTATCGCTTGAGTGCTAGACAGGTCGGTGTCATCGCCGTCTGGCTCTGGCCCCCTGTCCTCAGGGTCGGAGTCTTGGATGCGGTCTCCAAGCTTGGCCAACCATCCCGTGGTGTCCACGATTTGGTCTGCGAGAGATTCCTTGCTGATGGTCACACCGCCGATTGCAAGAAGTTCGAGGTAGTCGGCAACCGCAGAACGTCGGTTGAAGGTTCCGTACCAGTCGAGATCAAAGCTAATCATTGGTGTCGTCCGCTAAATCCCTCACGACGGCGCGGAGCGAGCGGGCGGTTCCAAATAGTTTCTCGCTCGGCGCCAATAGTGGCTCTGGATCGATGTCGACTGAGCTCGCATTCAGCTCATCCATGATCGCGGAGATGCTGTTGGCAGATGAGGTGATCCGGCTCGGAATACTCCTTCGGTCGACAATCTGTCTTGCGACGTCAAAGTCGCCGTGCTGCCGTAAGGCCGATCGAGCGCCCTCATCCTGGAGTATCCGCCCATATGTGGTTATGTCTCGCGAGTCAGCCACGAGCGGTTTCCGGCTGCCAGGTTGCAGCGAGAGATCGCTAACGACTTCTCTGAGTCGCTCCTCGTTAAGGATCGAGACCGAAAGTTGGACCTCCTCGAAAGTCGTCGGTTTTCCGATCCCGACGTATTCGCGAATGTCTGAGCTATTCATGCACCGAATCCAGACTCCGAATCGATCGTAGTGGAGGTATTCAGTCGAGAGGCCGAGTTCATCTCGGGCATGCTCAAGGACGTGAATCGCAAGGTACGAGTTTCGGATGCCTTGGGCATTTGAGCCGATTTGTTTCCCGACGGACCGGAAAGGACTCTCATCGCCAGCATTCGCCAAATCGTTGACCATCTGTTGCGTAAAGCGCGCCCGAGCCTCAGCACTCCATGTCTTCATACCCCCGATGTGGCGGTAGGCCAGGTAGGTATCGACCTCGACACGATCTTCGACAATGATGCACGGAATTCGGTCGAATCGAGAAAGATCAAGGTCGGAATCGTCGATTCCTGTGAAAGGGATCGTCCCGAGTTCGCCATGCAGGATCTTTAGCGTTGCGAGGCGTCGGTTGCCCTCGACAACTATGAATTTCCCTTCGCCCGACCTTTTGGGCAGCACAATTAACCGCTCGGCCTCGAAAAAGCCGTTATCAATGAATGAGTATGCGAGTTCGTCCAGCGCTCCGTGCTGGTAGATGTAGTTCAAGACCTCGTCGGGGTCGGTGCCCACGTTTTCTGGCAGCCGGGGATTCTTCGGATCCAACTCCAGGTCGGACAACTCGATTGTCTGCTGCTTCATGTTCCCTGCTGTTCTCCATTTTTCGCCTGAGTGTTCCGAGGAGCTGGTCCGAGGCCAGCGCCTGGGTGGGCCGCATGTCCGCCGATGAGCTTCTGATACTGGAGCGGGACGATGGCGCTGCCGGCGAACGCTGGGGCGCCGCTCGGCAGTTTATCGATCCGCAAATTTAGGTTTGCTAAGTTCGATGAGCCGAGAGCGGCTGTTATCGAACGCCCGACAGCTTCGGCGAGGAGCGGTGGAGTCGCGTTTCCGATCTGTCGAATTTGCGAACGTCGATCTCCTTCAACGAGCCACTCACCTGGGAAGGTCTGCAGCCTTAGGCGCTCCCATATTGAAAGCGGCCTGCTGTCCCAGTGAAACGGTCCAGTTGAAGGCCCGGGACTGGCGGCGATGGTCGGCGCAGGGCGGTCGCGATGGAGCTTCTGGAGAAATGACCAGTACCGGGTGCGATAACCGAACAGCGGTTGGCCTTGACCGCGCTCTGTATGCCATTGGTAGTTTCCGCCTTCGGGAATGGTCGGCAGAAGATCGGCCCAATGCCCGGACATCTCAAAAGTTTCGTGTTCGGCTGGTGGGTTGCCAATGGCATCCCACGCGGTTCGTTGCTCTAGCGGCTCAGGCCAAGAGATGGCGGCGCTCCGGGTGATGAGGACGAGCGCTCTCCGGCGGTTCTGCGGTACGCCATAGTCAGCAGCGTTCACAATGCGATGGTCGAGTTGATACGGAGCGCCGGTTCGCGTGGCGAGTTGCTCTACCAAGCGATGCAAATCGGCGAGCGCGGAAGTGGGTCCCTGGACATAACCAGGGACGTTTTCCAGAAGGATGTACTTCGGGACGAAGGCAGCAGCTATGGCGAAGAAGTCGGCAACATAGCCGGACCGGCCGTCTTTCATTCCTTGGCGAGAACCGCTGCTCCATTGTGCAGCTTTGCTGAATGGCTGGCACGGAGGGGCTCCGACCAGCAGGTCGAGGTCGCCCTTTCCGAACCCAAGGTCGGAAGGTCTCAGCTCAGCGCTCGCTGACGCCACGTCGCCGTCGCCGATCAACGGCCAGGCGTCGCCGCGATTTGCCTTCAAAGAGCGTTGGGCGTTCGCGTCCCATTCGAGACAGCCGACACAGTCAAATCCAGCGGCCTCGAGTCCGAGGTCCATTCCTCCCAATCCAGAAAACGCACTTAGGCTCCGAAACCTGGTTTCGCTTTCTTTCGGTACCTTTACACTCCGTCGCTTCCCCACGATCGACAGTCTGCCATGCGCTTGAGACAAGCTTGCGGAGCTTTCACCTAACTTGAATTCGGAATGTTGGAAGCGGGTCTCCTCGATAATTGGCGGAACTCCCGTGACATAGCCGTGACAATGAGCAAAGTTCGCACAAAAACGAAGAAGCCCCTGACCTCCAACTTTCGTTGAAGAATCAGGGGTTTCTGCTTGTACGCCCCCCGGGACTTGAACCCGGAACCTGCGGATTAAGAGTCCGATGCTCTGCCAATTGAGCTAGAGGCGCATGTTCTATTGCTGTTCTTACAAACTGCCTTCCGAGGCTATCGGAGCGAAGTCTGTCCGCATCTCTACCGAAGTCGAGTTTGCGAGAATGTAGTGGGGTGACTGAGGGGATTTGAACCCCCGACATCTTGGACCACAACCAAGTGCTCTAACCGAACTGAGCTACAATCACCAAGGCCGGTCATCTTAGATGAGATCGCCCAAGAATCCACGCCTAATTCCCTCCGGTGTGACGCCTGTCAGCTCTAGCATGGGGCGCTTAGCCTCCGTAGCTCAGTCTGGATAGAGCAACGGCCTTCTAATCCGTAGGTCACAGGTTCGAATCCTGTCGGGGGCGCCGCTTAAACAAAGGGATCCAAGGCAGTCCGGTAGGCGGGGAGCCAACCTGAATCCCGCAAAAATCCCGCAACGCGTTTTTCTGCCTG
>CALKGG010000002.1 GCA_938084885.1 uncultured Acidimicrobiales bacterium
ATTCGCAATTGTCGAGCACCGGTGATCGCCGCCATCGATGGTCCTGCTCACGGCGGCGGACTCGAGCTCGCCCTCGCATGCGATATTCGAATCGCATCGGCTCGCGCCACGTTCGCAGCTTCCGGTGTGAACATGGGTCTAATCGCGAGCGTCCCGGCGCTCGCCGCTGTCGTTGGAAGCACCCGCGCCTCACTGATGCTGCTCACGGGACGGCCGATCGACGCGGATATGGCAGCTGCATGGGCAATGGTGTCGCTCCTCGACGACACCCCGCAGGTTCGCGCCGAGGCTCTGGCCCGTGACATTGCTGGCAAAGCACCGCTCGCCGTCGAAGCCAACAAGGCGGCACTCGGGTCATTTGGATTGGTCAATCGAGAGCAACACGAAACCATCGTGAGCGAGATGTTCGCAAACCTCGAACAATCTGCGGATCACCGCGAAGCAGTCGAGGCCTTCTTGCAAAAACGGCCGCCCGTATTCGGCCGGTTGTAGCGAACGTCAGTCGCTCAGCACATCGGGAAGCTCCCGAGCGTGAAGGATGACAAGCCGATCGGTTGTTCGAGTAATTGCGACATAGAGCAGCCCGAGCCCGTGTGACGCCTCGAGGATCTCGGCCGGTTCGACCACCACGACGCCGTCGAACTCCATCCCCTTCGATGCGCCCGGTGTGTGGACACGAATGTGCGGGTGGTCGATCTCGATTTGGTGGACGCTGAGGATCGCCACCCTGCCACCATCGACCAAGTCGACGAGTTCACGCGCCGCAAGAACCGCCTCGGCGGTTGCATCGTCGACACGCCGAACCTCGACCCGGTGACCTGATGAACGGATCGCGACGGGTTGGGACAGCGTTGGGTCAAGCTTGGCCAGGACCCGTTCGGCGTAGGGCGTGACCTCTTCAGGAGACCGGTAGTTGGTCGACAGATCGAAGCGGGCAACGTCACCAAATTCTGCTGGCAGCAAGTCGTCCCACGACCCTGCGGCACCGGTCGTCCGCTGTGCGACATCGCCGACAATCGTCATCGAATGACCTCGGGAGCGTCGTCCGATCATGCGCCACTGCATCGGTGTTAGATCTTGGGCTTCATCGATGATCACATGACCGAATCTCCACGACCGCTCGCCCTGTGACCGCTCCTCGATCGTGAGCGTGTCGGCGAGTTCGAAGTAGTCGTCGGCTTCAAGTTCGGCGATCGGCAGCCCATCGGGATCGGATACGATCTCGCCGGTCACCTCATCGCGGACAGGAAAGTTGAGGTGTTTCTCCTTCTTCAGCGCCGAGCCGACCGCGTGTTCGTCAATACCCATCAGCTACACCCACTCCTCTTCCTCGTCACCCTCACGCCACGAGTCGTAACTCTCAATCTCGGGTTCGCCAGGCTCGGGTTCGAGCGTCTCTTCGTCATCAACGCCGTCGATGTCGGGGTCGTCGCCACGGAGTTCGTCGACGGTGAAGACGTCGGCCTCATCGGCAAACTCGTGTTCCATGTCGGTCTCGACGTCGGTCGCCTCCGACACGTCGCCGAGCAACCACAACAGTTCGTCGAGGAGGGGAACGTCGCTGCGGTCCCATCGGCGTCGCCACAGTTCTTTCTCGCGCGCACGGGGGCGATAGAGGAGCCCGACCGACCGCTCGTCAAGCCCCGCGGCCTTGACGGCTCGGCCCAACAACGCTCGAGAACCAAGGAGGTCATTGAGCATTTGTTCTGGGCTGAGCACCGGCCAGTGACGTTCCATGAACAGCGAGATGTCTGGTGAATGCGCGAGAGACGCCCGGATATCGTCGCGGCCGCCAAAGCCCGGTTCATGCGCTTCGCGAGCAACGTGTTCGACGAGCAGTTGCCGCAACACTCCCGAACCAGCATTGTGCGTGGTCTGACGATCGGCCAGAGACACGAACCGTTCCAGCAGCTCGATCGGAATCACGACGCGAAGGCTGCCGTACCAGACCGTCAGCGGTTCCTTCGGTCGACGACGTCGGTTGTTGACCGCGGAGGCCAATAGGTCAGCCATTGGCGCACTGCCCTTAAGTTCGGCAATCTCTTCGGAACCGTCGGGGTTGGTGAGTACGCCGGGGAAGAGCCGGTCGGCGGTCACCGACACCACACCGCTCTCGCCAAGCGACGGCAACACATCGGAGATGTATGTGAGGAACTCCGGGCTCGGCCCAACAATCAACACGCCGGTTTCGGCAAGCGCGGCGCGATCGGCATACAGCAAATAGGCGGCTCGATGCAGCGCCACGACGGTCTTGCCGGTGCCCGGCCCGCCCTGCACGAGCAGAGGTCCCTTCGCTGAGGCTCGAATGACCGCGTCTTGTTCGGCCTGGATTGTTGCAACGACCGATTGCATTCGGCCTTCGCTTCGGGCCGCCAAAATTTCGAGGAGCGCAGCTTCGCCCCGCAGCGTCGTGTTCTCCGGGATGCGATTCGGGTCGAAGACCTCATCGCTGTAATTGGTGAGCTCGCTACCGGTGTAGTGCAGGTGTCGTCGGTGCGAAACGCCCAACGGTTCAAGCGGCGTTGCCCGGTAGAACGGTTCGGCTGCGGGCGCCCGCCAGTCGATCAGGTAGACCTCGTCACCATCGATAACGCTCATACGTCCGATGTAGTCAGTGCCCCACTCGTCGGTCGTTAGTCGGCCAAACGCAAGGGCATCGCCCGCGGCTTCGAGTTCTCGGACTCGTTTCCAGGCGAGCAGCGTTCGCCCCGCGGCCGCACGAGCCGTCGCTGCTTCCACCGCTGCCTCGGAGTCCTCGTCACCAACCTCAGCCTCGGTTTCTCGCGGGCCTTCCTCGGACAGAAACGACGCTTCGTCAGCTAAACCGGTTGCATACCGGCGGGCCGATTCGATGTGATCGCGATGGGCCTGCTGAATCCGACGGACAGCCGCCTGCTCGCGCGCGAGTTCGTCGAGCGATGCAACGTCACGATCTGCGTCTTGGCGAGGGCTCTGCACCCCTCTAGCAAACCACCTTTCGCCGGTGTTCCAGCCAACCCCGCACGAACTTCCACGGTTCCTGACTCGCCAAGGAAAGACCGCGACCACGCATCAACGCACAGATTCGAATCTCGTGGGATACTCGCCGCATGAAAATTGGATTCATCGGTCTTGGAAATGTTGGCGCCAAACTCGCTGGTTCGGTGTTGCGCAACGGTCACGACCTCATGGTTAGAGATTTGGACCGGTCGGCCGCTCAGCCGTTCCTCGATGCAGGAGCCAGTTGGGCAGAATCTCCCAAAGAGATGGCAGAAGCGTGTGACGTCGTCATTACGTGTCTGCCGTCGCCGGCGGCAAGCGCAGCAGTGCTGGAGGCAGAAGACGGAATCATCGCCGGACTTGCCCCAGGCAAGGTGTGGATGGAGATGAGCACGACCGACGAAGCCGAAGTGAAACGTCTTGCGCAAAAGGTCCTCGAGGTCGGAGCAGAGCCGGTGGATTGTCCCGTGTCGGGAGGCTGCCATCGTGCGGCCACAGGCAACATCGCGATCTTCGCCGGCTGTGAACGAAGCACGTTCGAAAAGATCATGCCGGTGCTCACCACCTTGGGGCGTCGGGTCTTGCACACCGGTAATGTCGGAACCGCGTCGACATTGAAGGTCATGACCAACTATCTCGCCACCGCCAATTTGCTGTCGGTATGTGAGGCGCTCATTACCTCCAAAGCTGCTGGCATGGACCTCAACACCACCTATGAGGCCATTGCGATTTCCAGCGGAAATTCCTTCGTGCACGAAACCGAAGGCCAAGTCATTCTCAACGGCAGCCGCGATATCAACTTCACGATGGACCTCGTGAAGAAGGACATTGGACTGTTCCAAGCCATCGCCGATCGCCACGAGGTTCCACTCGAGATCAGCCCGCTGATGATCGAAATCTTTAACGACGGCATCGAACGATTCGGCGAACGTGAGTGGTCGCCGAATATCATCAAGCGTCTCGAGGAGGCCACAGGCCTCAGCGTCCTCGCGCCGGGCTTTCCGGCAGAAATATCCGATGACGAACCCGAAGAGCCGGGCTATGAAGTCATCCCAACAGGCAGGAATACGTAGGTGACAATCCTTGGCGGGACGTCGGTAGAACAGCTCACGCTCGACGAGATCGAATACCAACGCTCTCTTACTCCGGGCACCGAGAACGTCATCCACTTCAACCATGCGGGTAGCTCGCTGCCAACCCAGGGCGTCCTCGACACACAGCTCGACTATTTGACGTACGAGGCCGCTATTGGCGGCTATGAGGCATCCGGCCAAACCCAGTCGACGACCAACGCCGTGTATGACTCGATCGCTGAACTCATCGGCGCATCTCGCCATGAGATCTCACGAGCTGAACATGCCACGGTCGCATGGAATGCGGCGTTTTGGTCTTTGCCGATGGCATCGGGCCAGCGGATCGTCACCGCCGACGCCGAGTATGGCGCGAACGCTGTCGCCTTTCTTCGGGCGCAAGAGCGGTATGGCGTCACGATCGAGATTGTTCGTAGCGGATCAGATGGGTCGGTCGATCTCGACGCGATGGAGGCAACCTTGTCCGGCGATGTTGCCGTCGTTGCGTTAACCCATGTGCCAACAAATGGTGGGCTCATCAACCCGGCCGCCGAGGTCGGCAAGATGACGACAGCCGCGGGCGTCCCGTACTTGCTCGATGCGTGTCAGTCGGCTGGCCAGATCGCGCTCGACGTCACCGAACTGGGATGCGACTTCCTGACCGCAACCGGCCGCAAGTTTCTTCGCGGGCCGCGGGGAACCGGCTTCTTGTATGTGTCGGAGAACCGACTATCGGGTCTTGTGCCAGATCAGCCGGACCATCATGGCGCACCATGGGTCGCCGCCGATAGGTATGCATTGCGCGACGATGCCCGCCGTTTCGAACATTGGGAGTTCAACCATGCGGCCTGGCACGGGTTGGGTGCCGCGGTGGACCATGCAACGTTGCTCGGTGTGGATCGCATCGAGGCAACGGTGCAACAACGTGCATTGGAGTTGCGAGACGCTCTTCACGAGCACGGCTTTGTGACGTTTGATGTCGGCGAGCACAAATGCGGAATCGTTACCACGGTTTGCCCTGGCAAAGATCCAGTGGAGGTCAAGTCTGCGCTCGCCGAGCAGTCAATACACGTGTCGGTAACCACGCCCGACTCGACGTGGTGGGACGCGCTGCGGCGCGACCTATCCGAAATGCTGCGTCTGTCGGTTCACTACATCACGACTCGCGACGAGATCGATCTTGCGGTCGACGCGCTCGTTCGTATTCGTGATGGAGCGTGATATCGAAGAACAGCGCGTGGGAGAGATCGTGTTACTTCGCGTTGTCGAGCCAGCGGCGGGCGCGATGGTCGCCCTTTTCGTCCGATGACGCAAAGGCAGCGAAACGTTCGTTGAACTCGAGATCGTCGATATCGAAGTCCATCGAGAGCTCGTCAGGACGCTTTGCCGGTGGCGAAGCCGCGAAAGCGTCGAGTGTTGCGTCGAGAAAGAGCACTGCGTCGTCGACGACGGGCTCTTGGAGTCGTAGCTCAGCCATCAGAACGTGTTGGCGCATTTGGAGGGCGTCGATCTTCTTTTCGATCCGATCGAGCTCGGCGTGGCGGTCGTCGATCTCCTTCGTCGACAACTTGTGTGGCTCGTCGACGGGCACGGTGTCTTCGACTGTTTGAGCCGTCTGGTCGAGTGATGACTGTGTCCGGTCGCTGAGGTCGATGATCTCTTCGGAGATCTTCTCGTTGGTCACGATGTCGTCTTCTACGTTTTTGTTGCGCTTAAAGAACTTCACGAGGGCCTATCGGACGATGTTTTTGGGACATGAGCCGTTTGACCTATATGGGTCAGTGCGTCCTTCGAGCCAATGCTGTTGCCAATTGGCCCTTCAATGATGACGAGAAACCGCCTAGCCTCAAGGGATGGAATCGAACACTGATGGCGTTGTCCTTGCAACGGTCGAACTTGGCTCGCAGTGGCCAACGCTCGACCCGTTCCTGTTTTGCGCGCACCACGACGATGACTATCCCGAAGGTGATGGTTCGCTGGGTCCAGCTGCGTTGCTTGGAGGCAGGGCGATCGGCCAGGACTTCAGTAATACCGATGGCTGGAGCATGTATCACGGCTCGACGGTTCCCGGCTTCCCGCAGCATCCGCATCGGGGGTTTGAGACGATCACGTACTGTCGGCACGGCTATATCGATCATTCCGATTCGATGGGGGCAACAGCTCGCTTCGGTCGCGGCGATGTGCAGTGGATGACCGCCGGTGGTGGCGTGGTTCATTCCGAGATGTTTCCGCTCATCAACACCGAGAGCCGCAACTTGACCGAACTGTTCCAGATCTGGTTGAACCTGCCTGCCGCCGACAAGATGGTCGATGCCTACTTCACGATGTTCTGGGACGAGGATGTCCCAAAGGTCGAGCTTCCCGATGGAGGTGTGGTGACCGTGCTCGCGGGAACACTCGACGAGGCAACGGCGCCATCACCTCCGCCGAATTCGTGGGCAGCTCGCCACGAAGCGCACATTGGCTTGTGGCACATCGTCCTGCCGGCGCACGCGTCGTGGACAATCCCCGCGACCGCCGAGACGAGCGGCCGCATGCTCTATCTGTTCGAGGGCGATGGTTTGACCGTTGACGGCACTGCATACCCCCAAGACACCGGTATGCAGTTGGTCCCGAATGCGGACATCACGATCACGTCGGGAGATCAGCCGACCGAGGCGCTGTTGATGCAGGGCACGCCGATTGGTGAACCGGTCATGCAATACGGACCGTTCGTGATGAATACCCGTGAGGAGATCCAGCAAGCAATTTCGGATTATCAGCGCACGCAATTCGGTGGTTGGCCGTGGGAGTCAGATGATCCAACGCATGCAGCGCACGACGACCGCTTCGCCATCCACGCCGACGGCACCAAAGACCAACCCCGAGAAGTCTTCTAAGCCCGAGCGAGCCAAGAGCGGGAAAGATCGCCTGAGATAGAGCCAGGCAATGCATTTCCCTTGCCGGGCTATACCTCAGGCCAGAGCTCGGTTCCTTCGTTGAATTGGCTCCAAGCAAACCAGAAGGACTGGTGACCAGCAATGTCGTTCCCGTCGGCGTCGACGGCCTTGATGCCGCTGCCAGAGAGCACGATGGTGATGCCGTTGACTTCGATGGTTTGTCCTGCTTGCAGTGCGCCGACGGCGGAATCCACGTGGAACGCAATCGGCGTGCCATCTTCTTGGATGATGCCGAGGACATCCTCTTGTACATCGAGGCGGGGGTCGACATCGCCAATGGGGAAGATTGGTCCTTCGGCATCGCGGCCGTTGCGGAAGTCGAAGTCCCGGCCGAGGGCGAGCTCCTCGACGAGCACATCGGTGTTCGGGTTCTCTTCAACCCAGGCGCCCCAGGTTGACGTGACGACGGTGTGCTGTTCGAGCTGAATGCCGGCTTCACGGAATGGACCGGTCTGTGCGTTCCCGAGGAAGGTGTCAAAGATTGATCCAGTGTTGAGTTCGTACATCACCTTGTTCGACCGGGTGAGCAACCCTGAGGTGCGCAGAATTGGACGCTCGAAACCGTCGAGGTTGTCGGTGTCGGTAAACCACAGTTGCGCCGAACCGCAGAGGGTGCAGTACGGAATCGCGAAGTCTCGGCCGCCGAGTGAGTCGTTGACCATTTCGCGCACTTCCATTATCTGGCGTGGGTAGGCGCGGGCTTCGCCGTTGATGACGACGCCGAATATGACGTCATCGTCTTCAAGCCATGCGGCTTCTGATGCGGGCTGTGTCTCGGGGTTATCGACCGCAGGGATGCAATTGCAGGTGGTCCCTGGAGTTTCGTTGTAGGGCTGGTCGTCGATTCGCACGCCACCCCAAGAAACAAGTCGCCAGTCGACGGATCCTTCTGGGTCAAAGAATGGTTGCCAGTCGATGAGGATTGAGCTGAAAATGGCGCGCTTGGCATCGATGTAGTTCGGCGGCTCCGGAATATCCCAAGCAATCATGGTCGCCGTGATCTCGTTCCAGTCACGAGGGCTGAAGTCTTGGCCCAAGAGGTTGCCTGAAGCGTCGGCGAGGGCTCCAGCGCGACCGGGATCTCGGCTGAAGCGAAGAATGTCGGCGAGCACCCACACCACTCGTGGGTCTTCGCTTTGGCCGAGCAGGGCGATTGCGTCGAGTTGTTCGCCGGTGAACGGAATTTCGTCGATATCGGTTGATGTGATCAGTTCGATCGCGGCAGCGTGCTCTGGGGAGAGGTCGCCCTCGGGCACAGCTGGCGCGGGACCAAAGTCTTGTTGTTGGCCAACGGGGAGATCGAATACGAACTCTCCCGGTTCGGCGTCGTCGCCGGCGCTGCTGTTGTCCCCGGTGGAGGCCGCCTCGGCGTCACTGGTTGCATCGGGAGAAGCTGAATTGTTTGTCGAAGACGAACATGCAGCAACGATCACCACGATGACCGCGAGAAGAGCAAGCAATTTTCCCATTCGATCAGTATGAGGCGCGGTCGTTGCCGACAGAAGGACTGACAGGGGATCGTTTCGCAGGTTGTCATATGTCTTCGCGACACAACTTTGGTGGTCGTACTACGCTCTCGCTCCATGGAGATGTTGTTTGGCTTGCCCGCACACCCACTCGTCACACACTTCCCGGTGGTGGGCATTCCCCTCGTATCGATCGCGGCGATCGTGCTCGTCCTCCGCCCATCCAAAGTGTCCGAATACGGGCTATTGGTTGCAGGTTTTGGTGTCTTGACCGCTGTCGCGACCGTCTTGGCGGCGTCGAGCGGCGAGGCCTTCGCCGAACTTTTGTCGAGCGGTGAAGCTATCGACAAGCACCGAGAGCTTGGCGAGACGCTTCGTCTCTTGTCAATTCTTCAATCCCTCGCACTTGTGGCAATGACAGTGACTGGTCGCAGGGACGTGTCGAAGACCGTGTCGATGGTCATCTCGGCTGTCGTTGTCCTCACCTCGGTACTTGCGTTGATCTGGGTTATCCGGACGGGCCACGAGGGGGCGTCACAAAGCTGGGGATTCTTGTCATAAGTCGCAGGGCGGCTGAACTGTCATAAAGTTGTCAGGTCACTAGTAGGAGCACGTCTTATGAGAAACCGATTCTTCATTCCGCTCATCCTCGCGATGTCGTTGATCGCTGCTGCGTGCGGTAGCGCTGCCGACACAGCGACCGAAGGGCTGAACGAAGCTGGCCAGGCGGTCGAAGAGCTCGCCGACGACACCGTGGAGGAACCGGCCGAAGAAGCCGACGCTGAGCCCGAAACGACCGAAGAGGCCCCCGAAACCACCGAACAAGCTGAGGTAACAACGACCGAGGCGCCCGAAGACACCGAGCCTCCGGCGGATGAAACAACGGTTCCGGCGCCCGAAGAAGACGCAGAACAAGACACGGGCGACGACGTCGAGGAAGCACCGTCGACAACCGAAGCCGTTGTCGACGATGTCCCGGCAGCACCGATCGATGGCCAGGCCATTTACGAATCGAACTGCACCCGTTGTCACGCGAGTGATGGCAGCGGTGGTCGTGGGCCAAGCCTCCAGGGCATCGCTGCTGAGCAACCCGATCAATCGGCAGGTATTGCCCAAACAACAGGTGGCGGCGGTGGCATGCCCGCATTCGGCGAGCGCCTGACCGCCGAAGAGATCCAAGCGACGATCGATTACATCTGGGATACCTTCTAAGCTCCCGGACGGTATGAACGGGAACTTCTTTGATCTGCTTCGTGCGCACTGGGCCGTAGCCCCGGATCGAGAGTTTCTCGTTCCTTCGACGGGCCCACCGGTCACATACCGGGAACTCGATGTGCGCTGCGCGGCCTTTGCTCGCGTCTTGCGCGACCGGGAAGTGCAACCCGGTGATCGAGTTGTGGTCCAGATCGATAAGTCACCAGACGCTGTCGCGATCTACCTTGCGTGCTTGCGAATCGGTGCGATCTATGTCCCGTTGAATACGGCCTATACCGATAGTGAAGTCGACTATTTCATCGACGATGCCGCGCCGCGGACCACGATTCGTAACGCCGATATGGCCGGCCTCACCGCGGCCGCCGACACTGCTGAACCGTGGATGGGTTGCCAAACGCGTCTCGCCGACGACCTTGCCGCCATGGTCTACACCAGTGGGACGACGGGCCGGTCCAAGGGCGCCATGCTCACCCACGCAAACTTGGCAACGAATGCCCTCACATTGCATGCCATCTGGCGATTCGCTCCCGGCGATGTGCTGCTCCACATCTTGCCGATCTACCACGTGCACGGCCTGTTCGTTGCGCTACATACCGCCATGCTCAACGCGAGCACCGTGCTATTTCAGACACGGTTCACGGTCGACGACACTCTCGAATTGCTCCCCGAAGCAACCGTCATGATGGGTGTTCCAACCCATTACATTCGCCTGCTCGACGACCCGCGTTTCGGACAAGACACGTGTGCAAACATGCGGCTGTTCACGTCGGGTTCGGCGCCGATGACCGAGGCCGTACATGCCAGTTTCACCGAACGCACCGGACACACGATTCTCGAACGTTACGGGATGTCGGAGTGCGGGATGATCACGTCGAATCCCTATGAGGGTGAGCGAACGCCCGGAACTGTTGGCTACCCGCTGCCCGGCGTTCAGATTCGGGTGATGGACAACGACGTCGACTGCCCGGCTGGCGACGTTGGCATTGTGCACGTTCGGGGCCCGAACGTTTTTGCTGGCTACTGGCGACAAGATGACAAGACCGACGAGGCGCACCAGGACGGATGGTTTGTGACCGGCGATGTTGGTTCGGTCGATACTGAGGGACGCCTGACGCTCGAAGGACGTGCTGGCGACATGATCATCTCAGGAGGCCTCAATGTGTATCCCAAAGAGATCGAGATGGCATTGGACGAGTGCAACGGCGTACATGAGTCTGCAGTTGTTGGCCTCCCCCATCCCGACCTCGGCGAGCAGGTTGTGGCCTTTGTTGTCGCCGACGGAACAACATCGCTGACCGCACACGAGCTTCAGAGCACGCTCAGATCACAGCTCGCGCCCTTTAAGGTTCCAAAGTCGATTCGCCTGCTCGACGAGCTTCCACGCAACTCGATGGGCAAAGTGCAGAAGGTGGCGCTGCGAAACAATCCGTGAGTCGTTCTTCCTACTTTGTTCAAGAAATCTGAACGTGGTCCGATAAGGATGAGGTGGAACGTCGAATAGCTCGCCGATACGTAACCGACATGGTGCTTAGCGTATGGATTCCGCGCCAAGGATCCCTTGGGCGTGCGAAGACCGCCGAAGTGCCGGTTGCTGATTTGTCGATGTTCGGTGCGTCGGTCTTGGCAAAGAAATCTGATCGTCTTGCACGAGGCAAGGTTGTGCAGGTCACGATCGATGATCAGACCACGACAGCCATTGTTCGCTCCGAGATTCCAAACGAGAACTCGAAGCAGAGCCGATACGGGCTCGAATTCATTCAGCCCACCGATGAGTTTCTTGACCGAATCCGTCACGTCACCGAAACCGCTCGCCGGATTCAGGGCGAAGACATTCGCGAAGAACAACTCTGGTTGCGTTCAAGCTAGACACCAACGACTAGCCCTCACCGCTGGCCGCTCTAACGACATTGTCCACGGCGCGCTACCTTTTGAGCTGTGTGGCTTCCATGGGAATACGGCCTCGGACTCGCAGCAGCACTTTTCGTCGTCGCTCTGAGAACTGAACGTTCCGCCCCCAAGCTTCACGCGCTCGCGAACGAAGCGGCGATCATCTCGGTGCTCTATTCGCTCTGGCAGTTCGCCGGAAAGCTCTCATTGCTCGGGATCGACGATGCCCTCACCCGCGGCGCGCAGATCTGGAGACTTGAGCGAGCATTGTTCTTGCCAAGCGAGCTCGCCCTCCAAAATTGGATGGTTCCATCGTCGTTCTGGACGCAGTTTGCCAACTTGTATTACGCCATTGCGCACGTGCCTGCGATGGGGGTGTTTTTGGTGTGGCTGTTTCTTCGTCACCGTTCGTCGTACGCGACGTGGAGGAACGCTCTCGCGATCGTCACCGGGGTGTCGCTGCTCATTCAGCTCGTGCCTGTCGCGCCGCCCCGTCTGACCACCGAGACCGGCATGATCGACACTGGTCTGCAATACGGCCAATCCGTCTACGGGGTGCTCGGTCGTGGAATCGCCGGTCAGCTCCAAGCAATGCCATCGATTCATGTCGCGTGGGCCGCGGTGATTGGTTGGGGCGTATGGCGCGCATCGAGCAGTGGGTGGCGGTGGATTGGGCCCGCCCATTTCGTCATCACGTTCTTCGTCGTTGCCCTGACGGGGAATCACTACTGGCTCGATGGCATCGTGGCCATGGTGCTGCTCGTCGGAGCTCGTTGGGCGGGCGAACACTTGGCGCAGTGGACAACGTCGCGCAAGGCCGTCGAACCCGCGCCAGTTCCGGTGGGGGTTTCGTGAGGGCCGGGTTGTTTCTGGTAGCGCTCACCCTGGTTCTCATCAGTTGCGGAACACGCGATGTTGGCAACAGCACAGCCCCCAGCGACCGTGCGAGTAGCACGTCGATCGAATCGACCTCCCAGCCTCCTGACACGACCGCACCAACGGCCGTTCCTCCCACAACAGCTCCGACCACATCACCACCGTCGACAACAACGACCACCGAGTCGCCAGCAATTGTGGTGCGTACTGGCGCTCAACGGCTCGTCGATTCTGACTTTGCTCAATTCAGTGGACAACAGATTGGGTTGATCGCCCATCAGAATTCGATCGTCGATGGCGGACACCTGAGCGACGCCATTGCCGAATCCTCCGCAGTTGAATTGGCTGCCTTGTTCGGACCCGAACACGGGGTTCGCGGCGACGCTGATGCTGGTGTGTACGTCAACGACGATACCGACCCCGAAACGGGAGCTCCCGTTTTCAGCCTCTTTGGACCAACCCGCAAACCAACCCCGGCCATGCTCGCCAACGTCGACGTGTTGCTCTACGACCTCCAAGATGTCGGTACCCGGTATTACACCTACATCTCGACGATGGGCCTTGCAATGCAGGCCGCCGCCGAAGCGGGCATTCCCTTCGTCGTCCTCGACCGGCCAAACCCGCTCGGTGGACAGGTCGGAGGCGGCGTGCTCGACCAAGGTTCGGCGTCGTTCGTTGGCCAGTACGCAATCCCCGACGTCTACGGGTTGACGAGTGGAGAGCTTGCCAACTTCATTCTTTCCACCGATGCGCTCTCGGGCATCGACGGCCTCCAACTCGAGATTATCGAGCTACAGGGATGGGATCATTCGATGGTCTGGGACGACACCAACCTCGAGTGGGTGCCGCCAAGCCCGGCAATCACCACTCCCGACGCTGCGCTTGTGTATCCGGCAACCATCTACTTCGAAGCAACGAACCTGTCCTATGGCCGCGGGACAGAGATTCCGTTTCAGATCGTGGGGGCTCCTTGGCTCGACGCTGACGCTGCTGCTCGCGAGCTCAACTCGCGGGGGCTCGATGGCGTCACCTTCACCGCCACCGAGATGACTCCGGAGCTGCTTGCGGGGATGACGGTCGAGCCGATCTATCTGAACGAGACGCTTCCAGCGATCCAACTTCATGTGACCAACCCGACGTCGATCCAACCAACCGTCGTCGGTGTACATCTACTCGAGGTCATGTTCGACGCCGCAGCAGCTGCGGGCGTCGATCCGTTGTCTCGTCCCGAGTGGCTCGATCAACTGTCGGGGAGTTCACGATTGCGCCAAGCGCTGACGTCGTTGGTCGCCGCCGAAGACATCGTCTCTCAACAGTTCGACGAGCGAGCCGACATCACCGTTGCGCTCGAGCAGGCGCGGTTGTACGAGTAGAGGCTGTGCGTCGCGTTACGCCGTCACGCGTGTTGGCAACTGCGAACCAAGCATCGCGTAGACACGACTCGACAGCATGTAGATCGCGACGCTGTTGAGCGCAGCGCTCGCAAACCAGATGACGTATGCCCAGGTGTTCGACTCGAAGATCTCGATACCAGCGAAACTCAGCACCAGCGTGAACAGCACGCTAAAGGGTGCAGTGATGTAGGTGGCGTGGGTCCCTTCCTCGAGCAGGAATTCGTCGGCGGCAATATCACTGCCGGCAAAGAAGGCAAACGCAAACAGCACGAGGTACACAAGGACGGTAACCAGGGCATTCCGGTTGATCTTCATAGGAAAACTTTACGGTCAGATCGAGCGCAACGTGAGGGCTCCGCTAATTCTTCACCGCCGATTCATATCTGCTGTGACCGTCGACCCGCACCCACCGCCGCTTGAGCAAACGTTAGCCCGGAGCGAGGACTGAGTCTTTGTGCTCGAGGTAGGCCGCAAGCTTGGCTTCGCCATCCTCGCCAAAGAGAATATTTGCCACCTCGGCGAGGCCATTGCCCTCCCGGATCTTCTCGTTTCGAACAACGAGATCGATCTTTGACCGGCGCAACATGAAGTCCTCGAGGTGGGTCACCATCTCGTGTCGCGCTGCGTGATGCAGTTCCGCACGGATGTAGTCGGCGGAAGCCAGGATGTCTTCGCCCATTGCCGGATCTTCACGGATCTCGTCGAGCATCGCGAACGCTCGACGACCGTAGCGGCGCCAGAGTCGTTCGCTCAACGGTTCGACGCCTTGCTTGTGGCGCAGCTCGTCGAGCTTCATCCGCTTGGCTTGGGCCATAAAGTCGGCGCGAACCTCGTCGGTAGGTTCGCCGTACCAGTCGCCAAGATCGGGATCGAGCGCAAATCCGAGCTTCTCGACTTCGTCGGCGACTTCTTCGCCAACGTTGAGGCAATCGGTGATCTTGCCACCGAAGATCGTGATGATCCGGCGTTCCAGATCGAGATCGATCTCGTGTTTGCGAGACAGCGTCGTCCAATCGATGTCTTCTCGATCGTTTCCATCGTTGAGCACGACCAGCGGTCGAACCCCGCAGCGTTCCGAGATGATGTCGCCAATCGTGAGCGGCTTTTCGAGGTCGAGTCGGTCGTTGATCTGCTCGAGCAAAAACTCGCGATCTTCGACGGTGACGTCGGTGAATGGTGTTTGTACTCGAGTATCGGTTGTGCCAATGACCGACCGCTGACCCATGGGGATCACGTAGAAGAGTCGTTGGGTGTCATCGAAGAAGGCGAGCACACGTTCGTTCTCGGTGAGCCGTGGAACCACCAAGTGGATGCCCTTCGAGTACACGATGCGATGCTCGGTTTCGTTCTCCCACTTTTTGTTCAGCTCGTCGACGAACGGGCCAGCAGCGTTGATGATGGCCTTTGCGGTGAGCTGGTGAGTTTGGTCGGTTTCGAGGTCGCGGACCTCAACGTTCCAGTTGGCTCCGTGTTGCGTCGCCGACGTCATCTCGACGTAGTTCGCTGCAGTCGCGCCAGCTTCGATTGCTTGACGCACAAAATTGAAGACGAAGCGACTGTCATTGTCGCGCAGGTATGCGTCGTAGTATTCGATCCCGCCACGCACGTTGTCGATCTTGACAACAGGCTCTTGTTCTTTGATTTCCTGGGGACCAAGAAACTGTGGTCGGTGGGTCTGGAAGTTGCCGATTGCCCAGTATGCCGAGCTGCCGAGTGCGGCGAGCCAAGGCGGGAATGGCGACGTCTGGTCGAGTGCGGCGAGAAAACCCAACTGTGTGATGTTCGATGGGTACGCCTTGAGCAGCCGGTTTCGGCTCATCGAGAGCTTGCGGACCAAGTTGAGCTCGTAGTTGCTGAGGTACTTGAAACCACCCCACGCCAGGTTGGACGACGACGAGCTCGTAAAGCCAGCCCAGTCGCCACGATCAATAATCGCGACATCGAGACCGCGTCCAGCGAGGACCGCAGCAGACACCGCACCATTGATGCCACCGCCGACGACCAACACGTCAAACGTCCCGCCATCCAAACGCTTCATGTTGCTGCTTCGGAGTTCCATTCCCAAAGTGTATCTTCGTCCAGACCCGGCCCAAAGAAACGACGTCTAACCTGAAGCCATGAGCGAACCGGTATCGATCTTTGAAGCTGTCGGCGGCACTCCTTGGTTTGCGGCGATGATCGACCGCTTCTACGACGCTGTCGAAACCGACCTCCTTCTCCGTCCGTTGTATCCAGATGACCTCACCGAATCGCGCCAGCACATGGTGTTGTTCCTCCAGCAGTACTTCGGTGGACCCACCACCTACTCAGATCAACGCGGACACCCGCGCCTTCGGATGCGCCATGCGCCGTTCGTCATCACCACCGCCGAAAAGGACGCCTGGCTCAAACACATGCTCGCCGCGGTGCGCAGCGGCGACCTTCACCCCGAGATAGAGCAACGCATGGTCGACTACTTCGACATGGCCGCCAGCCATCTTGTGAACACGTAGTCGACGTTGGCCTCCGGCCCAATTGTCGACGACTACGTGTGGAGCTCGCGCCCTTCGGGAATTGTTCATTCGCCGCGCAGGCTTGCATCGCACCCTTCGGGGAGCGTTCATTCGCCACGCAGGCTTGCATCGCGCGAAGCGGTCGGAAAAGGCGAAGAGACCACCGCGTGTGCGATGGTCTCTTCATTCGATGGCGATGGTGGTCAGGCCCGGCGTCGATCCGGGGACCTACCGCTTTTCAGGCGGTCGCTCTGCCAACTGAGCTACCTGACCAGAATTTTCTTGCGGTCCCGACGAGATTTGAACTCGCGACCTCCGCCTTGACAGGGCGGCGTGAACTCCTGACTTCACCACGGGACCTAACTAACCACTCTTCCCGAAGGTCGAGCGGAGAACAGATTACCGCCCCTGACGAACGAATCCACGCGTGGCGGCAGTTCTCTTTTGAATACGACATAAATCGGCGCCGTGCATCAAGATAGAGAAATGGAACGTTGGACGTGTCCGAAGTGTGATCGGGTGTTCGGGAAAGTCAACCAAAGCCACCTCACATGCGAGCCCGGATTCACGATCGACGAGTACTTTTCTCAGGCCCGACCATTCGAGCGCCCAATTTTTGACGCGGTCATATCTCGGATTGGCGACCTCGAAGGCCTCATCATCGACCCACTCCCGGTCGGTATCTTGTTGAAGAACGGGCCAATGTTTGCCGAGCTCCGTCCCAAGACAAAATGGACCGCCGTTGGGTTCTCTCTCGGTCGCAAGGTGGAGAGCGGCCGGTTCTCACGCAAAGTTTCGAGCTTCGGAAAGAAGCACTTCCATGTCATCAACATTACCAACCCGGCCGAGATCGATGATGAGCTGGTCGACTGGCTTCTCGAGGCGTATCACCTTGCGGGCGGAACCAGTGGTCAACGTCTTTGTGACAACACCGATCAGAGCGGCGACGGGATGGCGCCAGACGACATCGACGACATCTTCGATTAACCGTCGCCTATTGGCTGACCGTCACTGCCTCGCCGAGATGCACGACGCTCGTGCCCGCGGTGATCTCGCCGATTTGGGTGGCGGGGTGACCGTGCTCGAGCAGGAGGTCACACACCGCATCGACCTGTGCTGACGGCACGACGAGGGTCATGCCGATTCCCATGTTGAACGTACGAAACATCTCGTTCGTGGCAACGTTTCCGAGCCGCTGGAGTTCGGTGAAGATCGGTGGCACTCCCCACGTCGACGTGTCGATCTGCGCATCGGCGTTCTTTGGGAGCACCCGGTTAAGGTTGCCGGGGAGGCCACCACCGGTGATGTGAGCAACCGCTCGGACATCGAATGCTTGGGCGACAGCGAGAACGGCTGGTGTGTAGATGACCGATGGTTCGAGCAGCACGTCGGCGACGGTTGCATCCGCGCCATCCCATGCCGGGTCGTCGAGCGAGCGACCCGCTGTTTCGAACATGATCTTGCGCACGAGTGAGAACCCGTTCGATCGGAGGTTGGGCGATGAGATGCCAACAATGGCGTCGCCGACCTCGACGTTCTCACCCGTGATCACGTCCGACCGTTTCACCGCTCCGACCGAGAACCCAACAAGATCGAACTCGCCCGGCTCCATGACGCCGGGATGCTCTGCCATCTCCCCGCCGACGAGCGCACAGTTTGCCTGACGGCAACCGTCGGCCACTCCCCCGACGAGCTCTTCCATTTGTTCAGCGTCGAGCGCGCCGACCGAGACGTAGTCCAGAAAGAACAGTGGCTCGGCTCCTTGGCAGACGAGGTCGTCGACGCACATCGCAACGAGATCGATGCCGATCGTGTCGAAGCGGCCGGCCATCGTCGCCACGAGGGCTTTCGTACCCACACCGTCGGTTGCCGACACCAGCATCGAGCCGTCGTGGCCCGCAGCGCCAAGGTCGAATAACCCACCGAACCCGCCAATACCACCGGTGACCCCAGGCCGATTAGTCGACGCCACGAGCGGCTTGATGCGTTCGACGGCGTCCTCGCCAGCCTCGATATCTACGCCGGCATCCTTGTAGCTACTCATGGCTTCCTAACCAGTCCCCTTTTCAAGAGAACAGTGTGTCGTTCGATGTGGCTTCGCGATTTCCCTGCAAGGAACGGGCAATCGTGCTCGTCTGGTGGCGCTCTTCACCCGACTCGAGCACGTTTTTCGACAGGTTGACCGGGATGTCGATGGGATAGTTCCCGGTCAGGCAGGCATCACAAAAGCCGGCGTTGACCGCACCGATCGAGTCGACCATCGCGTCGAGATGCAAGTACGAGATCGAGTCACAACCGATGTACTCCCGAATTTCATCGACTGTCAGGTTTGCGGCGAGCAACTCGCTGCGAGTCCCGGTGTCCATACCGTAGAAGCACGGCCAGCGATACGGTGGCGACGAGATGCGGAGGTGGACCTCGGTGGCTCCAGCCCCGCGAAGCATTGCGACCATGGCCTTTGTGGTCGTGCCGCGAACGATCGAATCGTCGACCACGACCAATCGTTTGCCAGCAATATTTTCAGTGAGCGGGTTGAGTTTCATCCGCACACCGAGCGCTCGAAGCTCTTGGCTTGGAGCAATGAACGTGCGCCCGATGTATCGGTTCTTCACCAGGCCATGACCAAATGGAATGCCGCTCGCTCGGGCAAACCCCTCGGCGGCCGGAATCCCGGACTCGGGAACACCCATGACGAGATCTGCCTCGACGGGCGCCTGTTCGGCCAAGCTCTCGCCCATGCGAACACGAGCCTGGTGCACGTTCTGTCCGTAGAGGCGAGTGTCGGGTCGAGCAAAATAGACGAACTCGAAGATGCACAGTTTCGGATCGACAACGCTTTCGTCGAACGGACGAAGTGACGTCACGCCGAACTCGTCGATGATGACCATTTCGCCCGGGTCGAGCTCGCGAACAAACGACGCCCCGACCACATCGAACGCCGGATTCTCCGACGCCAACACCCAGCCACCACCATCGAGGCGACCAAGCGAAAGGGGGCGAAAACCGTTCGGGTCACGCACGCCAATGATCTGTCGCTGATCCATCACCGAAAAACAGAACGCACCCCGCAACTTCGGAAGCACCTGCTGCATGGCATGAAGGAGCGGATTCGTTGCGTCCTTCGAACCGTTGAACATCTCGAATGCGACCAGCTCCCCCACAAGATCGGAGTCGCTCGCAACGGTGCCTGGCAACATTCCAGCATCGGAGGCCAGCTCTTCGGTGTTGACGAGGTTTCCGTTGTGACCAAGCGCGAACTGGAGGTCGCCAGAACCGCGGTAAATCGGTTGGGCGTTTCGCCACTGTGAATGACCAGTGGTCGAGTAACGGGTCTGGCCAACAGCGATGTCTCCGGGTAAGGACGTGAGCGCACGATCGTCGAACACGTTCGAGACCAACCCCATCTCTTTGACGACCATGACATCTTCGAAATTGCTCACCGCCATGCCCGCAGACTCTTGCCCTCGGTGCTGGAGGGCGTAGAGACCCAGATATGTGAGGTGCGCGACCATTCGCCCTGGTGCATAAACCCCGAAGATGCCGCACATGATCTAGAGGGCTCCCATTGCCTTTGGAAGCTTGGTCCGGAAGGTTTCCTCGGCGTTCGCCAACGATCCTTCGATAAGACCCTTGAACGAGATCTGATCTCCCTGCGCTAACCCGAGCCGGGTGATTGGGACGCCCATTGACTCGGCCATGTTCTCGACGATCTGCATGTTGTCGGGAGCCACCGCAACCACCACTCGCGAAGGCGCCTCGGAGAACAACTGATCATGATTCTTGATGCGGGCGGCAATGACCCCAACCCCGCCGGCGATCGCCATCTCGGCAATCGCCAGACCGAGACCACCAGCGCCAATGTCGTGTACGGCCGAAACCACACCGCCCGAGACGAGCTTGCGGGTCACCTCCGCGACACGTAAATGCATCTCGTAGTCAAGCTCTGGAAGGTCGCCGCCGATCGCGCCATTCGCCCGGGCCCAAAGCGACCCTCCAAGGCCAGTGCCTTCGGGGCCGAGCACGATGATGCGGTGGCCTTCGGTCAACGCCATGCCCGGTGGGATGTGCTCGATCTGTTCGGTCATGCCGAGGGTTCCAACGACCGGTGTTGGATCGATGTTCTTGCCGTTTGCCTCGTTGTACAGACTGACGTTGCCGCCCACCACGGGAACGTTGAACTCGGTGCATGCTTCGGCCATACCGTCGACGGCTTGGCTGAGCTGCCACATGGTCACTGGATGCTCGGGGTTGCCGAAGTTCAGATTGTTGACCAGCGCCAGAGGTTTAGCCCCGACGCATGCCAAGTTCAGGATGGATTCGGCGACGGTCATCGCGGCGCCACGAAACGGGTTCACAATGCACCAGTGATGGTTGCCGTCAGTCGTCAGACCAATGCCTCGGCCGGTGTCGACGTTGGTGGTTGGATGCTTGAGCCGAAGCAGCGTTGCATCGTTTCCCGGCCCAATGACCGTGTTGAGAAATAGTTGACTGTCGTACTGGTTGTGCACCCACGACGTGTCCATCAATAGGTCGCTCAGATCCGCCCAGAGGTCGGCGGGCGCATCGAGGTCGGCTGGGTCGATTTCGCTCGAGCGATCGGGCACTTCCATTGGCCGGTCGTAGAGCGGTGCTGCATCGTGCAGCGATGATGCCGGAATGTTCGCAAGCTCTTCGCCGTCCCACCCGTCAAGGATTCGAAGGTCGCCACCCTCGACGACCTTGCCAACGACCGAGGCCTGCACTTCCCACTTCGCACACAGTTCGAGCACGCGGTCGACGCCGTCGGGTTCGACAATTGCGAGCATCCGTTCCTGGCTCTCACTCGTCATGACTTCGAAGGGCTCCATGCCATCTTGGCGACGATGCACCGCAGTGACATCGACATCCATACCCATGCCGCCGCGAGACGCCGTTTCGGACGTTGCGCACACAAACCCGGCGCCACCGAGGTCCTGAATACCAACGACGAGACCTTCGTTGAGCAGTTCGAGACACGCCTCGATGAGGCGCTTCTCCTCGTAGGGGTCGCCTACCTGAACGCTCGGCCGCTTGGCGCTTTCATCTTGGGAATCATCGAATCCGGCCGAGGCCAAAACGCTCACGCCGCCGATGCCGTCACGGCCGGTCGATGAGCCAAAGAGTATGGCCACATTTCCAAGCCCGGTCGCTTCGCCTAACACGAGTCGTTCCGTTGGCATGGTGCCCAGGCAAAAGACGTTGACGAGCGGGTTGCCTGCGTAGGTCTCGTCGAAAATGGTCTCGCCGCCGACCGTGGGCACACCCACCGAGTTTCCATAACCGGAGATGCCACTGACGACGCCTTCGGCAATCCAGCGGCTGCGTGCATCGTCGATCGGTCCGAAGCGCAGCGGGTCCATCAGCGCTATCGGGCGAGCGCCCATGGTAAAGATGTCGCGCAAGATACCACCTGCACCGGTCGCTGCACCCTGATAGGGCTCGATGGCCGACGGATGGTTGTGGCTTTCGATTCGGAACGCGCCGGCGATTCCATCGCCGAGATCGACCACACCCGCGTTCTCACCGGGCCCAACAAGCACCCAAGGGGCTTCGGTGGGAAGACGCTTGAGGTGAATGCGGGACGACTTGTAGGAGCAGTGCTCGGACCACATTACCGAATACATCGAGAGCTCGAGAGGATTGGCCTCCCGACCAAGAATCTCATCGATCGATTCGGCTTCGTCGTCGGTCAGTCCAAGGGCGCGATGCAAAGGCTCAGCCATGGGTGCCAACCTAACGGTCCGCTCTCAACGATGGTCAATTAGGCGCTGTGACGTTCGTAAAATCTCTTGTTCGCAGGCGCACCTCGACGGCCGCTCCGCCGAGCGTGTCGGATTCGTCGATCCGGACGTCGCCGCCGTGGGCAATCGCAATCTGCGACACGATGCTGAGACCAAGGCCGGTGCCACCGTCATTGCGAGCTCGCGACTCGTCGAGGCGTGTGAACCGCTCGAAGACTCGCTCACGATGCTCGAGCGGTATGCCAGGCCCGTCATCGGCAACGGTGAGCACAACAGCGTGCGCATCCTCGCCCGACAGTGATAACGCAATCCGCTCGTCACCATGACGAACAGCGTTGTCGACCACGTTCCGAACGAGCCGTCCAAGGTCGGTTCGCGAACCAACTACCGTGACCGGCTCGATGCCGGACAAGTCGACGCGTAGCGAGGTCGTTGCCGAAACCAGCTCGGCCTCAGCAAAGAGGAGCTCGTCAAGCGACACAGGCACCGCGTCGACCAATCGGTGTTCGTCAAGATGTGATGCCAAAAACAGCAGGTTGTCGACGAGATCGCCCAAGCGATCGGTCTCGCCGGTGAGTTTGGCCTTGATCGATTGCCAGTCATTTCCGCTGCTACTGCTGGTCTCTAGCAATGCGCGAATATTCGCGACCGGACTCTTTAGTTCGTGGGACGCATCGGAGCTGAACTGTCGGATAGCGACGTCGTGAGATTCGAGTCGGTCGAGCATGTCGTTGACCGTATGTGCAAGATCTTCGATCTCATCGCCGGACTCGGGCACGGGTACCCGATCGAACAAGGTCGTTCCGGTGATCGACGAGGCGCGCTCCTGGATCGATGCGACCGGCTGCAATGCTCGGCCTGTAATGAACCAGACCAAAGCGCCGACGATGGCGACCATCACCGGAACAGCAAACGCAAACAGGCGTGCAAGTCCGCCGACCGTCTCATCGATCGTCTCGAGCTCGGCACCGGCAAGAACGACTTGACCGGCACTCGATTGCCCGCTTGCCAAACGAAGTTCCATTCGTTCGACTTCGATCTCATCGGGCTTTCGTTCTTCGACAAGAAGCTCGACGGTGATAACTCGACCAATTGGATCAGGAACAGGATTTTCGAGAGGAAAGATCGCTCCGCCTTGGGCGGTCGCGTTGCCATCGATATCGCCGATCCATACGAACGCTTCGTCTTGTAGCACCGTGGTCAGCAACGATTTATCGCCGCCGTTGTCGACAAGCCCTACCCGATCAGCAACCTGTTGTTCAAGTGACACATCGAGATTGCTCGTGAGCTGACCCCTGTAGGCCTGAAGAAGCAAAAAGCTGCCGGCGACGAGCGTGAGCAGGACGATGGTCATGGCGAGCAGCGTCGAACGGCCTCGGATCGACCGACGGAAACGGCGCAATTTATCCACCAGACGGATCCAGCATGTATCCAGCGCCACGAACCGTCACGATCGCCGACCTATCGAAGGGTGCGTCGATCTTTTTGCGCAGCGAACCCACGTAGACCTCGACGATGTTGGGGCCGCCATCGAAATCGAAATCCCATACGTGTTCGAGCAACGTCTGTTTAGAAACGGCTTCGCCCCGGTGGGTGAGCAAGTACTCAAGGATTGCGAACTCTCTCGGCGTCACATCGATCGACGCATCACCGCGACGTACCTCGTGGGTGACCGGGTCAAGGACAAGATCGCCGGCATCGAGGCGAACAGGTTTGGTTGTTCCTTTCCGTCGTAGCAACGATCGCACTCGCGCCAATAACACGACGAACGCAAACGGCTTTGTCAGATAGTCATCTGCGCCTGTGTCGAGACCTTCGGCTTCGTCGAGGTGCCCATCTTTTGCAGTGAGCATGAGTATCGGCGTCCAATCATCTCGTTCACGCAAGGTCCGACAGACTTTGAAACCATTGAGCTTGGGCAGCATCAAGTCGAGAATGATCGCGTCGTAGTCCGCTTCGGAGGCATACCACAGCGCCTCCTCTCCGTCACTTGCAACATCGATGGCGAAGCCCTCGTTCTCCAACCCGTCGCGGAGCGATTCGGCCATGACGACTTCGTCTTCGACTACCAGCAGGCGCATAGGCTCACCTTAGGACGGCCGGTCGAGTTGTGAGACGGCGCGTAACGCCACCGGTGGCTCCTAGTGCGGTCTTGGTCTCCATCTGTCTTGCCTTTCGTTGGCCACACCGAGCGGTGGGTTAGTCACCATGACGACCGCTCGCTGAAGAATCGCTGAAGACGCGAACCACTGTCGATCGAAGCCTTCAGCGAATCTTCAGCTACTGCTTGTCATGCTGGCATCATGTCAAACATTCGTTCCTTCCTTCTCGGCACTAGAGCCGATTGGCACCTCACCCCAACGTGGATTCGCATGCCGAAGTTGTCGCTGCATTGGCTTGGACCACTAGCGATGGTCTTCTCGGTCATTGTTGGGTGGTTCGCCTTCACCGGGACCACCGGTCTCGATCAGGCCAGCACGTTCTCCATGTGGTTCGGCGCATCATCGATCGTGCTCATGTCGTGGAGCTTCATCTTGGCGCTCCGCCTCTCGTTTCTGGAGCGGTTCTGGGGCGGCCTCGACTCGATGTATCGAGGTCATCGTTGGGCTGGCGCACTCGCAATTCCGGCAATGCTCTTGCACACCCAAATCGAACCCGATACCAAAGGCGCTCAGCTCGTTGCGGGAGCGAGCAGGTCTGTTGCAGATGCTGCCGAAGACCTCGCCGAAACTGGCGAGCTCATGTTGTACGGACTCATTGGCGTAAGCCTTGCTCGCCTCATCCCCTACCGCTGGTGGAAGTGGACCCACAAACTGTTCGGCCTGCCGTTTGCGTTTGCGAGCTGGCACTTCTTCACCGCAATGAAGCCCTACGACAACGCGTCGCCTTGGGGCTGGTGGTTCACCGGCTTCATGGTGGCCGGACTCGTTGCATGGATAGCTCGAGTTGTCGTCCGTGACGCCGTAGCCCAAGGCACGAAATACACCGTTGTCGAGAGCGAGCACGTTGGTTCACTCACTCGAATCGAACTGGCCCCTGACGGTGACGCCCTTCGGTTTTCGCCGGGTCAGTTCGCCTGGCTGCGCTTCGGTGCTCGAGGCATGCGAGAACCGCATCCTTTCTCGATCGCGAGCAGTCCGAATTCTGACCATCTCGTGTTCTACATACGTCACCTCGGCGACTGGAGTGACCAACTTCCCGACACGGACCTCGTTGGGGCAAGCGTTCGAGTCGAAGGACCATACGGGGAGTTCACACCGACCTCTGATCGTCACGACCAGACCGTGTGGATCGCTGGCGGTGTCGGTATCACCCCGTTCCTCGCTTCACTCGATGGCCTGCGCTCCACCGACCGCGCTCCGACCGTGCTCTATGCCTGCAAGTCTGTCGAGAACGACCCATTGGTCGATCTGCTTCGGGCGGCCGAAGCCGACGGGCGGATCAAACTCCACCTCTACACCTCTGGTTCGAGGTTGACTCCCGATGCTCTCGATTCGCTCTTCCCAGCAGGTATGGAAGATCACCACGTTGCGTTGTGTGGGCCATCCGGGCTCGTTCGAGACATGGCAATGGGCGCAAGTGCTCGAGGTGCCCGCTCGATCGAAACCGAGGACTTCGACATTCGTCAGGGCTTTGGGCCCGAGCGATCACGAGAGATCCAAGCCACAACTGCACACGTCATCGACGCAGCAACGAGCTTTCGTACCAGCAAGGCCTAACCGTGAACCCCGGCTGAAATGCTTGGATCGACCAGTACTAAACGGCTGCACCGACCGAGTCGAGAATGCTCTGCAAGAGCACGTTGCCGTCGGTCGATCCAAGCAAGGCGTGGCTGGCACGCTCGGGGTGCGGCATAAGCCCGACGACGTTGCGCTCCGCATTGCACACGCCCGCAATGTCGCCGACCGAACCGTTCGGGTTGGGGACGTACGTCAGCACGATCTGATCGTTTGCTTTGAGCTCGGCGAGCGTTTCGGGACTACACGTGTAGTTACCCTCGAAATGATTGATTGGAATGTTCAGCTCTTGGCCGACCTCGGCGGCCGACGTGAGTGCCGAGTTCGTCGACGCCACCTTCAGTATCTGCCAGTCGTTGATGAACTTCAGTCCTGCGTTCTTTTGCAGGGCTCCTGGAAGCAGACCAGCTTCGGTCAGCACCTGAAATCCATTGCAGATCCCAATGACTGGCATGCCGTTGTTGGCAGCCGCAACAACCGCGTCCATGATCGGGCTAAATCGAGCGATCGCTCCCGGACGCAGGTAGTCGCCGTGGGCGAAACCGCCAGCGATGATGACCGCATCGCTATCGCCAAGCGACGCATCGCCGTGCCACAGGATTTCGCCTTGGCCTCCAAGAGCGTCGATTGCTTCGACCGTATCGAACTCGCAGTTGGTGCCAGGGAAACGGACGACGCCGACCTTCGCCGCCATTAGTTGGCCTCGGCCAATTCAACAATGGTGATCGACGCGTCTTCGATCACCGGGTTCGTCAAGAACTTCTCGCACACCTCGCCAAGCTGTGCCTCAGCTGAAGCCGCGTCGTCGGCCTCGATGTCGAGGTGGATACTCTTGCCTGCTCGGACACCAGAGATGCCATCGAAGCCGAGTGTCGGGAGTGCACGCTCGATCGTCGAACCCTGAGGGTCGGCAATACCGGGGTGCAATTGAACGTCGATCACGGCGTGAAACTTCATGGTTCGAACCTATCTTGTCGTGCAGATATTTGTAGCGGAATGATGGAGTTGGTTGGAGAGAACAGGACCGCTCACCGACGGTTCAGACCCAATTGGAGAATGACCGTCCAGTCAACCGCTCGTAGCCTTCGACATATCGTTCGGCGGCACTGGCGATCACACTGTCGGGAACTGGCGGCGGCGGCGGGGTCTTGTCCCACTCGAGCGAATCGAGAAAATCGCGCACTGGCTGCTTGTCGAAACTTGGAGGCGTCGCCCCCGGTTCCCACTGATCGGCAGGCCAGAACCGCGAGCTGTCGGGGGTCAACACTTCGTCGGCGATCACGAGTTCGCCGTCTATCAATCCCAGCTCGAATTTGGTGTCGGCAATGATGATTCCGCGTTCGGCGGCGTAGTCGGCTGCCCGACTGTAAAGCTCAAGAGAGATGTCGCGGGCTTTGGCTGCCAGTTCGGCGCCGACCATGTCGACTGCTCGTTCATACGAGATGTTCTCGTCGTGAAGGCCATCTTGGGCTTTGGTCGACGGCGTGAACAGCGGCTCGGACAGTTTCGCGCTCTTCGACAACCCGGTCTCGACGCTCACGCCATGGATCGTCCCGGTGTCGTCGTATTCCTTCCACGCCGAGCCAGCAACATAGCCGCGAACAATGCACTCGATCGGCAGCATCTCGGCTTTACGAACGTGCATTGTCCGACCCGCAAGCTCGGGATCTTTCGCCCCATCGGGGAAGTCGGCAATGTTGGTACTGATGAGGTGGTTGGGCGCCACGTCGGCGAGCTGCTCGAACCAAAAGGCGGAGATAGCAGTCAGGACCCGTCCCTTGTCTGGAACGGGTTCGGCCATGACAACGTCGAACGCCGATAGCCGGTCGCTCGCCACGATGAGCAACGTGCCGTCCCCAGCGTCGTACATCTCCCGAACTTTTCCGGCGTACAGGTGGGGAAGGTCAACCGTCACGTCGTCAAACCTATTCGCGCAATTGAACCAATGCCTCGACGAAAGACTGTGACTTCGGCGATTCGTCGCTACAGGATCTCCCCGGGTCGGTAGCTCGCTGCTTCGGGGTCGGCGTCGACCAACGCTCGTACCCGCTGCTCGATTGCCTGCACCTGCTCGGGAGCCAAACCAGCAAGGGTGATCGGGTTCGAGATCGCAGCGTCGAGTTCGGCCGGGTCGACAGGAAACCGGTCGTCTGCGTCGAGGCGGGCGAGGAGGTCGTTCGCGCTCAGGCCCCGTTCACGCATGTCGAGGGCAACAGCGACCGCATGCTCTTTGATTGCCTCGTGCGCCTCTTCTCGACCAGCGCCCGTTTTGACCGCAGCCATCAGCAACTTCGTCGTCGACAGGAACGGAAGGTAACGCTCGAGCTCACGGTCAATGACCGCAGGGAACGCTCCGAACTCATCAAGGATTGTAAGGAACGTTTCGAACATGCCGTCGATGGCGAAGAATGCGTCAGGTAGGGCAACGCGCCGCACCACCGAACAGCTGACATCGCCTTCGTTCCATTGATCGCCGGCGAGCGAACCCACCATGGTCACGTGGCCGCGAAGGATCGCCTGAAATCCTCCGACGCGTTCAGACGAGCGGGCGTTCATCTTGTGTGGCATTGCCGACGAGCCCACTTGGCCTTCTTTGAAACCTTCGGTCACGACCTCTTGGCCCGCCATCAGACGCAACGTGTTGCAGAAGCTTGCCGGACCAGAACACACCTGAAGCAGCGCAGAGACAACATCGAAGTCGAGCGAGCGAGGGTAGACCTGACCAACACTGTCGAGCGACGCGTCGAAGCCGAGATGGGCAACCACGCGTTGCTCGAGATCGGCCACGGTCGCCGCGTCACCGAGCAGATCGAGAAGATCTTGCTGGGTTCCCATTGGGCCCTTGATGCCACGCAACGGGTAGCGCGAAATGAGTTCATCGACACGAGCGTGCGCCTGAAGCAACTCTTCGGTCGCCGACGCGAACCGTTTGCCAAGTGTCGTCACCTGTGCCGCCACATTGTGGCTTCGCCCGGCCATAGCGAGGTCAGAATATTCGACTGCTCGCTCGGTCAATCGAGCCAGGGTCGCGACCATGCGAGCTCGCACAAGCTCGAGACCACGACGAATCTGCAATTGTTCGACGTTCTCGGTGAGATCGCGCGACGTCATGCCCTTATGAATGTGCTCATGACCAGCAAGGACACTGAACTCTTCGATTCGAGCCTTCACATCGTGGCGGGTCACGAGTTCCCGCTCGGCAATCGACGAAAGGTCGACCTGGTCGACGACTGCCTCGTAGGCCTCGACGACGCCGTCGGGCACATCGACGCCGAGCTCGGCTTGTGCTTTCAACACCGCAATCCAAAGCTCGCGCTCAAGGACGATCTTTGCCTCGGGCGACCAAATGGCCACCATGTCGGCACTGGCATAACGGCCTGCGAGAACATTGCCGATGGCGTTCACGGACAACTCCTAAGAATCGATTGCTTGGTTTGCGATATCGGACCTGTACTGCATGCCCGGCCACGAAATCTTGCTGACGCCGCGATATGCGCGAGCCACTGCCTCGTCCATCGTGGGCCCGCGACCCACCACGTTGAGCACTCGCCCACCACCGGTGATGAGTGAACCGGCGGCGTTGGTCTTGACCCCCGCTGCGTATACCGAAACCCCGTCGAGATTCCGAGCGTCATCGAGCCCCTCGATAACATCTCCGGTTCGCGCCGACGCTGGATATCCCTCGCTGGCACAGACGACCGTGACGACAGCATCGTCAGAAAACGTTGGTGTGGATTCGATGTTTCCGGCAGCTGCTTGGCTGAGCAGCTGCACCAGATCGGAGTCGATTCGTGGCAAAACGACCTGGGTTTCTGGATCGCCGAACCGCACGTTGTACTCGAGCATTTTGGGTCCGCTACCGGTGAGCATCAGCCCGGCAAAGAGCGTGCCTCGATAGTCGATACCCCGTCGCCGCAACTCTGCGAGTGTCGGCTCGATCGCGTCGCGCATAATCACGTCGACCAGAGTGGGATCGGCCCAGGGAAGCGGCGTGTAGGCGCCCATGCCACCAGTGTTTGGACCTCGGTCGCCATCGAAGATTCGCTTGTGGTCTTGGGCGGGAGCCAGTGCGACTGCTTTCGTGCCGTCGCAGATCGCAAAGACCGATACCTCGGGGCCGACCAGTCCTTCTTCGATGACCACGGTCGATCCTGCAGCGCCGAACGCATCGCCAGAGAGGTATTCGTGGATTGCAGCTTCGGCCTCGACTCGGTCGTTGGTGACCAGCACACCCTTGCCGGCAGCCAACCCATCGGTCTTGATAACGAACGGGGCGGTCATCGTGTCGAGGAACGTAACCGCCGGGCCGGGTTCGGTGAACGACCCGTGCGCTGCCGTGGGAACACCCGCAGCCACGAGCAGCTCCTTCATGTATGCCTTGCTGCCCTCGAGCTGGGCACCGTCGGCTCCGGGCCCAAAGACCAGCTTGCCTTGTGCGCGGAGCTCGTCGGCGAGACCGTCGACGAGAGGGATCTCTGGCCCGATAACAAACAGGTCGGCGTCGAGCTCGATCGCCGGTGTGGCCACCGAACCTGGGATACCGGGGTTTCCCGGAGTGACGATGACTTCGCTCGCCGTGCGCGACAGCACGTCGGCGAGCGCGTGCTCGCGTCCTCCGGATCCAACGACGACAACTCGGGTCATCGAGACCAGCTCCTATTGGTTGAAGGTGAGGACTTGCGTACGGCCCGGACCAACACCGACCATCGTGACTGGCATACCGCACTGCTCTTGCAGGAACGTGAGGTAGTCGTCGGCTTCTTGGGGAAGCTCGGAACGGTCGGTGACCCCGGTGAGGTCAGTCTTCCAGCCGGGAAGCGTTTCGTAAATGGGCTTCACGTTGTGGAGCACCGTCTGGTGATACGGGAAGTCGTCGAGACGTTGACCCTCGTGTTCATAGCCAACGCACACCTTGATCTCGTCCAGCTGGTCGAGCACATCGAGCTTCACGATTGCGAGCTCAGAAAGCGAATTCACCCGGCGGGCGTATCGCATCATGACGCAGTCGAAGTATCCCGGACGACGCTTACGGCCGGTGTTCGTGCCGTACTCGTGACCAACATCGACGATGTGATCGCCGACCTCGTCAAACAGCTCGGTCGGGAACGGACCGGCACCCACACGGGTGATGTACGCCTTGGCAACACCGACGACTCGATCGACATACATGGGACCGACGCCTGAACCAACGCAGGCGCCGCCCGCGGTCGGGTTCGATGAGGTCACGAATGGGTACGTACCGTGGTCGAGGTCGAGGAAGGTTGCTTGCGCTCCCTCGAGGAGAACATCATCTCCGGCTTCGAGGCGTTCGTGTACAAGAGAGATTGCGTCGATGACGAGCGGTGCGATCTTCGGCTGATATTCGTTCAGGAACGTCGACGCGATCTCGTCAATATCAAACGCGAGCTTGTTGTACACCCGGGTCATGATTGGGTTGAGCTGGTTGAGGACGACCTCGAGCTTCTCCCGGAAGATCTTCTCGTCGAGAAGATCCTGCACCCGAAGACCTGTGCGCATCGACTTGTCGGCGTATGCCGGGCCAATTCCGCGCTTTGTCGTGCCGAGCTTGTTCTTTCCCAAGTGGCGTTCTTGCAGAGCGTCGAGGCTCTGGTGATACGGAAAGATCAGATGGGCGTTGCCGCTGACCCGAAGACGAGAGGTGTCGACGCCTTTGGACTCGAGCATCTCCATCTCTTTGATGAGGACGCCGGCGTCAACGACGACACCATTTCCAATCACCGGAGTGATGTGCGGATAGAGCACTCCGGAAGGAACGAGTTGGAGTGCGAAACTCTCACCGTCGACGACGATGGTGTGTCCCGCGTTGTGGCCGCCCTGAAAGCGCACCACCGTTGACATATCACGAGCGAGAAGGTCGGTGAACTTACCTTTGCCTTCGTCGCCCCACTGTGTCCCAACAATGACTGTTGCGCCCATGGGCTGTCCTCTCAGTCGAAAATCCGACTGGCGAAGCTTATCGGCAGACGTTCATGACACCCTTACCCGGGGGCACCGACTCCGGTCACAAAGACGCCAAAGCCGGTGCCCGCTGGGCGAAAAGGGCTTATCCGGTAAAGGTTGGGTTTCCTGGCTGCACCTGAGCAACAGGTGCGGTGACGACCTCGGAAAGAACCTCGGGCGTTGGCACAACCGCTGCTGGAGCAGGGTCGGCTGGATCAGCATCTGACGAATCGTTGTCACTTGGATTGGTAATTGTCTCGTCGAGAACATCGGTTGGAATGTCTTCGGGAAGGTCAACGATTTGGTCTGGAGCGTTGCAGTCGATGTCGACGAGGACATCGACGGAAACATCGGACGGGAAGGTGATGACCTTGACGCCGGTGGTTTCAACAACCTCGATTGCATCTTCTTGCCCGTCGGCGGTCACCGACATGATGCAGAGGTGCTCAGCTGGGTACTCGACGGTGCATTCGGTTCCGGGTGCGACTGGATCGACGACGAGATCGACTGCCGTACCTTCACTGGATTGCAGGTCGCCATCGCCGCACACAACAGAGACGACCGATGGGTCCAGGTTCTCTGAGTCAAAATCGACGGTGATGCTGGATTCGAGGTTGACGGGCGCATCGCCGGTCGGGGTTGCTCCAAGGCAGACCGGTCGAACCGAGTTCGGTGAGGCAGCTCCAGGAGCGATGTGCACGAGGCGAACCGACGTCGCGGCAGCTTCGAGGGTGACCTCACCAATGGAACCGGACCACAGCCCAATTCGGACCTCGTCTTCAACGTCAGCGGTGGTATCGGTCGTTGCGAGGACCGAGCCGTCGGCGGCGAGGAATTGGGCAAACCACTGTTCTTCGGATTGGTTGACCACATCGCGGCCTTCGTATCCGTCGGTTGACACTGCGGAAATCTCGTAGGTTCCTGCAGCGAGATCGTAGTTGTACGTGCGCTCAGTTGGGCCGGACGACACCAGGTGGTTGTCGAGGTCGGCGGATCCGAAGTACTCGGTGCCGAACTGGATTGGATTGTCGCTGGAGCAATCCGCTGTTGGTCCGGATTGCGCGCTTACCGCGGCACCGACCGTGATCAACGAAGCAGCAAGAAGCAGTACGGCCCCTACGCCGACCGCCGCCTTCTTGCGGCCGAGTTGTGTTGTGGAGTTCATTGAGAACCTTTCCCTTTTTCGCCCATTGGTTCCCTCGTCGTGAAGGAGGATGTGGAGACGTACCTTAGGCACGTTCGACCAGAGCTTCCGCGCGAAATTCACACATAGTCAAATCCCATCGCGGATATTTCGCGTTCGGTCGCGTTTGATTGCGTTTGTGTTGCGCCAACGAGCCGCGCAGATTTGCGTCTCTTACGAGAACGTCAACGCGGAACCGTCAGCGTTTGTGTCGACGTGGATCGTTGTCTCCTCGACGAACGAGCCGTCCAACAGTGCAACAGCGAGCGCGTCAGCCACCTGGCGTTGCACCACCCGCTTGAGCGGACGAGCGCCAAAGGCCGGGTCGTAGCCCTCCTCGGCCAGCCATTCGGCAGCGGCGTCGGAGACGGTGAGCGAAATATGTCGATCGTCAAGTCGCTTGCGGAAGATGTCGAGTTGGATGTCGACGATCTGACGCAGATCTTCTTTGGTGAGCTCATTGAAACGCACCATGTCATCGATCCGGTTGATGAACTCGGGGCGGAAGAAGGTGGCTGGATCGTCGGCCAGGTTCGACGTCATGATCAGCACGACGTTGGTGAAGTCGACCGTACGCCCTTGACCGTCGGTGAGGCGGCCGTCGTCGAGCAGCTGCAAAAGCACGTTGAAGACATCAGCGTGCGCCTTCTCGACTTCGTCGAGTAGCACGACTGCGTATGGGCGCCGTCGAACCGCTTCGGTGAGTTGGCCTCCTGCGTCGTAGCCAACGTAGCCGGGAGGTGCGCCGATGAGTCTGGAGACCGAGTGCTTCTCCATGTACTCGCTCATGTCGATTCGGATCATTGCCCGCTCGTCGTCGAACAGGAAGTCGGCGAGCGATCGAGCGAGCTCGGTCTTGCCAACACCCGTTGGCCCGAGAAACAGGAAGCTACCAATTGGTCGGTTGGGGTCAGACAGGCCTGCGCGACTGCGGCGGATGGCGTTCGCGACGACTTCGACCGGCTCGTTCTGGCCAATGACCCGTTCGTGAAGAACTTCTTCGAGGCGGATGAGCTTTTGCACTTCGCCTTCGAGCAGTCGGCTGACGGGCACTCCGGTCCAGGCGCTCACGACTTCGGCGATGTCTTCGGCGTCGACCTCCTCTTTCAACATGACGGTGTCGCCCTGGAGGTCTTCGAGGCGTGCGGTTGCCTCGTCGATTTCGGCTTCGAGTTCGGGGATGAGTCCGTATCGGATCTCGGCAGCCCTGGTGAGGTCGTCTTCGCGCTCAATGTCGAGCCGAAGTTGTTCGAGCTGTTCCTTGCGTGAGCGAATCTGGCTGATCGCGTCCTTTTCTGACTGCCAGTGAACCTTCATGGCGCTCAATTTTTCGCTGAGGTCAGCGACCTCACCCTCGAGATCGGCGAGGCGTGCTTCGCTGGCGCGGTCGCTTTCTTTCTCGAGCGCGACCCGTTCCATTTCGAGCTGGCGTATACGCCGGTCGACCACATCGATTTCGATCGGGACGGAGTCGATTTCGATACGGAGCTTCGATGCTGCCTCGTCGACGAGGTCGATTGCCTTGTCCGGCAGGAAGCGTCCCGTGAGGTAGCGATCCGACAGGACCGCGGCGCCGACGAGGGCGGCGTCTTGGATACGCACGCCGTGGTGCACTTCGTAGCGCTCGGCGAGCCCTCGAAGGATCGCGACGGTGTCTTCGACCGATGGTGGCTCGACGAGCACTTGTTGGAAGCGACGTTCGAGCGCGGGGTCTTTCTCGATGTGCTTGCGGAACTCGTCGAGCGTGGTGGCGCCCATCATGCGGAGTTCGCCGCGGGCGAGCATTGGTTTGAGCATGTTGCCCGCGTCCATCGAGCTATCGCCACCGGCGCCAGCACCGACGACCGTGTGGAGTTCGTCGATAAAGGTGATGATTTCGCCGTCGGCGTCGGAGATCTCTTTGAGCACGGCTTTGAGGCGCTCTTCGAACTCACCGCGAAATTTCGATCCGGCGACCATTGAGGCAAGGTCGAGCGACAGAATGCGCTTGTTCTTGAGCGACTCGGGAACGTCGCCTTCGACGATGCGGTTGGCGAGTCCTTCGACGATGGCGGTCTTGCCGACGCCGGGTTCGCCAATGAGCACTGGGTTGTTCTTTGTTCGTCGGCTGAGGACTTGGATAACTCGACGGATCTCGTCGTCGCGACCAATGACCGGGTCGAGTTTTTGGGCTCGGGCGTCGGCGGTCAGGTCGCGTGCGAACTTCTCGAGCGACTGGTATTGGTTCTCGGGGTTTGCCGACGTGACACGATGCGAGCCGCGAACCGACCGCAGCGCTTCGAGGACCTGTTTGCGTTCGAGACCGAGCCGGTCGGCCATGGCGAGGAGGAGGTGTTCGGTTGAGAGGTAGTCGTCGTCGAGGTCTTGACGAACCTGGTCGGCGTTCTCGAATGCGCTGATGAGCTCGCGAGATTGGCGGATCTCGCTGCCGTAGGCGCTGGGGAGCTTTGCGATCTTCGCCGTGAGTTCGTTGCGGACGGCGAGTGGTTCGCGATCCATTGCTTGGAGGATTGGAAGCACGATGCCGTCGGGTTGTCCCACCATGGCAAAGAGCAGGTGCTCGGGGGTCATCTCCGGATTCGATTTTGACTCTGCGACCGCTCGGCCTTCGGTGAAGGCTTCGCGGGTCTTCTGCGTCCATTGATTTGGGTCGACAGCCATATCTCTCTCCTAACACGGTGTTGTGACGCTGGCCGGACTTCACTCGACCAGACCGCCAAAACCTGAGTACAGGTGACTCAACTTCGCAGCCGCTCAGTTATTCCCCACCGCCGCTACCGGTAGATTTGGGGTCTGACCCCAAATGTGCCGGTAGCGGGCTTGGTCTCACATCGAGCGTGAGTGTCCAGCCGTTGAATCCTGAGTCCCAATTGCTCGAGCAAGCTCGTCGATCTGGTCGACGCTGAGGTTGCTTATCGTCACTCGAACCGCCGCAGCAGACTCCACCCGGTAGGCGTCGGCGGCGCGAATCGCAAAGGCGGCGCTCCGAGCCGCTTGGACAGTTGCCTGTTCGTCCGAGGTCGGAATCCACACGTTGATGCCCGACCGTCCCGAGGCGTGCACACCATGCTCCGCAAGTGCCTCGATGAGACATCCTCGACGTTCGGTATATGAAGCAGCAGCTTGTCGAACGAGCTTGGTGGTGGCCTGGCTCGTTAGGAGATAAGCAGCCGCCCGCTGTAAAAGATGGCTGATCCAACCCGGCCCGTTGCTAACAGCCACCGCAACCCGGCCGATCGTGGTTGCATCCCCGACCGATATCGAGATACGCAGGTCGGGTCCCAGGGATTTACCGAGCGAGCGGATCGTTGCATGGCGGGTTCCGGGCGGCGTCAACCCTTGCCAGTCCACACCGCTGATCGCACCTGCATGGTCATCCTGGATCAGTAATAGTTCGGGATGCCGGCTGAGACTGTCTGACAGCACAGCCGCCCGCTGTTTCGTGAACGCAGCTCCGGTCGGGTTCTGCGCTCGTGGTGTCACGATGAGCGCTGCGAGCTGTTTTGACAGCGCAGTCTCCAGGGCGTCGGGGGTGATTCCCTCTTCATCGACAGTCAGGGGTACCAGCTCAAGGCCGGCTGAGCGAACAAGTTGATGTACGGGAATGTGTCCGGGGTCTTCGACGCCGACTCGATCGCCGGGACGAAGATCGTTCGCCGCCAGAATCTTCTCAATTGCGTCCATCGCTCCCGAAGTGACGACCATATTAGTTGCGTCGATGTCGTCGGCTTCGAACATGTCACGTGCAGCCGTAGCAAAACTCTCATCGATCAGCGGATCGCCATACGCAATCTGAGAGCCCTCAGTCGCTGCAGCGAAGGCCGGTGCCAGATCGGGAAGAAGCGCAGGGTCAGGTGAACCGCGGAGCGCGTCAACGACCCCGTCGGGAACGGATGCCAGCTGGCTCAAGGTAGGACGACTGAGGGGAGCAACGATGGTTCCCTGGCGCCCTCGACCCAACACCACTCCCCTGTCCCGGAGCTGTTTGTACGCGGCGGCGACCGTGTTGGGTGACACATCGAGCTCGGAGGCAAGCTTGCGTACCGACGGAAGTCGATCACCTGGTACACGATCGCCTGCGGCTACCTCAGCCTCCACCTGCCGGCGAATGCTTGTTGCTGTCGTCTTCATGATCTACGATTGTATCAGATGAACTAGTAATTGTACTAGTACAAATTGGAGAGATCATGACACCGAGCAGCAATGGCCCCACGAAGAGGACCACGGTGCGAAGGGGAAAGAACCGCGCTGTCTACGACGCGGACAAGGTGAGCGACATCTTGGCGGCCGGAGTAATCGCCCATGTCGGCGTGACGACCGAAGAGGGACCCATTGTTCTTCCGATGGCGTACGGCGTTCATGACGATGAAATTTTCATCCACGGCGCCGTGGCCAACGCGATGATGAAGGCGGGACGCAGCCTTGACGTGTGCATCACAATCACCATCGTGGACGGACTGGTGGTTGCGCGAACCCCGTTTCACAACTCAATGAACTACCGCTCCGTTGTGGTGCGAGGTGTAGCAACGGCGATCGACGAACCTGCCGAGAAGATGACAGCGCTCAAGGTCATCAACGATCACATCGCACCCATCTGGGATACCGCCCGAGCTCCCAGCGAAAGCGACTTCAAGAAAACACTGGTCCTCGCTGTTCCCCTCACAGAGGTGTCAGCAAAGGTCCGTGGTGAGGGTCCGGTCGACGAAGAGATCGATATGGACGGACCTCATTGGGCAGGAGTTGTGCCGCTTACGAGCACGTGGGGCACCGCAATAGAGGACCCCAACCAACGGGGCAATCCCGAAACCCCGGCCGCTGTGACATCGCTCGCTGGTCAAGACGCGCACCGCACTACCGGCAGATTTGGGGTCTGACCCCAAATGTGCCGGTAGCAGGGTTTTGGCGGCGGGTTAGGTCTTCTTTGCCGCCTGGTTGGCCCGGCGTTCCGCTCCGGCCGCAGCCAAGGCTTCGGTGTCGTCGAGCGACATATAGGTCTCTCGCCAGTCTTGCGGTCCCGTCCACTCGACCGGGATCACCACACTCGATTGAGGAAGCACCGCTGCTTCAGCAAACCGAAGGGCCGCTGTCAAGATCCGGCGTTGCTGCTCGGCGTCGCCGGACGGACCGACCGGGTTACCGAGCGGCAGGTCGGTAAACGCGAACCTTGGCACCGCAATCTCGTCGACGATGTCTCGGGCAGAGCCAATGATGAGCGTCGGAATTCCCTCGGCTTCGAGATGTCGTGCAGTCAGACTCACGGTCTGGTGGCAGACGGGTCAAAGCGGCGTCAGGACGGCCAGATCAACACCATCGTCGGCAAGCGCCTCGCGAATCGTTTCCGCCCATTTGTTCGTTCGACGTTGGCTATAAATCGTGGGGATGCCGGCAAAGCGCGGAGCGAGCGAACCAATGACGCCGTCGGCGGCCAGAGCGGCCAGATGATCGAGCGGCAAGTACGCACCGAGGTCGTCGGTGTCGGTCGCACCTTTGTGCCACGACAGATGCTCAGTAGCCAACGACGCAGGGGCAGGTTGTGAGCGTGCCGTGTACGGCGAGAGCGGAGCGTCAGGCGAAAGCGACGCCGTCGTGACCAGGCCCACTCGACATTGCGACAGCGGCTTTGTGAAGGGTGTGAAGGGAGCGTTGGTGTGTGTGGCCCAGCGATACGGCGCATCGTAGCCTTGCGCGGCGTAGTACTCGCGAGACTTGTCGATGTAGCTCACAAACGTCCGGTGCGCCTTGGTCATACCCAATCATGGCCGATGCAAGTGCAACATGTCGTCAGCGAGCCTCTCGCCGCCTCAGGAGCGAAGAATAGGTCATTCGGCCTATGCACAAAATACCCAATGACGTCGATCATCGGACATGCTCAAGAAGTCCTGCGCCGTGGTTTGTATCTGCCTGCTCTCCATCCTTGGACTTACAGCCACCGCCGGAGCGCAATCGGCGTCGTCGACGCTACGGATCGAGGAAGGAACAACCGGCGCAGGATTCTGCGGCGTAGACGGCTGGATTCACAACAACCACGCGGGCTTCACCGGCGAGGGCTTTGCCAATACGCAAAACCAGCTCGGTAACGGAATCGACTATGCAATCTATGTCGACGAAGCAGGGAGCTACGACTTCGAATTCGGATATGCCCTCCACGGACCTGAACGCTCGGCGGAAATTCTCGTCGCCGGAGTCGCGCACCCGTTCGTCTTCGAAGGCACCGGCGCGTGGACGAACTACCAGACATCGCCAATTCAGACCCTCCAACTTCCCGCAGGTGTGCACACGCTTCGACTCGTTGGAACCGGTAGCCAGGCCCTTCCGAACCTCGACTGGGTGAACATCACCGGCGGTTCGGTTACCGAGGCACCGTGCAATGCAAACTCCAACGCGGCAACACTCGAACTTCTCTCACCAAACTCGATCGACTGGGTTGCTGGCTCGACGGGCTGGTTGAACCTGACGCTGACCTCCGATGTCACTGTTAGCAACGTGTCCGCATCGGTCATCGACAGCTCGGCTGGTGTCTCGTTCGACTACCCCGGTAGCGCCGATTCGTCGTCCCTTAGCCAAGACTCGACACTGTCGCCATCAGAAATCGACTACAGCTCGATCAACTTCACGACGCCATCAGCAGAAGGAATTGCGACGGCGACTATTCAGATCAACTTTGAGTGGCTCGGCGTTCAACACTCGGTCGTCGAAACGCTCGAGTTCTCCAACGTCAATTATGAAGGTGAAGACTTCGCAATTCTGACCGAATCGGGTGAGCTCACTACCTCGCTCGATGCGCCCGAAGGGAACTGGTTGGAGTTGAACTACCTTGGTCTCTCGCCAGTGAACAGCCACCTGGAAGTGTCGGTCGACGGCCCGTTGGACGCGTATCACCCGCAGGGCACCTACACCGGTCTTCACTACGACGCCCACCTTCACGGCGGCGAGCGCGATGTCGCCCGAGTGTGGTTTGATCCAGCAACGTTGGATGCGGGCAGCTTCACACTCACCGTCAGCATCGAGTACGTCGACGCCAACGGTGAAGCAAAGACGACCTCACATGACGTCGTCGTGCTCGTCAGCTAGCTCCCACAGCGACGACGGTCTCTTCGATAGTTGGCACCGCCGCCGACTCGTGCTCCTCAAAGAATCCGGTTGATGTGGCCCATTTTGCGGCCCGGTTTGGTTTCGGCTTTGCCGTAGGCGTGCACCGCGACGCCCGCCTCCTGCACACGGGCTGCGATCGAATCGATCTCGTCACCAATCACGTTCTCCATCACTACATCGTGCTGTCGTGATGGGTCGCCGAGCGACCAACCAGCCACAGCGCGGATGTGTTGTTCGAACTGGTCGACAGCGCAGCCGTTCTGCGTCCAGTGACCCGAGTTATGAACCCTCGGGGCGATCTCGTTGACGACCAAACCGTTTGCCGTAACAAAGAGTTCGACGCCGATCACACCGACATAGTCGAGAGCCTCGAGGATGGTCGATGCGACCTCAACCGCGTTCGCAGCAACGGATTCATCGACCGGTGCGGGGATCGTGGTGGTGCGCAGGATGCCGTCGACGTGGACGTTGTGCCCCGGATCGAAACAGGCAACGGCCCCGGTCATTGACCGTGCCGCGATAACCGAGATCTCGAGATCGAAGTCGACGAAACCTTCGAGCACTGCAGGTGCAGCGTTGAGCGCAGCGAATGCGTCGGCCAGTTGATGTTCGTTCGTGAGTCGAGCTTGGCCCTTCCCGTCGTAGCCGAAGCGGCGCGTCTTGAGAATTGCTGGCAACCCAACCGTGCCAACGCCAGCTTCGAGGTCGGCCAACGAGTCGACCGTCGCGAACGGCGCGATGGTCAAGCCAATCGATTCGAGGAAGCGTTTTTCGGTGAGGCGGTCCTGGCTGGTGGCAAGGGCATTGCGACCCGGACGGATGGGAGCTAGTGATTCGAGCAGATCGAGCGCAGCCGTCGGGACGTTCTCGAACTCGTATGTCATAACGTCGACCGACTCGCCAAAGGCCCGTAACGCTGCTTCGTCGTCATAGGACGCCGTCGTCACAAACTCACAAACATGACCAGCAGGCGGTGCAGCGCCAGGTTCGAAGATGTGGCAGCGCAAGCCCAACCGTGAGGCCGCCACCGACAGCATCCGACCGAGCTGTCCGCCACCCAAGATTCCAACGATCGATCCTGGAGCGAGTGCGTGAGTCATTGCTGGTTCAGTCATTGGTTGGGGCTTCGGGTATCGACGCCGACAAGGCCTGTCGCCATGCATCGAGCCGCTCCCCCAAGGCGGGATTGCCCGTCGCCAAAATACCGGCTGCCATCAAACCCGCGTTCGCCGCGCCAGCAGCACCGATGGCCATCGTGGCAACCGGAAAACCCTTTGGCATTTGCACGATCGAGTAGAGGCTGTCGACACCGGACAACGCCTTACTTTGCACCGGCACACCAATGACTGGGACACGCGTCTTCGACGCCATCATCCCCGGCAAATGAGCTGCACCACCTGCACCTGCGATGATCGCTTTCAGACCGCGCGAAACTGCGGTTGTCCCGTAGTCCCACAACCGGTCCGGTGTTCGGTGCGCCGACACGATGCGTGTCTCGTACCCGACCTCGAGTTCGTCGAGAATTGCCGCCGCTTCTTTCATGGTGGGCCAGTCGGACTGGCTCCCCATAATGATCCCGATTTCGATGCTGGCCATCTCTACTCCTGGCGGGTGGACGTTGAGGATCCTAGTCGTTTGACCGCGAGCACAAAGACGTGGCGGCACGACGCGTCAGTGCCACTCGTTAGCGCTCTTTGTAGACGGTCACTGTTTGGCGGAGGGGCACGAGATCTCGACGGGTACTTCGCTCTGCTTGTCTGACGGCTTCGTCAACGGTCCGTGATTTCGATTCGTGTCTCGCCAGTTCGGCTTCGAGCGCGGCAACTCGATACTCGAGGTCGAGGACGCGTTTTACGCCGACCAGGTTCATACCCTCCGAGGTGAGTTCGGAGATCCGTTGAAGCAGCGCAATGTCGGCGTCGCTGTATCGACGCGATCCGCCTGAGGTCCGCGCTGGTTGCACGAGGCCCTTGCGCTCATAGATGCGAAGGGTCTGTGGGTGCATGCCGGACAGTTCGGCGGCAACCGAGATGACATACACCGCCTTGCGCCGCGCCATCGTTACACCCTCGGCGCAGGCTCAGAGACTTTAGCCAGCTCCTCGATAAGGGCGCGCTCTTCGGCGCCAGGGTTCTCTGGGACATGCACATTGACCGTGGCGAGAAGATCACCAGTACCAGACGTACCTTGTACCCCTCGTCCACGAACACGGAACACCCGACCGGACTGTGTCCCGGCCGGAATCTTTACCGTGACCGAGGTTCCGTTCAACGTCGGCAACTTGACCTTGGCGCCCAGCGTTGCTTCGGCAAAGGTGATTGGAACAGCAACGAGCAAATCGAGACCGTCTCGTTCGAACCGGTCGTGAGGTTGGATGGTGATCGTGACCAGCAGATCGCCGGGTTCGCCACCTTCACGCGAACGGGCCCCTTTGCCTCCGACGCGAATGCGTTGACCGTCAGAAACACCGGGAGGGATTCGCACGTTGACTTCCATGGGCCGCTCGAGCGCCTCGGAATTAATGCGAACCGATTTGGTGACACCGTGCACTGCCTCATCGAACGAGAGTGTCAGCCGAGTCTTGAGGTCGGTGCCGGGCATCGGGCCGAAGCCGCCGAACCCGCCACGGCTCGATCCGCCGCCTCGCGCTCCCCCAAAGAGACCGCCGAGCAGATCGGACAAGTCGCCGAGGTCCCCCGCATCGCGAGCACCTCCGGGAAAACCGCCTTGTCCCCCACCTGGAAAACCGCCGCCGAAGCCTCCGCCAAGCCGACGAAACTCGTCATACTTTTTGCGTGAACCTTCGTCGCCGACAACGTCATATGCGCCGGAGATCTCTTTGAACTTCTCCTCGGCTTTGGTGTCACCGGGGTTTGCGTCGGGGTGATATTTGCGGGCGAGATTTCGATACGCCTTGGTTATCTCTTTGGTTGAAGCAGTCGCACTGACCCCAAGAACCTTGTAGTAGTCCTTCTCCATCCATTCACGTTGGCCATCCATATCTCACCTCCTCGTACCTAGAACGCCGACCCCACGATCAGCCAACAACCTTCACCATTGCGGGTCGCACAACTCGACCCTTCCACAGGTAACCGGCTCGAAAGATCTCGGCGATGACCGGACCTTCAGCATCACCGTCACCTGGCTCGTGCATGACAGCTTCGTGCTGCTCAGGGTCGAACGGTTCGCCGTCGGCGGGGGCCAACAGTTCGAGTCCGTTCTTCTCGAGCTCGCCAATGAGCGCACTTCTGATTGGACCTGCCGCAGAATCGGGATCCTGCACCAACGCTGAATCGCACGCGTCGAGCACGGGAAGCAAATCGCGAACTAGGCCTGCTGATTGAGCAGCAGCAGTTTCGTTTACTCGCTTCTCCGACTGCTTGCGAAAGTTCGCAAAGTCGGCGGCCAAACGTTGAGAATCGGCGAGGTAGGAATCGCGTTCAGCCCGAATGGTCTCGAGCTCGCCAGCATCGATCTCGTCAGCGTCGTCATCGACGTCGAGAGTGTCGTCAGAAAGACCGGCAGCCTCCGCGTCATCGTCGGACGCAAAGTTCAACGAGATCTTCTTCTTTTTCGCTTCGCCATTAGGTGCGTCGTCGGCGTCGGCTTCAGCCTTGGAAGTTGCGCTGGACGGGGCCTTTGCGGCCTCGGCCGCGTCACGCCCCTCCATCACCTCATCGACGAGCGCGTCGATGGCTGACTTGTCGTCATCACTCATTCTCGTCGTCAGCCTCTGGTTCATCTTCGATGATCTCGGCGTCGACGACATCGTCTTGGGCTCCGTCGACAGGATCGCCTTCGGACGGATCAGCATTCTGCGAAGCGGCCTCTTCGTAGAGACGCTGCGAGAAGCCCTGCGAAGCAGTCATGAGCGCTTCGGTCTTGTCCTTGATGTCCTCGATGTCCTCGCCAGCGAGCGAAGTCTTTAGGTCGGCAAGCTTGCCTTCGACATCTGCCTTTTCGTCGCCCTCGAACTTCTCGCCCTGATCGCGGAGCAGCTTTTCGGTTTGGTAGACGAGCGAGTCGGCGTTGTTGCGTACCTCGGCTTCAGAGCGACGGCGGGCGTCCTCTTCGGCATGGGCTTCGGCGTCGCGGACCATCTGATCAATGACGTCGTTGTCGAGAGAGCTCTGACCTGTGATGGTCATTGACTGCTCAGCGTTTGTCGCCCGGTCCTTTGCGGACACGTGGACGATGCCGTTTGCGTCGATGTCGAAGGTGACCTCGATCTGTGGCACGCCGCGCGGTGCAGGTGGCAGATCGACAAGTTGGAACTTGCCGAGCGTCTTGTTGTAAGCCGACATGTCGCGTTCGCCCTGAAGCACGTGGATCTCGACCGACGGCTGGTTGTCGTCGGCGGTCGTGAACACCTCGGTGCGCTTGGTTGGAATGGTCGTGTTGCGCTCGATGAGCTTGGTCATCACGCCACCCTTGGTTTCAATACCGAGCGACAACGGGGTCACATCGAGGAGGAGGACATCTTTGACCTCGCCCTTCAACACGCCGGCCTGGACAGCAGCGCCAACGGCGACCACTTCGTCGGGGTTCACGGTCTTGTTCGGCTCGTTACCCGTGAGCTCGTGGACGAGCTCGGCCACGGCGGGCATGCGGGTGGATCCGCCGACGAGGATGACGTGGTCGACCTCGCCCTTGGTCAGCCCGGCATCCTTGATGGCTTGTTCGAACGGCACGCGGGTGCGCTGGAGCAAGTCCGAGGTCAGCTCTTCGAACTTCGAACGGCTAAGGCTGTAGTCGAGGTGAAGTGGCCCGGCGTCGGTGGCGGTGATGAACGGCAGATTGATTTGGGTCTGCTGCACCTGGGAGAGTTCGATCTTGGCCTTCTCGGCTGCTTCCTTCAGTCGCTGGCCAGCCATGGAGTCGGCGCCAAGATCGACACCGTGGTCGTTCTTGAAGCTGGTGACGAGCCAGTCGATGACGGCCTCGTCCCAGTCGTCGCCGCCGAGGCTGGTGTCGCCGTGCGTCGAGCGCACTTCGAACACGCCATCGCCAATCTCGAGAACCGAGACATCGAAGGTGCCGCCGCCGAGGTCGAACACGAGGATTGTTTGGTCTTCGTCGCCGGCTTTGTCGAGGCCGTAGGCCAGGGCTGCAGCGGTTGGTTCGTTGATGATGCGGAGCACTTCGAGACCAGCGACCGTGCCGGCTTCTTGGGTCGCGGTGCGCTGTGCGTCATCGAAGTAGGCGGGAACGGTAATGACGGCCTGTGTCACCGATTCGCCGAGGTAGGCCTCGGCGTCGCGCTTGAGCTTCATGAGCGTGCGAGCCGAAATCTCTTGCGACGTGTAGTTCTTGCCGTCGATGTCGATCTTCCAGCCAGTGCCCATATGGCGCTTGACCGAACGAATCGTCCGCTCTGGGTTAGTGATTGCTTGACGCTTCGCCACTTCGCCTACGAGGACTTCGCCATCTTTTGCGAATGCGACGACCGATGGGGTCGTGCGCGATCCTTCTGAGTTTGCAATCACGACGGGGTCGCCGCCCTCGAGGACGCTGACCACTGAGTTCGTGGTTCCGAGGTCGATACCTACTGCCTTGGACATGTGTAGTTGCTCCTGAATATCTGCTGGGGAGAAGTGAAGACTTGCGTGGACGAGACTCAAGTCTACGGGGCGCTTGCCCAACGCGAACGACCGTATGGTCATTGCGCTGTTACGCCCGTTCGAATCGGGTCAATCCTTAGTCGATCACGCTCAACTTGTACTCCACCAGATCTATTCCCACCACTCGACAAACTTTCTTGCCGTCACCAAATCCTCAGACTCGTCGCGCGTGTGTTCGATCCACAGGTGCCTGTGGATTCGGTGGATAACGTTCTTCGCTTCGTTATCCCCCGGGCCTCACGCAAGGAGGCTTGTGTCGTAGTCGTTGGGCGCGTTGTAGCCGAGAAGGTTCACGAGCGTGGCAGCGACGTTGCTCAAGCCAGCATCTTCGATGTTTGCAAGTTCGAGTGTGTCCTCATTGGTTGGATCGTAAATCGCAAATGGGACCGGCGAAAGCGTATGGCTCGTAAGGGGCGTCTTCACCCCGTTCTTCTCGGTGTACATGATGTCGGCGTTTCCGTGATCGGCAGTAAAGACCAACGCGCCGCCGAGTTCATCAATGACCTCGAGCAGCCGATCCATGCAGTCTTCGAGCACGCGAATTGCTTCGATCGTTGCGTTCAAGTCGCCGGTGTGGCCGACCATGTCAGGGTTCGGAAAGTTGAGGCGACCCCAGTCGTAATCACCGGATCGGAGCATGTCGATTGTTTGCTCGGTGATCTCGATGAGCTTCATTGCCGGCGTCTTATTGAACTCGACATTGTCAGACGGAATCTCGATGTAGGTCTCGAGCGACTCATCGATATAGCCCGACTTATTACCGTTCCAGAAGTACGTGACGTGTCCAAACTTCTGCGTCTCGCTAATAGCGAAGCTCCGGAGTCCGGCCGCGCACAAAAACTCGCTGACCGTCCGATCGATCGCCGGTGGTTCGACCAAGTAGTTCGTTGGCACAAAGGCATCGCCGTCGTATTGCAACAGGCCAACAAAGTTGACGTCGGGGTTTGACCCGCGGTCAAAGTACGGGAAGTCGACGTCGTCGTATGCCTGGCTGATCTCGATCGCGCGGTCTCCGCGAAAGTTGAACAACACAACGCCGTCGCCGTTGGCCATGGCACCCACCGGAGCGCCATCACCATCGACGACGACAAACTCGTCGAGGTACTGATCACCCGAGTCGGATTCTCCGTACATGGTCTCGACCGCTTCGATCGCCGATGCGAACTGTCGACCTATGCCATGGGTGTGTGCGTTGTAGCCCCGTTCGACCATTGGCCAGTCGGCGCCATAGCGATCCATCGTGATCGTCATTCGGCCACCACCGGAGCCAATTCGGAAGTTCGCTCCGTCGTGAGCGGCGTTGATCTCGGCGAGGACCGCTTCGGTTGCGTCGATGTAGCGCAGAGCAGAGCGGATTTCGACGTCGCGACCGTCGTGCAAGATGTGTACCGCGCAGCTCGTCACACCCGACGCCGCAGCTTCGCGCAACATTGCGTAGAGGTGGTCGGTGTGGGAATGCACGTTGCCATCGGAATGCAGGCCAACAAAATGCAGCGTGCCGGTGGAGCCAGCGGCAATTACCGATGTCCAGGCTTGGCCGTCAAACATCGATCGGTCGTCAATGGCCTTGTTGACCAGCTTCGCTCCTTGCGCAAAGACCCGGCCAGCTCCAAGGGCATTGTGTCCAACCTCGCTGTTACCCATGTCGCCGTTGGTGGGCAAGCCAACCGCGGTGCCGTGGGCAAGCAACTCCCGCGACAATTTCGACGTGGTGAGCGCATCGATGCGGGGGCTATCGGCTTGCGCAATTGCGTTGCTTGGGTCGTTTGGGGCACACCCAAAGCCATCGGCGATGACGACGAGTAACGGTCCCGGTCGTTCAATTGGATTGTCGGGCCTACTCAGCGAGATCGTCATGACCCCACCATAGCTTTGCGAGATCGGTCAGACTGGCTGGGTAGAGGCGAGCCAACAGTCACTCGTTCCATACGCTGCACCACCCAAACGAGGAGTCACGCACCATGACACGACCAGACAAACTGTCGCCTACTGAGGTTGCCGAAGCCGTGGCATTGCTCCACGTCGACTGGGAGGTGATCGATGGTCGCCTTCGACGTCAGCTTGTGTTTTCGGACTTTGTCGAGGCGTTCAGCTTCATGTCGGCAGTGGCGTTGCATGCCGAAGCCGCCGATCATCATCCGAACTGGTCGAATGTCTACAACCGAGTCGACATCGATCTGTTCACCCACGATGTCGACGCAATTACGAGCCTCGATCTCGAGCTTGCTGTCAAAATCGATGCTGCTGCGAGTCGTGCCCGCTAGCCGTGTGACTACGAGACGCGAACCGGCATGAGGAGGTAGAGGAAATCTTCTGAATCGCTGCCGCGCATGATGGCAGGCTTGACAGAGTCGACGGTTTGTAACGTGATCTCTTCGCTCGGAGTGACATCGATACCGTCGAGCAAGTAGTCGGGGTTGAAGGCCACGGTCAGGTCGTCGCCTTCGTAGTTTGCATCGAGAACTTCCTGAGCCTGACCAACATCTTGGGTCACCGCAACGAGTTCCAACCCGTTCTCGCTCATGTTCAGGCGAATTGGTGTTGCCTCTTGAGCCATCAGTCGGACACGGCGAACCGCGTCGAGCAGTTCGGCACGATTAACGGTCAGCACGTTTGGATAGGAGTCGGGGATAAGCCCTCGATAGTTCGGGAACTCTCCCTCGATGAGGCGGGTCACTACTTCGGTCCCACCAACGGTGAACCGGGCATCTCGCTCACCGAGTCGGAGCGACACTTGGTCGTTCTCGCCAAAGACACGGCTGAGCTCGGCCAACGCACGCGACGGCACGAGAACGGACTGATCGCCCGAAAGCACCGACGTGCCGGGAAGATCCCGCACGGCCAAACGATATGAATCGGTCGAGACCAAGCGGAGGCCCTCGCCTTCGGCGGCCATAAGCACACCGGTGAGAATTGGTCGGGAATCATCGGCCGACGCTGCTTTAACGACCTGCTTGAGCGACGCGGAAAGATCCGATGCGTTGAGCACGACCTCTTCGCCTTCGGGGTCACCGAGTCGAGGGAAGTCATCGGCGGGAATGGTTCTCATCGAGAACTCCGACCGGCCAGCGGTGATCTGCACTTCTTCGCCTTCGATCACAAAGTCGACCGCACCAGGGCCGAGTGCCCGCACGATGTCGGCAATGAGCTTCGATGGAATGACCACTACCCCATCGGTGTCACCAGCGACGGTGACGTTTTGGCTGATCGTCAAGTCGAGGTCAGAACCAGTGACGGTGAGCTCGTCTCCGGTGAGTTCGAGGTGAAGTCCTGACAAGGCAATGTTGCCGGCACGACCGCCAACAGCACGTCCGGTTGTGCTCAGTGCTTCGAGTAGGACATCACGTTCACATCGGAATTTCATCGTTCCACATCTCTTTGAAGGTCAGGATCGGATTCGGTAATAGGAGGAAGTAGGTGTGTGGATTGTGGACGATAGCCGCTGGCGACTGATTTTTGAACGATGTCGCGTCCACTCCTTATCCACCGCCATCCACAGATCGGTGTGGATCGAACACCCGCGCGGTGGATGAAGCGTTGCTGAACCACAGGTTCAACGTCAAACCCCACAGGCGAGGTCCCAGGAGTTTTGTTGGTTATGCACAGGTAATCCACACCTGTGAACACTCGCCGCGCGATTACCGTCACCGTTTGTTGTTCTTTATCCGATTGGTCAACTCGGTGACCTGGTCATAAATCTCGCGTCGTTCGGCCATCAACTTGCCGATCTTGTCGACCGCGTGAATGACTGTCGTGTGGTCGCGTCCACCGAACTCTCGAGCAATGGCCGGATACGACAGGTCCGTGGCTTCGCGAAACACGTACATGGCGACCTGACGAGCTGTGACCAGGGGACGGCGCCGGCTCGCGCCGATGATGTCATCGATGCTGAAGCCGAACATTTCGGAGGTGTGCTCGAGAATGATCGACGGGGTGATCTGGCGAGGCTGGTTCGTGGTGAGCATGTCCCCGAGCACTCGCTGACACATATCGACGCTCAGCAGCTCGCCCGTGAGGTTCGCATACGCCGTGACTCGGATGAGTGCACCTTCGAGCTCGCGAATGTTGTCGGTGACCCGCTCGGCAATGAACATCAAGGTGTCGTGCGGAATCTCTGCATTCGATAGCTCGGCCTTCTTTTGGAGAATCGCAAGGCGGGTCTCGACGTCGGGCGGCTGAATGTCGGTCATCAAGCCCATCTTGAAACGGCTCCGAAGACGATCTTCCAGCGTGGAGATGCTGTCGGGAGGTCGGTCAGATGTGAGCACGATTTGGCTGTTGGCCTGGTGCAGTTGATTGAACGTGTGGAAGAACTCCTCTTGGAGGCCTTCCTTACCCTCGACGAATTGGATGTCGTCGACGAGCAGAACATCGATGTCGCGGTAGGTGCGCTTGAACTGAATCGTCGTGTTCTGTCGAATGGCATCGACGAACTCGTTCAAGAAGGTCTCGGTCGACACGTACCGAACGGTGAAATGTGGGTAGTGGGTATTGACGTAACTTTCGATTGCTCGGAGCAAGTGGGTTTTGCCAAGCCCAGCGTCGCCATAGATAAACAGTGGGTTGTACGACTTTGCCGGCGTCTCAGCAACCGATAATGCCGCGGCATGGGCGAAGCGGTTACCGGTTCCGGTCACGAAGTCTTCGAAGGTATAGCGGCTGGCTGGTTCTGGCGTCGGCGGTGGTGTCACGGGGAGCGGCTCGGCGGCGACCTCAGGAAGTTGCACGGCGATGCGCGGCGTCTCCTTTGTGAGGTCGATCACCGTCGAGTTCAAACCGAGCAACGTCTGCTCGTCCATGCGAACCTTGAATTCCATTGCGATCGGGCCACTGCTGGATTCCGCGAGTGCATCGCGGACAATGGCAAGGTAGCGCGCCTCGATGCGGTCTTTGACTACTCGCGAGGGGACAGCGACGGTGAGTTCGTTTTCGGTCAGGTCGATCGCTTCGAGTTCTCGAAATGTTGTATTCCAAACAACTTCGGAGACTTGGGCCTTTATGAGCTCTGAGCATGTCTCCCAGAGTGAATTCGCATTTTGCAACGTGTGTGTCCCAACTGATATCCACAATGCCCTCCACAGGTGTGGACAGCACGTCTGATCCGCGCGGTGTCAATGTTTTTAAACGCAGAGCCGATGTGGATAACCACCGTTTCGTGTCATTAACCGCGCGACGTTCGCGCGCGATTGCGTCCCGTGTCGAATCGCGCGTGGAAAACGTGTGGAAATCTCCAAGCGCTTGTGAGTATCGACAAGTCGGAGCTGTTGGACGCAGAAAGCCGACGTCGCAAGGTTGTTTCGCGCGGCTATGCGCTCGTAGTCTTGTTGGGTTCTCTCACGCGACGGCGAGTGCGTCCCTTTTCGACACCCCGACATCCCATCGTTCGGGCAGGCATCGTCTATTGCTCACATGATTCGGAGAAGATGAATGAAGCGCACATACCAACCAAACGTCCGCAAGCGGGCCAAGAAGCACGGCTTCCGGTCTCGCATGTCGACTCGCGCCGGCCGCGAGATCATCAAGAACCGCCGTCGTAAGGGTCGGCACAAGCTGACAGCTTGATAGCAGGGATCTCGGATCGGGCGGTATTTACCGCGATTCGGATTCGGGGCACCCACGTCCGTACTGGTGACCTCAGGATGCGCTTCCTTTGCGAAGGACATGGCGAATCCTCAGCAGTACCGCAGGTGGCCTACGCAATATCTCGCAAGGTCGGCAACGCGGTGACACGTAACCGCATTCGTCGACGCCTTCGATCTCTGTTCGCCGAGGTTCTTGCCGAACAACCCGAAGTGCTCAGTGCTGCTGTCGTCGTAGCGCTACCAGGCGCTGCGAACTGCACCTATGCTGAGCTCAAAGAGCAGGTGCTCAAGTTGATAGAAAAGATTGAAAAATCAACGGAATCCGCCCCATGAAGTCGGCGGTTCGCGGAGTGATCCACGTGTATCAAGCGTGGTCGGCGTCGCGCCCACCAGCGTGTCGATTTACTCCCACCTGCTCTCACTACACCGATGAAGCCATCGCCGAACATGGGTTGCTACCCGGTTCTTGGCTAGGCATGAAGCGGATCTGTCGATGTCACCCGTGGGGTGGCCACGGCCTTGATCCAGTACCTCCTCGAAAGGCGAACTGATGTTCGATCTTATTGCGAACGTGTTGTCGTTTCTCTACGACATCAATAACTCCTACGTTGTAGCAATTGTCCTGTTGACACTCATCGTGCTGGTAGTCGCCACGCCGTTGACGCTGCAAGGTACGAAGTCGATGCTCAAAATGCAGCTGCTTCAGCCTGAGCTCAAGGAAATTCAGAACAAGTACGGCAAGGATCAGCGCGATGAGATGAACGCTGAGCTGATGGAGTTCTACAAAGAGAATCAGATCAACCCGGTCGGTGGCTGTGTCCCGATGTTGTTCCAGATTCCGGTCTTTCTTGTGCTCTACCGGGTGATTCTGGGTGTCACCCGTCGCGCAACGCCGACAGGTATTGAGCTTGGCGAGGTCGTTGGCAGCCTGCGGGCCGGCGCGGATCCGGTGTTGGTAGACACCGCCGAAACCCTCAATTTCAACCCGGCATTTGTCAACGAGGACTCGCAGCTCTTCCGTGACCTTTCCTCGACAAACGTGATGGAGAGCATTGGTTTCGATCTCGCCCGTTCGGCGAGCCAGGTGCTCGGTGATGGCATTGTTCCAGCTCTCCCCTACTTGATCCTCGTGCTGGTTGTCGGTGCGAGTGGTTTCATTCAGCACCGAATGATTCGAGCTCGCAACACGGGCGCGGCAGCCAACCCAACCCAAGAACTAATCATGAAGTACATCCCGTTCATGTTGCCGATCTTTTCGTTCACGCTTCCGGCCGCCATCGTCTTTTACTTCCTCGTTTCAAACCTGTACCGGATTGGCCAGCAGGCATACATCACTCGTTCGTTCTATGGCAGTGACGATTCGCTCGGTGCTCAGATTCGTCAGCAGCGCGAAGATGACGACAAGGCAGGCAAGGGCAAGGGCGGCGGCAAAGGTCCCAAAGACGTTTCCGGCAACGGTAAGGGCAGTGGGAAAGGCACCAAGGCAGGTTCCAGCAACAGTAAGGGCAGTGGGAAAGGCACCAAGGGTGGCGGCAAAGGTCCCAGCAAAGGCGGAAGCGGGGCCAATGGTGGCAAGAGTGGCCGACATAAGAAATCTCCAGCGGCTGCGGGCGCAAGCACCGCACCCGGACGAAACAGAAGTGGCAGAGATGCAAGCGTTCGCGCTTCAGCTGCCCCCAAAGCACGTAAGCAAAAGAAGAGGTAATACATGGATTGGATCACCACGTCGGGGCGCACGCTCCACGAGGCGAAGAGTAACGCGCTCGATCAGCTCGGAATCGTTGCAGACGAGGCCGAGTTCGACGTCGTCAACGATGTCGAAAAGGGCTTGTTTGGGCGAGTGAAGACCGAAGCGCGTGTTCGCGCGCGTGTTCGACCGCGTCAGATACCTGAGAAGGATGAGCGAAGCCAACGTCGCCGCGGTTCTGGATCGAAGGGCGGCAGTCGTCGAAACAGTAAGCCTCGAGAGAGTTCGAGCCAGGGCGGCGGATCAGGCCAGTCCAACGATGGACAGTCATCGAAGGGCGCGCAGTCGAAGAACCAGCGAGGCGGAGATTCGCAGAGGAACTCACCAAAGTCGAACGCTGGTTCAGAGAAGGCGGGACCACACAGCGAAAAGGCACAGAGTGGCAACACCGCACGCAATGACGGTGCTGGCCAGTCGGAAAACAACAATCGCAACAAAAGCCGCAACCGCGGTGGAGCTAACCAAGCCGCGGCAGCTGCCTCAGCAGCACCAAGAAGAGAGAAGAAGGCAGTGGAGACCGAAATCAGCAGGGAAGACCAGGAGCGCATCGCTCAGGAGTTTCTCGAAGGCGTCCTTGGTGCGTTCGAGATGAGTGGAGAGGTCGCTGTTGCTCCCGAGCCCGCTGACGATGGTGCGATCGAAGTGACGGTTACCGGTCAGGAACTTGGCCTGCTCGTTGGGCAAAAGGGTGTGACCCTCAACTCGCTCCAAGAGCTAACTCGCACGGTTGTGCAGCGCAAGGCCGACGGTGCAAAGACCGATCGTCTTCGGGTCGATGTCGCCGGGTACCGTGCGCGCCGCACCGCAGCGCTCCAAGAGTTTGCGACAAAGATTGCACACGATGTGGTGGAGTCGGGTAACGAGAAACTTCTCGAGCCAATGGGCCCCGCGGACCGCAAGGTTGTCCACGACACCGTCAACGACATCGAAGGAGTCGAGACCGGTTCTGAAGGTGAAGAGCCTCGCCGACGTGTCGTTATTCGCCCTGTGTGATAATTAGAGGGCATGCGCCCAATCGATGAACTGCTCCGCGAAGGAATTATTGCTGGACAGTTCGGTGGTGAGAACAAACCTCATGGCGACAACGCCATGGGGTTTGTTGCTTTTTCAGATGATCCCGACAAGACCTTTGTCGGCCATGTCGTCGACATTGGCAGCGGCGCCGGGCTTCCGGCACTCGTGTTGGCGGACGCATTTCCCAATACGACCTGGACCTTGGTTGAACGTCGAGTCGGGCGAACGGATTTACTTCGACGAGCCGTGCACCGTCTTGGGATGGACGACCGTGTCGAGATCCGTAGTGAGGACGTTGCGGTTGCTGCCCGTTCCGAACTGCGTGGTTGTGCCGACTGGGTGACCGCTCGCTCCTTCGGGCCACCCGGTGACACTGCAGAATGCGCGGCGCCATTTCTTCGTGCTGGCGGTCAACTCTTGACGAGTGAGCCGTTCGACGGAGACATCCCGGGTCGTTGGCCTGCGGCGGGTCTCGATCGAGTGGACTTGGAATTCGCTGGAGACTGGACAACATCCGCGGGGCGATACATCCGACTGACTCGAGGTGACGGGTCAATCGACGATCTTCCCCGCAAAGGCAGCCGCAAGAAGTTGTTGTTCTAGTCCGTCAACCCACATCACCTGCGAACGCGAAAGCTTCGGTTCGTGAAGAATGCGTCTCACGGCGAAGTGTTTCACGTGAAACACCAGCGCAAAGAATGTGGGGCTGCTTCCGATGTGTGGTTGTGGAGTGTTTCACGTGAAACACTCCAATCCCTGTTGTTTGTGTGGTTGAAGTAGGCCGTGTGGACAGATTCGTTCACTGTTCCCCACCACTGCCGAGAAGTGCGGTACGGTGTGGGCATATGAGTTCAGCACAAGTGATCGCGGAATCATCCACGCGGGTGATCGCAATAGCGAACCAAAAAGGCGGGGTCGGCAAGACCACGACTACCGTAAATCTAGGAGCGGCGCTAGCCGAGATGGGTCAACGGGTTCTTCTCATTGATCTTGATCCCCAGGCGAATGCTTCGACTGGTTTGGGGATCAATCCTCGAGCGATCGAGAAGAACATGTACGACGTGCTTCTTGGCGATACTCCACTCGAAGACACCCTTGAGCCCGCGGCCGATGTCGAAGGCTTGTTTGTGGCTCCGTCGAGCTTGGACCTTGCTGGAGCAGAGATCGAGCTCGTTCCTGGGTTTAACCGAGAACGACGATTGATCGACGCCCTTTCCCCGATCGTCGATGACTACGACTTTGTTTTCATTGATTGCCCGCCTTCCCTCGGCCTTTTGACGATTAACGCTCTCGTTGCGGCAACTGAGGTTCTGGTTCCAATTCAGTGCGAGTACTACGCACTTGAGGGTGTGGGCCAATTGGTTCGAAATGTCGAACTCGTGCGCAAGAGCCTCAACCAATCGTTGGAGATCTCGACGATCGTGCTCGTGATGTACGACGCTCGAACGAAACTTGCTGGCCAAGTTGTTGATGAGGTCAGAGCGCACTTTGGTGAGATCGTCTGCAAGATTGTGATTCCGCGGGTAGTCCGTCTTTCGGAGGCGCCATCGTACGGTCAGCCCATCACGGTCTTTGATCCGGAGAATCGCGGGGCACAGGCATATCGAGATCTGGCAAATGAGGTACTTGGCAACGAGCTTGATCTCGACGAACCTCCAGTGTCAGCTGCGCCTGCGCCGGGCCTTGGCTTAGGTCCATCGCTCGAGGGGGATTCTGTTGATCCGGTGGTCGATGAGGCCTTCGGCGTCGATGACGACCACGATGACGATGAAGACGGCCCCAACGGCGACATCGGCGACGAATACGTGGGGGAGCACAGCGAAGCTGCGCAGGACAGCGAAGCTGCGCAGGACAGTGAAGCTGGACAAGACAGTGAAGCTGGACAAGACAGCAAAGCTGCGCAGGACAGTGAAGCTGCGCAAGACAGCAACCGACCTGAAGACCGTGAGGGAGAACACTAATGAATCGTCCTAGTGGATTGGGACGCGGCCTTGGAGCCCTAATTCCGTCCGACGTCACCGACGATCCAGGCGCCACGTTTCAGACAGTCGCCGTTGCATCCATCCATCCAAATCAGTACCAGCCGCGCGGTCACTTCGATGAAGAGACGCTCGACTCCCTCGCGAACTCCGTGCGCGAATTGGGGGTGCTTCAGCCGTTGCTGGTCCGCAAGGATGGTGACGGCTATGAGCTGATCGCTGGCGAGCGTCGGTGGCGTGCCGCCAAGCGTGCTGGCTTGCAAGATGTTCCGGTTATTGTTCGCGATGCGGACGATACTGCGTCACTTGAGCAGGCGCTGGTAGAAAACCTGCATCGCCAGGACTTGAACGCGATTGAAGAGGCGGCGGCCTATCAGCAGCTCGTCGACGACTTCGATTTCACCCAGGCAAAGATTGCGAAACGGGTCGGAAAGTCTCGATCGTCGGTCGCGAACATTCTTCGGTTGCTCTCGCTGCCACCGGCGGTACAACGGTTGGTGTCGGAGAATCGTCTGAGTGCTGGTCACGCCCGCGCCATCATTGCGGTTGATGATGAGGCCGAGCAGGTGCGAATTGCTGAGCGCATCGTTGCCGAAGACTTGACTGTCCGAGATGTAGAGCGTCTGATGAAGGGCGAGTCTGTCGGACGCGATGCACCTGCGCCGACGACCAATAGCGGTGATCGCACCGAGCCCAAGCCGGCAACGACACCGCAATCGCCTGGCACAACAAGGCCTGCCGCGATCCTCGAGCTCGAGCGCCTGCTGTCTGAGCAGTTGGATACGAGTGTGAGCATCTCGCTTGGTACAAAGAAAGGCAAGGTCGTTATCGACTACGCCGACCTCAACGATCTTGAGCGGGTGTATCGAATCATCGCCCGCTAAACACACACTCGAACGTATGTTCGGTTACCGTTGTTTGGCGAGTCCGATATCGGTTGCGTGTGTCGCGATGCTCGGCACGGCAACCCAGCGGAGCAATGCATCTTGAATCGCCGTCGCGACCTCTCGCCGTTCGTTCGCGAGCGAGTCTCGCGGGCCTAAACGAAACACGACTGCAGGCATGCGCGTCTCGCGCAAGACCGGAGTACGGCTTCCCTCGACCGTGCCCGGAATACGAAGCGCCAGCGATAGTTCGTCGATCGCGAAGTTGGCCAGGTCCTTACCGCCGTAACTCGAATATGAGTCGGTTTCGTAGAACGATGCCTCGCACGTCTCTTCTGGCACGGCCATGAGGCCAATGTAGAGCTCCGCGTCGAACTGGTTTGCTGCTCGAGCGTGCGTCGAGCCATCTCTGTGGTGCAAGAGCAACACCCGTGCGCCCGCCTTGCGAAGCTCCTTGCCGAGCTCTCCAGCCACGATAGGGGAGTAGCCGAAGTCGCCAATGACGAGGCGCCGCCCCACAATGCCCTTTGGGCCGTTACGAAGGCGCTCTTGTTCGCGGATTGCAGCGATTGGACGGGCAGCATTGGCAGAAAGGCGAAGGCGGGTAAGGGTCGCGACGGTTGTCGGACCAGCAACACCATCGACCGGTAGCCCAGCATTTCGTTGGAAATCGGCAACGCCGGCTTCGGTCTGTGGACCAAAGATGCCGTCGATCCAACCGCTATCGAAGCCAAGACTGCCAAGAAGAAGCTGGAGTTCGGCAACATCGTCGCCTCGCATCATCGGGGTACGGCGACACAACAGTCGACCACCGAAGTAGTGCGCGGCTTCATCGAGCGACTTCCACGTTTCGCCGCCAACCACCCCGGTCCCCTCGAGGCCGCGCTGTCGTTGAAAGGCAACGACCGCGTCATGGGTTCGACCACCGAACCGATCGAGGTGCAGAGACTCAACGAGGTAGCCAGCGAGCGTCAGTTGACTGTGAAGTTCAACGACCGCTTCACCAACGTCGCCACGTTCGAGGCGTGGTCGTGGCGGGCGTTCTTTCATCATCCCGACTGTAGTGACTAGCGAACACGAACGGGCGCAGCCCACGAGCCCGAAAACGAGCACAGACCCCGACGCGAACGCGCCGAGGCCTGTGTCGATCGATGATTTCTGTGGATCACATGTGGTTTGCGAGTTCCTCGACAATGGCGTCCTTGGACTTCGCGCCGATCATCTTTGCGACCTGCTCGCCGTTCTTGAACACGATCATCGTTGGGATGCTCATGACTTCGAATTCGCGTGCGGTGTTCGGGGCGTCATCGACGTTGAGCTTTGCAATGGTGACCGAGCCGGTGTGCTCGTCGGCAATCTCGTCGAGGATCGGCGCGATTGCCTTACACGGACCGCACCACTCTGCCCAGAAGTCGACAAGCACAGGAGCGCCTTCAGCCGAGATCGTGTCAGCAAAGTTGGCATCGGAGAGGGTAATTACGTTTTCTGAGGCCATGGGCGCTCCTTCTGGTAAGTCGTCTTCAGTGCAACCCAGCGTACGCCGTGTCGCATTCCGTTTGGTTGGCCGTACCGGTGTCAGTGGCCCTCGTCGTTGGCTTCCAACCAACGCTCCGCCTCGAGGGCCGCAGCACAACCAGAACCGGCTGCGGTGATGGCCTGACGGTAGTAATCATCTTGCACATCGCCTGACGCAAACACGCCCTCGATGTTTGTTGCTGTTCGACCTGGTTGGGTCAACAGGTAGCCGTTGTCCTTCATATCGAGCTGGCCTTCGAACAATCCGGTGTTCGGCTTGTGGCCAATTGCAATGAACAGGCCTGTCACCGCCAAATCCGAGATCGATTCGTCGAGGTTGTTCCGAATCTTGACCGACTCCAGCTTGGACTCGCCGACGTATTCGGTAACCGAGGTGTTCCACAGGATCTCGATCTTTGGATTTGCGTGCGCGCGGTCTTGCATGATCTTCGATGCACGCAGTTCGTCGCGACGGACTACCAGATAGACCTTCGATGCGAACCGACTGAGAAAGTTTGCCTCTTCTAGGGCCGAATCGCCGCCGCCGACGACGGCGATGTCGTGATCACGGAAGAAGAAGCCGTCACAGGTTGCACACGTGGAAAGACCGTGGCCAATCAGTTCGTTCTCGCGATCGAGGCCGAGCATGAGCGACTGGGCGCCGGTCGACACGATCACCGTCTTTGACAGGTGCGTGGGTTCAGGTGCCTCAGGGTCGCCAACCCAAATCTTGAACGGGCGCTCGGAAAGGTCGACCTTGCTGGCCTTCACCGTGCGGATGTCCGCACCGAAACGAGCAGCCTGCTGTTTGAAGTTCATCATGAGCTCGGGGCCCATGACACCCTCGGGAAAGCCGGGATAGTTCTCGACATCGGTCGTGAGCATGAGTTGTCCACCAGGCTGATCGCTCGTCGAGCTCGGCTCACCTTCGAGGACCAGGGGGGAAAGGTTGGCGCGAGCGGTGTAGATCGCTGCGGTAAGTCCTGCGGGGCCCGAACCAATGATCACCACGTCGTGAATGGTGTCGCTGCTTGTCATGTCAATTCTCCTGAGTACGCGCTACGCCGAGCGTAACGTCGTTGGGGGAGCTGGCAGGGTTTCTGGAGTGTCGGGTGGGTTACTCGACCCGTTTGCGCCAAAAGGCCCAGCCAGCAATGGTGAAGATCAGGCCGAGAATCAGATACACCAGCCAGACGCCGAGTCCGATCGAAGAAGCGATCTGACTTAACAAATGGACGATGCCGACCAGCAGCATGATCACTGCTGGAACACCGAGAATGACGATCACAATTCCATACACGATGGCGCGTACGGCCTTCGTTGCTGGTTGGGTTGTCTTGTGCTTGACGTTGTCGACCAAGCCGACAATGGTTTCGGTCGCCTGCTGAGGCCAGTCCGGTGTCGAGTCGCTCTGCAATGACATGCTGGGAACTCTAGCGAATAACTTCGCAGGTCTCTGCGTTGAGCAACCGAGTCATGTCATCGTCACCAAATTCGACGATGACGAGCTCGGCTGGACCGGCGAACGGGTCGAGCACGATCAGCGAATACGGTGTGCTGTTTGTGACTGCGGCGGAAGGGACGAGGCATTGCGGGTTGACGTTGGTGGCAAGGACCTCGTCGACATTTGATGTCGCTCGCGCTTGGAGCGTCTCGATCGCCAAGATGTCATCGCCGGCGAGTTCGGGAACGACGACGGCGGTTTGTACGAGCTCGTCGAATTGTTCGAGAGAGGTGACGACGGCAACGTCGAGCGCGATCGCCGCACCGGCAGCTTCGCTGTTTTGCGCAGCTTCGCTGTTGTCGAGAGCCTCACCGTCGTCTGCCATTGCCTCATCCTCGTCCTCCATGGCTTCTTCGGCTTCCATGGCCTCTTCCTCGTCCTCCATTGCCTCTTCCTCGGCCGCCTCTTCCTCGGCCACCTCTACTCTTGCGTCGACTGTGACGGCGTCCGCAGCCACTTCTGCGACGTCGCCACCAGAACTGAAGATCAATGGCGTGCCGAGGATGAAGAGCAGCACAGCTGCCGCAGCGGCAACCAACCAGCCCGTAGGAAGCCCTCGCTTGGTTTGCTCACGCTCATGGCGCTTCGCCGACAGGCTCGTAACCTCGGGCGAAGCCGGAGTTGCTGCAGCCATCGCCGCCGCAATCGAAGCCGACCGACGTTCGGGAGTGGCATCGGGAATTGGTGTAGCGACCACATCCACGGCGGCACGGAGTGCAGTGAGACGTTGCAGTGCGTCAGGATCAGACGCAACAGACGCGACCGTCTCCGGGCTGGCTTCACCATCGATGATGGTGGACAAGATTTCGTCGTCAAAGCGGTTAGTAGTCATCGTCAGAGCCTTGTACGCCCGGTTCAGTGATCTGGTTCCCGCCACTTGTCACATCGCCAATGATGTCCGCCAATTTTCCGCGGCCACGGGCAATTCGCGAGCGTACGGTACCCGGTGCAATATCCAAAACTTCAGCAATTTCGTCGTAGTTCAGACCGCACAAGTCGCGCAAGATCACCGGAATCTTGAAGTCCTCAGCAAGCTGATCTAGTGCGTCATCGATCACGATCTTCGCTGCGGCGGCATCGTCGATGCCCGAGGTTCCAACCACGTGTCGATGCTGCTCATCGTCATCGAGCGAATCGGCATCGCGCCGCTTTCGCCGACGAAGCTCGTCAATCGCCGCGTTCGTCGCAATCCGATACGTCCACGTCGTGAACTGCGCACGCCCATCGAAGGAATCAAGGTTCTTCACGATCGAGATAAGCGCCATCTGCGCGGCATCGTCAGCGTCTGCACCGAACCCGACCACCTTTGCGCACACCGCCCGGAGGCGATCGTGATGCCGATCGAGCAGAATCTCGAGCGAGGCCATGTCGCCGCGCTGGGCTGCACGAATCAGCTCGCCGTCGTCGGCCAGCGTCTGCATCTAGCCCACCAATTCGAGCTGAGCGATCCGAAGCTGCTGCTCGATAACGCCCGACTCGACGACAGCGTCATATTCCTCGATCGTCTGTTGTGGATCGATCCCGAGATCGGTGACCCAAAACAACAGGGCGGTGACGTCGCGGTCATCGACGTCGACAACAGCCGACGGACCGAGGTTGGCAAAGACACCAATTGGTTCGCCCCACTCGTCGAGGCTTGCAGCCACCGAGTTAGATGCATACAACTCGAAGGACCAGTCCTGTCGATTCGCCTCGACGACAAGGTCCCGAATGGGCCGCGGTTCCGCGAATTCCACGATGAGACCCACCCCCTCCTTGATCTGACCAAATGCGCGATCACGATATTGTTCGGTCAACCAGAACGTATCGGGATCTTCATCGAAGGGCCGTGATACTGCTTCCTCGTGCTCTTCGCCATCCCCACCTGGATCGAACGATGTCGCCCGAATTCCAGTCTCGTCGAAGGCGTCGAGCTCGATTGGAAACGGTTCGTCTTGGTCGGCATTGGCTGGCTCGTCCGTCGCGTCCGCGTTGGTTTCGGGCGTTTGGGTGTCGTCACCGTCTTCGGTTTGCTCGACGTCGGCGGTGTCACCGTCGCCAGAGAACCGTTCGATGATCGCGTCGCCCGCATCGGTCAGTAGAAACCACACGGTCGCAACGGCGGCGAGCATCAACAACAGCGAGATGATCGGACCAAGCCAACGCATTCGTGACCGGTTGCCTTTGACGTGCCGAGCCGTCGCTGGATCAGCTTTGGCGCGTTGTTTGGCCGTGGGATACGCCGGAGGCAGGTCGGTCGACCACACATTGTCTGACGGCGCTGGCGTCACCGGCGGGGTAACCACCGGTGGGCGGGGTCGAGACGGTGGGATTGCGTGGCCTTGTTCGGTGCCGCTCAGCGGAATCGACGCGGAGGTAGGCAATCGGTCGACGATTGTTGGGTCGCCACCGTGATCGACCACAAGGCCGCCGAGCATTGCTTTCTTGAGCGCGCCCGCCCAGTCATCAGCATCGCGATATCGGTCGTCTGGTTTTCTCGCCAAGCTCTTCTGCAGAAACTCGTCGAGGGCAATTGGAAGGTCGGGGCGAAGCACTCGTGCCGACGGTGGATCCTTGCGCAACCGCTCCATAGCGCCCATGAGATCGGTGGCAGCAAACGGAACCTGGCCGCACAGCATCTCGTACAACACCGTCGACAACCCGTAGAGGTCGGTGCGGCCGTCGACCATCTGACCTTCGATTTGTTCGGGAGCCAGATACTTGACCGTCCCAACGAGCGAACCCGTCTCGGTGTGGCCAACCGCATCGAGCGCCTTGGCGATACCAAAGTCGCTGAGCTTCACCCGCCGATCGGGTCGCACGAGGATGTTCGCGGGCTTCACATCGCGATGCACAATGCCGTTCTGATGCGCATGGCCGAGCGCGTCGGCGAGTTGTAACCCAACTTCGACAGCGTCGGCGGCAGCTAGCGTCGGCCGCTCGTTGAGGATTGTTCGCAGATCGCGACCCTCGACGAACTCCATGACGATGGCGTCGTCATCCTCGGCACCGACCGTGTCGTAAATCGCGACGATTGCGGGGTGCGTGAGCCGGGCAGCAGCTTGCGCTTCGCTTCGAAACCGAGCCAAGACGGTCGGGTCGGCAGCGAGATGACTATGCAACATCTTGATTGCGATGCGCCGCTCGAGTGTGTGGTCAAAACCTTCCCACACCTCGGCCATTCCACCGCTACCGACGCGCTCGCGAAGCTCGTAACGGTTGTCGAGCCTGCGGTTGGTCATGTGATGGTCATCGGTGCGTGTAGAGGCCACTGCATCGAAACGCTAGCGGTCGGGCTTGCTTGGGTGAGGTCGGCGAGTTGCCCGGTTGCGCCTACCGCGGACACACCGGTCATGATCAGCCGCTGATCTGATATGTGATACCGATGATTCCGGGTCCGCCGTGCGTACCGATAACCGCGCCGATGATGTCGGTGCGAGCATTCGCAACTGCCGGGATGTGGCTCAGGGTTGCGATGAAGTCATCGATATCGGTCGCATTGGAATGCAAGATAGCGAGGTTCTCGACCTCGCCGACATTCTCGAGTTGTTCCCGAACCCAGGCGAGCGATTTTTTGCGTGTGCGTTGTTTGCCAGCAGCGACAACCTCGCCGGAGCTGAGGTCGAGGAGCGGCTTGATCGACAGCATTGCGCCGAACGCTGCCTGCGCACCACCGATGCGGCCACCCTTCTTTAAGTTCTCGAGGGTGTCGAGTGTGGCGTAGACGCGGGTGCGGTCTCGCATGTCTTCCGCAAGAGCCACGATGTCTTCGGCGCTCTTTCCTTCACGTGCGGCCTTGGCTGCACTAAGCACGATCGAACCGAGACCGCCTGTGACCGACCTCGAGTTGATCACGTGCACTGGGATTGACACATCGTCAGATTCTGCGGCGGTGCGTGCCGATTGGATCGTTGCGGACAACGCTTCGGAAAGGTTGATGCATACAACGGCATCGGCGCCGTCGGCTGCGAGCGAGTTGAACATCTCGACGAACGCTCCCGGTGCTGGCGCGGAGGTCTCGGGCAGGTGCTCGGATGCTGCGAGCCGCCGGTAGAACTCCGGGGTCGAAAGCTCGGTCCGGTCCACGAACTCTTCGTCGCCGAAACGGATGGAGAGCGGCACGAGACCGATGCCCCATTCTTCAAGGTCGGCGTCGGACAGGTCACAGGCGCTGTCGGTCACTATTCGTACTGGCATTGTCTTCAGACTCCGATCACTTCAACGTGTTCTGCTTCGGCTGCGTCCTCGCCCGAAGGGGAGGTAACCGTATCGCCATTTCCGCGCACGTGCCGCAACCACCACACGAACAGAACGATGATGGCAATGACACCAATAGCGATGCCAACGCCAGAGAAGGCAAACGTGCGAACGAGCACTTCTGCCGAACCTAAAAGGACGAGTCCGTCGGGACTGAGTACTTGGATACGGATTGGTGAGTCACCGGAGGCTCGAGCAATGATTGGAATGTCGATTCGATTTGGGCCCGGCTCGAGCAACCGAACAACTTCGGATCCCTCTGGGAAGTCGAGCTCGTCGCTGCTGAGCAACATGAGCACGGTGACGTCGGTGTCGGAATCGTTTTCCAACACGACTGGCACGTCGACTTCTCGTCCGGTCAGGGTGATCGTTTCTGCTTCTGGCGTGGTGATCAGCGAATCTTTTTCGGTATCGATAAGCGAGTAGATGGCTTCGATAAAGCCGTCGCGCTCGGGTTGTGTGAGGCGATGGTCGGCGCTGAGGTGCAGCAGCTGGTCGAGTGTTCCGCGCGATTCGGCGTCGCCTCCAATCACCGTCGACCAACTGTCGATTGCATTGCGGGCTTGGCTGTATTCAGTTCGAAACGATCGGAGGCTCTCTGCGCGAACCGGTGGTCGAAGCTGACGACGGAGAGGACCGCTGAGGGCACCCACGCCGAGGCTCGGGGTGATTTCGGTTTCGGCGAGTGCTTGCAATGGTGACGATCCCTGGATGGCGGGCACGCGTTCGAGACCGCTCAATAGCACGTTGAGGAACGCCGCGTCTGGCGCCCAGCTCGATGGTGGGTTTACTACGACAGATTGTCGACCGCCGTTGTTTTGCAGCGACAGCAGAACGAGGTCTGCGAGCATTCGGTTGGCGTTGAGCACCGCCCCACCGGGGTTGGTGAAGTGGTCGGTCAGCCCGCCATCGGCAACGAGCGATGGAATGGCCTCGACGTCGTCGTCTTCGGCATCGACCAGGAAACTGGTGGTCAGTGCCTGTGGAAAGATCGTGCGGTCGAGTGATGTGAGTTGCTCTGGTCGAATGATTGCTCCTTGCACTCCGAGCTCGCGTATATCGCCGATACCGGAACCGCCAAGGGTTCGGTCGAGCAACATGACCGACGGTTCGGGTTCGACGCCGAGCGTTTCGACGCTGACGTCGCGTCCCGCTTCGTAGAGCCGAACGAGTTCGGTTGTGAAATCGGCGTCGATCCACGCCTGTTCTTCAACGTCGGTTAACGGGTTGGGGAGAAGCTGCGATGAGGTGAGGTTGGCGCGAAGGTCTTCGATGATCGTTCTTGCCGCCTCGCCGTCATCTCGAGACAGCGCCAAGAGTGTCTCGGGTGAAATCGACAGCGCCATGTTTGCGTCGGGGTGCTGGGCAAACGCGCTACTGAGGACGCCGAGACGACCGAGGGTTTCGTCGTCGAGGGTTCCGGTGCCATCGGGGGTGGACATGGATGGGACGTGCGTTTCGAGGATGATCGATACGTCGAGGGGTGGGCGAAGATCTCGTCGTGGGAGCTCGATCACCGAGGTGAGAAAGCTGTCTGCGAGTATTCCGTCGCCATCGAGGAGCAGTACTTCGACGGGGTAGACAGCGGATCCACCGTCGCTTGTAAGCACGGCGATGGGTTGCGTTGGCTGCGCGGGTGCGGGTTCGCCATCGGGGTTGATCGGCGGTGGCTCGACCTCGAGTCGGGTGTTCGGCCCGTCGAGAAGAAACTCGAGTCCGAGGACTTCGTTTGTGGTGTCTTGGGCATCGCCGAGAACCACGGGAGGAAGCTCGAGAAGTACTTGCGTGTTCTCGGTGAGGTCTTGGCGAAGGAAGGCATCGCGGTCGGTCCACGGAGCGAGCACTCGGAGTATGACGGTCGAGTCCGGAGCTGCGCCGGCGACGCGGACCTGAATGCTGAAGATGCCGCCGTCATCGACCCACGAGCTTTGCGCGACGAGTTCGACCGATCCTGGGGCTTGCGCGGAAGCCGGCAATGCAGAGAGCGAGGCGATCAGGAACGTCGTGACCGCAATGGCGATCGCGAGTGGCCTGTTCATCGAACGCAGCTGCTCATGGGACGAGCTCATGGCGCCGCCGCCGATGATGGACTGTTTTGGCTTGGCCATTCAAGAACTTTGAGTTGCTCGGCCATGAGTTCGAAGCCCAGATGTTCGTAGAGCCCGAGTGCCCGAGTGTTTCGGTCTTGGGTGTTGACAAGCATCGACGCGCCGCCGGTTTCTCGAGCCCACTGCAGTGCGTCGCGCACGAGTATCGACCCAATGCCTTTGCGTCGGAGGTCGGGCTCGACGCCGAGCCGCTGGAGAAATGTCGATGTTCCTGCACGACCGGTAACCGCGTAGCCAACGACGCGGTTGTTGAGGGTGGCGACCATGTAGCGATGGGTGGGGGTGGCTTTCCGGGCGGCGTTGAGGTCATCTCGGTCCATTGCCCAGAAGTCGTCGAACGAACGATGGTCGATCGATAACACGCTGGAAAGGTCGGTGCGGCGACCCGTACGCAGTTTGACGACGGTGTCGGCGGTTGCGACAGGCTGAATCGACCGAAGGTCGTGATGTAACAGGTGCAGCGACTCTCGTTCGACAAACCCAACGTCGATGAAGGCCTCTCGTTCACGTTTCGAAAGCGCGCTGGTGACGACGAGCTCGTTGTTCGGGTCGAGGTGTTGCAACAGACGCTCGACATCTCGGCGATCGAGTTGGCGCATCGGGATGATCTGCACGCATGCGGTTTGGCCGTGTTCGAGCGCGCCGCGTCGCACGATGCGAACACCACGGACGGGGCGCGAAAGACGCTCGAGCAACATAGGTACGAGCCTAGGGCGAACGGAACCATCGTGGGATTCGTATGGGGCCTCTAGTCTTTCGAGCGTGAATGACTTGTACACATCGGTGCTCGACGAGATCGAGTCCTTAACTAGCGCCTTTTCGTCGGCGGGTTTCGAGTTGTACCTCGTTGGTGGGATCGTGCGAGATCTGCACTTGGGAGCGCCGGTCGAGTCACTCGATTTCGATCTGACGACCAATGCCCGCCCGTCGGACATCAAGACGCTTGTTGGCCCGCTTTCGTCGGCGGTCTGGACCCAGGGAGAACGCTTCGGGACGATTGGTTGCCAGGTCGATGGTCGGCCGGTGGAAATCACGACGCACCGAGCCGAGTCCTACGTCGATACGTCCCGCAAACCCGAGGTGGTGTTTGGTGATGACATCACCATCGATCTGTCCCGTCGGGACTTCACGCTCAACGCAATGGCAATTCACGCGTCGACCGGTGAGTTGGTCGATCCGTTCGACGGGTTGGGTGCGCTTGAACAACGGGTGTTGAAGACCCCTATCGAACCTGCGGTTTCGTTCTCTGATGATCCGCTTCGAATTCTTCGTGCCGCACGGTTTATTACCCGCTACGACCTATCCGTCGAGCCCGGGGTGATGACGGCGGGGCAAGAACTGATCGATCGGATGTCGATCGTGTCGGCGGAGCGAATACGAGACGAGTTCGACAAGCTGCTGTCCGCGCCGAAACCGTCGGCGGGGTTGTCGTTTCTCGAAGAGGTCGGGGCGTGGCCGTACGTCGCCTCGGCTATCGAGGTCTCGAATCTTGCTGCGATCGGCAGAGAGCTCGATTCGACGCCCGTCGACCTCACGTTGCGTCGGGCGGTGGTATTTAGCCATTGTCCCGATCGCGACAGGACGTCGGTGCTCTCGGCGTTGCGTTACTCGAACGACGATTCGCGTGGGTTGCGGTTGCTGCTCGCTGGTTTCGATGTGGTGCGATCGGGTGGCCAACCGCTCAATGCCGCGACCTTGCGCCGTCTCATTGCACGGGTTGGCTTGGACAACGTTGCGGTTGTTCAGCAGCTGATTCAGGTAAGGGACATTCCCGACCGTGGCCTGGGCGAACTATTCGAGGAGCTTCAGGCGATCGAGGATTTGTCGTCGCTGGAGCCAGAACTTACCGGTGCCGAGGTGATGGATATCCTCGACCTTCAGCCAGGTCCCGAAGTGGGCGCCGCGATTGGCGTGTTGCAAGAGCGTCGCTTCGAAGAAGGACCTCTCGACAAAGCGGGCGAGTCTGCGTATCTTCGAGCCCGCTATCGCCGGTAGTTGGTTCGGTTAGGCCCCGATCTTGCGAGCGCGAAAGATGACCGACGCTGGCATTCGAATCCGCGCAGAGGTCGTATCTGCGTGGGACGGTTCGAGAAGGGTGTCGACGCGGTAGTTGGCCCGAGTCAGCTGCGTAAAGACGTGGGCGATGCTGTGGCGATAGGTGAGGTGGTGGCCGGCGCCTAAGGGTTCGCTCTCGTCGTATGGCGACGCAATGGTGGTGCCGTCTTCGCGGTCGACCATAAGTGCTGCTGGATGGGGGAGTGAGAACACGAGGGTCCGATCGCTCTTGAGTAAGCGATGGACTTGGCGAAAGACCCGTCCAAGGTCGGCGACCGAGGCGAGCGAATGGACCGAGATGACGGCGTCGAACGTGTCGGCGTGGAGGAATGCGAGGTCGGCGAGGCCAACGTTGTGGACCTCGACGTGGACCTTGGCCACTTCGGCGGCGGCTCGGGTCATTTCTGCTTCGTTGTTGTCTGGGTCGATTGCGACGACGCGGGCGCCTTGTCTGGCGAGAGCGATCGCGGATCGGCCCGATCCTGCGCCGAGCTCGAGGATGCGTTGGTTTGCGACTTCACCGAGGAGTCGCCGGTCGAGGCCATCGACGTTGCCCGGACCAAACTCGACAACAGTTGATGGTCGACGTTGGCCGTATTCGCCTGAGGTGGTGTAGCGGGTCCAAAGCTGCATGTGTTCGACACTACTTCGCGACGGGAATTGTGGGGGCGAGCCGGTACTGTGTGCCTATGAGCCGGTCACTCGACGACGTCTGTTTCGTGGTGTTCCACGGGGTGCAGACATCGTGACTCGCGACTCGCCGAAGGCGGCGGCCAACAGTGCGGTCGGGTCGATCGACTTTCGTTTGGCCCGAGCGCGCACAATCTTTGCCTACAAGTCGGGTGAGGCCACGCGCTCTGAGGTGTGTGATGCACAGTCTGAGCTGATGCGAAACGCTGTCAATTGCGGTGTGCCTATCGGGCATCGTTGTCCGATTTGTCATGCGAACTCGCTTGTCGAGGTGCTCTATGTGTTCGGGCCTCGGCTTCCGGCGGGCGGGCGTTGCATTGTGACCAACAAGGACCTCGACCGGATTCGGCGTTGGGATGGCGCCTTCACGGCATACGACGTCGAGGTGTGTACCGATTGCAAGTGGAACCACGTGCTGGGCACAAACCCGGTGATCTAACGCTCAGCTGGTGGTTCGTTTGCGTTTCGAATGTGAATGTTTCGAGGCGAACCTATACTGGGAGCACCGCTGGCAGCCTTCGTGCGCTGGACGGGAAGGAGATACACGATGGCAAAGGTCACCGTTCCAAAGGTTTCTGCTCGCAAAGCAAGTCGCGGCGACGACGCGCTTGTGATGATCACGGCGTACGACGCGCCGGGTGCTCGAGCTGCGAGCGACGCCGGCATTGACATGATTCTCGTGGGTGATTCGGTCGCGATGGTCGTGCTTGGCTATGACGACACGCTGCAGGTCACGGTCGATGATATGGCGCACCACACTCGTGCTGTTGCTCGCGCGAAGCCCGACTGTTTGATCGTCGGCGACTTGCCGTGGATGGCGTACCACGTGTCGGTCGAAGAGACGGTGCGTAACGCCGCGACGCTTATTCGTGCCGGTGCCCAGTGCGTCAAGCTAGAAGGGGGACGCAAGCGGCTCGCGATGATCGAGGCGTTGCTCGACGCCGAAATTCCCGTCATGGGCCATATTGGACTGACGCCGCAATCTGTGCATGCAATGGGCGGTTTCAAAGTGCAGGGTCGCCAGGCAGAGGCCGGTATGGAGCTCATCGAGGACGCAAAGATGCTGCAACACGCAGGTTGTTTTGCGATCGTGCTCGAGGGCATTCCGGTGAAGGTGGCAAAGGCGATCACCGACGCGATCGACATTCCGACGATCGGAATCGGGGCCGGGCCACACTGCGATGGTCAGGTGCTCGTGTATCACGACGTGCTCGGGATCGAGGATCGTTTCGTTCCCAAGTTCGTGCGTCGGTACGGCGATGTGAAGAGCCAAACAATCGATGCGCTGTCGCGCTATGCCGCCGATGTTCGCAGTGGCGAGTTTCCTAACGACGACGAGAGCTATCACCTAACCGATGAGCAATCCGAGGCGTTCGGTTTGTACGGAAGTGACGGCTGATCGTTCGCGACCTATGTTGCAGCAATGGCTGACTATGTGATCGTTGGTGCTGGTGCTGGCGGGTGTGTGCTCGCCGATCAGTTGTCGAAGAGTGGCGCGACCGTGGTCTTGCTCGAGGCTGGACGGCCCGATCGAAATCCGTTTGCGAAGATCCCTGCAGCGTTCAGCAAGCTGTTTCGCACAACGCATGACTGGAACTATTGGACGGTTCCGCAATCCGAACTGCATGACCGACAGCTGTATTGGCCGCGGGGCAAGATACTCGGCGGGTCGACGTCGCTCAACGCGATGATCTATCAACGCGGCCATCGGCACACGTTCGACTCGTGGGCTGAAGCGGGCAATACCGGGTGGGGGTACGGTGACCTTCTTCCGGCGTTTATGCAGCTCGAGGATCAACAACGCGGCCCCAGCGACTTCCATGGAGTCGGCGGTGGCCTCGCCGTGTCCGACCTACAAACGGTGAACCCGTTGTCGGACGCATTCGTCGGTGCCACCGAGTCGATGGGCTTTCCTCGCAACGACGATTTTAATGACGACACCCAAGAGGGGTTCGGTGTCTATCAGGTGACCCAACGCAATGGGGTCAGGTGCAGCGCAGCCACAGCATTTCTGAAGCCGGCGATGACGCGAGACAACCTCACGGTTCACACCGGCGCGCACGTGACGAAGGTGGTGTTTCGAAACGGTCGTGCGGTGGGCGTCGACTGGACTCGCGGCAAGGACAGTCATCGGGTGACGGCGTCGACCGAGGTCATCTTGTGCGGAGGCGCGATCAACTCGCCGCAGCTGTTGATGTTGTCGGGCGTTGGTCCAGCCGAGCACTTGGCTTCGATGGGTATTGCGGTGCTTCACGACTCGCCGAACGTCGGCCAAAACCTGATCGATCATGTCGCGTGTGGCGTGATCTTCACCGTAAACCAACCAATTTCGCTGGCCCATGCCGAGTCGGTAAAGCCAGTGCTCGAGTACCTCACCAAGCGAACCGGGCACCTCAGTTCAAATGTCGGCGAGGCTGGCGGGTTCGTGACGCTCGGCGACGGGCCAATGCCCGACATGCAGTATCACGTGGCGCCTGGGGTTTTTCTCGATCACGGTTTCGACCGGCCCGATATCGACGGCATCACGATCGGCGCCACGTTGGTCGATGTGAAGAGCCGGGGCGAGATCACCTTGGCGAGCGCCGACCCGATGGCACATCCGCTGATCGATCCTCGCTACCTGTCAGAGAACGACGATTTGGGGGTGTTGATCGAAGGCTGCAAGCTCGCTCGAGAGATGGCGCAGGAGCCTGCGCTTCGTCGCTACATCGATGGCGAGTATCTGCCGGGGCCGTCCGTCGACAGCGACGCCACGTGGGAGGCGCACGTTCGTGAACGAACCGAGTCGCTTTACCACCCGGTCGGTACGTGCGCGATGGGGCCCGAGGCCGACGCTGTTGTTGACCCGATGCTTCGCGTCAACGGTGTCGAGGGCCTTCGAGTCGCCGACGCGTCGGTCATGCCGACGATTGTTAACGCGAACACCCAGGCGATCTCAATGGTTATCGGCAAACGTGCCGCCGACTTCTTGGCCGGCGAAGCAACGCTGACAGCGCACTGTTGATCCGGACGGTACTCGGTTAACTGCGTGGGTATTGGCCGGGTAGCCTTCGGCGGTGGAGTTGGAGACGGCAGCATCGACGATCGAGGTGTCGACTAGCGGCATCGTGATTCGATGGTCAGATGGCGCACGGTCGAGATTTCATTCGCTGTGGCTCCGCGACAACTGCCCGGCGGCGGTGACGGTGACCGACCTCAACCCCGATGTGTGGGTGATGGACGCGTTTCGCAACGATGAGGGCGATCTTGAAGTCGAGTTCAGTGACGGGCACGAAACGACCTTCAGTTTTGACTGGATTCGAGCGCACTCGCACGAACCCCACGACCGCCGAGGCCGGCCGCGTCTTGTCTCACACATTCGTGCGGGCCACGAGCTCGACCGGTTCGACTCGCCGGCTCGCGCAAGCGTGCAACACCTCGAGCTCGCCGAGTCGGTAGCGAGATTTGGTGCAGCGATCGTCACCGGAACAGACGACCCAGCGTCGTCACTCTTTGGTGAGTCCGATCACACCGTGGTGTGTGAGGAAGACCTCGTGCTGGTACCTCACACCGAGGCCCCCTACCGGTACGCGCCACCGGCGATCACCTTTCTGCAACCGGACGATTCGGCGAATCCGACGAATGGCACCGGAGGGAGTATTGAGGGTGCGGTTGGCGGCGAGATACTCCTCGTAGATGGCTTCGCCATCGCGGTAGATCTACAAGATGAGGACCCCGACGTTTTCGACACGCTGTGCGAGACCAGCATCTCGTTTCGCCAGCACGGCCCCAATGCAGACCTTGTTGCCCACGGCCCGATCATCTCGCTCGATCGTGACTATGAGATCTCCGGGATCCGCTTCGACGAATCCGCAATCGCTCCCCTCGACCTCGATCCGGGAATGGTCGGCGACTACTACCGAGCGTTGATTACCTTTACCGCCGAGGTCAGCAACCCGGTCCGAGCGATCTTGGTTCGCCTAGCACCGGGTGAGGTGTTGGTCGTCGATAACCATCGGATGCTGCGGGGAGAGTCCGGCTTTGAAGGCCTGCACCGTGCCGTGGTTTCTCGAGAGGACTTCCACAGCGAGCTGCGTCAGCTCCGCCGGGCACACGACCGCCCGAACGCCGACGAACGCCTACCTTCGGGCCCCCGCCCGTAGCGAACGTCCAAACACCCGCCCGCGGGTCTAGGAGTGTTGGGGTTTGGCGGCGATCGTGGTGGCTGCGATCACCAAGCCATAGATGAGGAAGCCGACGCCGAAGGGTGTGACGGTGGTGTCGATGAAGCTGTCGATGATCGAACCGAGAAGTGCCCCGCCGATGAAGATGATCGCGCCGGTGACCGATGCGGCCGTGCCCGCGATTGCGCCCATTGGTTCCATTGCGAGCGACTGGAGCAGCGGCGAGCTGCTCGAGTTCAGTGCCGTGAGCACGCTGACCAACACAAACCAAAGCCAAAACGGCGGTACGCCATTGGTCAGCAACGAGAGAACAACGTAGGCGGCGGAGAAGAGGATGAGGCCTGCAACCTGAATCCGAATGACGGGAAAGGTCGAGTAGCGGCGCACGAGCCGCTCGACGACAAAGATGCCGATCGCCATCAACACGGCGTTCGCTCCAAAGATCAACGCGAAGCTCGACCCGCGCCCGTAGATGTCGCCGATGAGCTTGGGTGAACTCCCAAGCCAAGGGAAGAAGGAGGCATACGTCATCGTCGCAGCCACCGTCAAGAGCGCGGTCGACCTGGTCGTCACCACCTGTTTGGCTGCACGGCCGACTCGTCCAAACTCGAGCGGCAGCACATCGTCTGGACGGAGCGTTTCCTCGATTCGCGAGAACCAGAGGGCGCCGATGGTCGCGAGCACCGCGGCCGACAGCGTGGTCAACCGCCACGACCCCAAAAACAGAAGACCTTCGCCGACCGCGGGCGCAAGGATCGGCACGACGAGAAACACCGCAAGCGTGAGCGACATGATGCGCGACATGGCATCGCCGTCGTAGGAATCTCTGGTGATGGCGAGCACGATGGTTCGAGGTCCGGCGGCTGCGACACCCCAAAGGGCACGGCCGACGAGGAAGACCTCGAAGTTTGGAGCGAACGACGTGAGCACCGAGCCAATGATCACCGACCCGAGAGCGAGGTACATGATGGGTTTGCGACCGTATCGATCTGCGAGCGGACCCCACAGCAAGTTGCCAAAGCCGAGTGCGGCAAAGAAGATCGTGATGCTGAGCGAGATTCCAAGCGTTGAGTTGTCGAGGCCGTACGCCTCTTCGATCTCCTCGAACGCCGGGAGTATCGTGTCGATGCTCATGGCGATCGTGGCGGTGACGAGCGATGCGAGGCCGATGTATTCGATGTGTCGAAGCCCATGTCGAGCCACTGGTTCGTCGACAGAAGTGGAAGTCAACGACTACGGCTTTGCTGGGGGCAACGTGGAGCGTCGCGTCAGTTCCATATGCGCAGGGTAGTGCCGTCGGCCCAACACGACTCGCGGAAAAACTGTGCAGCCGATTAGTCGCAAATTCTGATTTGCGTACTAGGTTCCAGATTATAAAGCCGGCTCCGAGACCTTCCCGCCGTTCGACGATGCGGT
>CALKGG010000003.1 GCA_938084885.1 uncultured Acidimicrobiales bacterium
GCGACCGATAGGAGAAGGGCTTCGCCCCGATTTTCTCCTATCGTCCGCTTCGCACTATTTCCCGCGCTTGTCACCTGCGGTGACCGGGCCGCTCGGGCCGGCGGCGACCGATAGGAGAAGGGCTTCGCCCCGATTTGCGACCGATAGGAGACGGGCTTCTGGATAGGTCGCGAGCCGTGCAACCAGCGGCCGGTAGAATCACGCAATGGCTCAGACCCTCAACACGGCGGAGGCAATCGGAGAGCTTCGAGATCAACTCGAACACACCGACCTGTCCCTCGAACTGCCCGGGGTCGGCGATGCCCGTCGCGAACGCACCGAACTGATCGACCAGATCGACGACTACTTGCTGCCACGGCTGCGGCGCGTCGACGCCCCATTGCTCGCCGTGCTCGGCGGGTCGACGGGTGCAGGAAAGTCGACGATCACAAACAGTTTGGTCGGTGACGCGGTCACCCTCGCCGGAGTTTTGCGGCCAACGACTCGCGCACCGGTGTTGGTCTGCAACCCAGAAGATCTGCCGTGGTTCGAAGACGCCGACGGCGTGCTCGCAGGTCTGCCTCGCTCAACCGGCGCAACCGCTGTTGGATCGATCGGACTGCGGCTCGCTCCCTCCACCGCCCTCTCGCCCGGACTCGCGATTCTCGACGCCCCCGACATTGATTCGGTCGAGGTAGCAAACCACGACCTCGCCGCCCAACTGCTCGGCGCCGCCGACCTATGGATCTTCGTAACCACGGCTGCTCGCTACGCCGATGCAGTGCCATGGGAATACCTCGGGTTAGCCCAAGAACGCTCCGCCGCCCTCGCCGTCGTTATCAACCGCATCCCACCGGGGTCAGAAGACGAAGTCACGCACCACTTCACCGCCATGTTGTCCGAACGAGGGTTAGGCACAACAACAGTGTTCGCTATTGCCGAGCGCGACCTTGTCGAAGAACGCATTGGCGTCGAGCTCGACCCGGTTCGCGACTGGCTTCATTCGTTAGCATCGGACGCTGCCGAACGTCAGATACTCGTCCGTTCAACGCTCGACGGCGCACTCGCTTCGCTACCCGATCGCGTCGAGCGCATCGCATCGGCGCTCGACGAACAGTCCGCACAGATCGGGAACCTCGAAGACATCGCCCGACGCCGGTACGCACAGGCACTGGTCGACATCGACATGGAGCTCGACCGCGGAACCCTGCTGCGCGGCGAGGTCCTCGACCAATGGCGCGAGTTCGTCGGCACCGGTGCGCTGATGAGCAAGCTCGAATCTGGCGTGAGCAAAGTGCGCGACACACTCCGGGGCATGTTCTCGAGCGGGCCGTCTCCCGACGAACAAGCAACCGGCCAACTCGAATCGAACCTTCTGATCGTCACCCGCGACGCCGTTGACCGGGCATCGCTCGACATCGTCGAAAAATGGGAACAGAGCCCGGCCGGTCAGCATGTCCTTCGAGGAGCGCCTCGGGGCATCGAACGAGCAGGAGCCGACCTCGGAGGAAAGATCGAGCACGAACTTCGGGCGTGGGAGCAGTACGTGCTCGACCTCGTGCGTGAACAGTCCGGCGACAAGGTCGTGATTGCTCGCACCGTCTCGACCGGCATCAACGGCGTCGGCGTTGCACTGATGATTGCGGTGTTCAGCCAGACCGGCGGTATCACCGGCGGAGAAGCCGCAGTTGCAGGTGGAACTGCAGCGGTGTCCCAAGCAGTGCTGACCGCAGTCTTTGGTGAACAGGCAATTCGCGACCTTGCTCGCGATGCCCGAAAGAACCTCATCTCCCGAATCGAGAGACTGCTCGACCACGACGTCAAGCGATTCGAGGCGCTCGTTGGAGGTGCGTCGGTGCCAGGCAATGACCTGCGCTCGAGCATGCAGAACGTCGCGGCAGCGAGCGAGTAGGCAATGACCGAACTTCGGGAAGGCCCCGACACTGCACTCCAGGCGCGCCTCGACGGCTTCTCGCAAGCCGCGACGCTCGCAGCGAAGTACTACACCGATGACGAGGTGGCCGCGTTTCACGCACAGAAGAACAAGGCCGCCGAACGCTTGCGGCACGGCACGACCCACACGGTCGTCGCCATTGCGGGTGCAACTGGTTCGGGCAAGTCGTCGATCGTCAACCGATTCGCTGGCACCGAGCTTACGAAGAGTTCCGTTCGGCGGCCGACCACATCGGCAACACATGCCGTGGTGTGGGGCGAAAGCGACGCAGGTCCACTGCTCGACTGGCTCGAAGTGCCCCATCGCTATCAGGTCGAAACCGAACCTGGCCATTGGCTGAACGGTCTTGTCTTGCTCGACCTGCCCGACCATGATTCGACAGCGTTTGAGCATCGGATCGAAGTCGACCGGCTCGTCGAGCTGGTCGACGTATTGATCTGGGTCACCGACCCGCAGAAATACGCTGACGCAGCACTCCACCTTGGCTATATCCAACCGCTCGCAAGCCATGCGAGCATTCTTCGGTTTGTGCTGAACCAGGCCGACCGCCTCGACGATGGGGGAGCGGCTGTGGCTGCAGACTTTGGTCGTCTGCTCGCAGACGACGGCATCGTCGGAGCCGAACCTCTCGCCGTGAGTGCACTGACCGGCGCCGGGTTCGATGAGTTCACGCAACTGCTCGTCGCAGCGATCGACGCACGAAACGCTGCGCTTGTTCGGGTTGAGGCCGATCTGACCGAGGTTGCCAAAGGGTTGGTTTCCGCCGGAACCCTGGCCAACCCTCGGGATGCGTTGGCAACAGAGCTGATCTCGGGTTTGTCCGAGGCCTCGGGGGCCATCGAAGCTGCCGATGTTGCCAGCCGTCATCACAAACGGCAGGGCCTATTAGAGATGGGTTGGCCCTTCACTCGGTGGGCTCGACGACTTCGCAAGAAGCCGCTCGCCGACCTTCCCGGGCCTGGCCGAACCGGTGCTGCTGCGCCGCGTGCCGATCTTGCACTCCGCGACTATGCCGAAGCGGTTGCTTCCAATGCTGCTCAACCATGGCCGAGAGCAGTTCGCAATGCCGCATTTGAACAGCGCGACGAGCTGCTCGATGACCTGCGCCAAAGCGTTGGCCGAGAGACCGTCAAGGCTGGTTCAAAGCCGGCGTGGTGGACGCTCATTGCGTGGCTGCAGCGACTGTTCGCTGGTGCTGCAATCGTCGGGTTCGTCTGGTTGATCGTCGTCGCGATCCTCGGTGGCTTCTTCATGTTCGATACCGAGCCGCTATTGCCACCGACGCCCGAGGCTGAATGGATGCCGCTGCCTTCGGCGCTCTTGATCGTCGGCATTGTGGCCGGGTTGGTGCTCGGGCTCGTGGTTCGGATTCCGCTCGGGGTTGGGGCAGCCAGGAGGGGTCGGCGAGCCCGCAAAGCAATCGAGCAGCAGGTCGAAGAGCACGCAAACAACCGCGTGATCGACAACGTACAGACCGTCGTCAACGACCGGGCAACGATCGCCCAACTGATCGCTTCTCCCCACACCTAACCAAAGGTGATTGTTACAAAACGTAGCGTGCCCTGACCCCTTTTCGAAAAAGAGGTCAGACCTCCTACCGCCAATTGGGGTACGACCCGTTACAGGTTCAGGGCTGCTTGGACTCGATCCCAGATGATGTCGACCATATATCCGTAGCCCCGAGGGCTCGGATGAAACTTGTCCTCGGCCATTCCATCTCGCGACGGCCAAGCCCATGGCCAGAACAGTTCGAATTCTCGCTCGGCACCGACCCGTTCGATCGTGTTGGTAAAGCGTCGAGCCATCATCGAGTTCATTGGAGACGACACACCGACACGCGCAACTACCGACCGACGTGGAAGGGCTTCGAGGATCGTTACGAGTTCGCTGTTGGCACCTGCCCAAGTCGCTGGAGCCATCAGGTTGTTGGCGCCAGCGATCATGGTGCACAGCGCTGTCCGGTGGCCGTCGACGTCGAGTGCTTCAAGCCTCGGCAACTCGTGATCGATAATGTCGCCGAACTGGCCGCCTGTAATGCTCAAGTTGATCACTCGCCACGGGTTCCTGGTTTTGGTCCGCAGACGGTCAAGGAGCAGCGGAACCCAGCTTTGGAGCGGATCGGGAGCGCCAATCCCCTGCGTGCTCGAATCACCCAACGCAACCCACAGCGGGCCGTCAGCGAGCGCAGCTTCGCGATTCCATTCGTCCCAGAACGCCGCGTGAGGCTCTCGCATTGCTTCGACCCGAGCAACGGACTCAGAAAATCGCTGCGCCGCTTGCGTGAGCGCACCGGTTTCCCTGCGAGGCATCGGGGCAAAGTCCATCACGCCAGCTTGCCTCACGTCACCGTTTTCGAGACGTCTGATCCCACACTTGTTCGGCTAGCGTTTGCTATATGCGTACACGAAGCATGTTGTTCGGGCCCGCCAATCGAGTGGACTTCGTCGCGAAGTTCGTTACCGCCAACGCCGATATTGGCGTGCTCGACCTCGAAGACGCCGTAGCCGAGTCCGGAAAGCAGGTGGCCCGAGACGCCATTGCCGACGCGCGTCCCGGCGCCGGCGAACTCGGAGCAATGCAACTGTTCGTCCGGGTGAACGCCATCGACACTCCCCACTTCGCCGACGATATGGCCGCCGCAGCTGCCTCGGGTGCAGTTGGGGTCATCGTCCCCAAGCTTGAAGAAGCCGCCGAGGTCACCCACGTCCGGTCGGTCATGGCCGAGCACGGGCTCGTAGCTCTGTGCGCTGGCATCGAGTCTGCCGCTGGTGTACACCGTGGGGTCGAAGTCGCCAGCGCAGGGGTAGAGATGGTGTACTTCGGAGCCGAAGACTTCATCACCGACATTGGTGGCGTTCGAACCGAGACCAATGCCGAAGTGCTCTACGCCAGGTCACATGTTGCGCTCGCTGCCCGCCTCGCTGGCGTCCCCGCTCTCGATCAAGTCGTGGTCGACTATGGCGACAGCGAACGTTTCGAGCGTGAAGCCCGCGTTGCACGTTCGCTTGGATACGCCGGAAAGTTATGCATTCACCCCGGCCAAGTGGCCCTCGCAAATTCGGCTTTCACCCCATCCGAAAAAGAGGTTCGATGGGCCCGTGGCATCCTCGCTGCTGCCGAGGCCGCAGAGGCCGAGGGAACGGGCGTGATCTCCTTTGAGGGAACCATGGTCGACGCGCCAATTCTTGTCCGGGCGCGAAGCCTCCTCGATAGGGCCGAAGACTAGAGGTCACTACGCTGGCGGGATGACCGCCGCAGTGACCATCGACGACATCCACCGTGCTCAGCAACGTCTGTCGGACACAATTGTGCAGACGCCGTGCTCACGGTCGCTCACCCTTTCGTCGATCGTTGGCGCCGAGGTCTATCTAAAGTTCGAGAACCTCCAATACACCGGGTCGTTCAAAGGCAGGGGAGCACGCAATCGCCTGCTCGACGTGGCAGAAGGGCGCGGCGTTATTGCAATGTCGGCCGGGAACCACGCGCAAGGCGTGGCCCACCACGGAGCGCTTTTAGGTCTCGAGACGACGATCGTGATGCCGGAGAACACGCCGTTCGTCAAAGTCGCTCGCACTCGAGATCTCGGTGCCACCGTCGAGCTCGCCGGTGCTGATGTAATGGAGTCGGCCAGTCGAGCCCGGGCGCTTGCGATCGAACGCGACCTCGAATTCATTCACCCGTTCGACGATCCCGCCGTGATTGCCGGTCAAGGAACGATCGCTGTGGAGATGCTCGAAGAACACCCCGACCTCGATGTCATCGTCGCTGCGGTCGGCGGTGGCGGCCTTGCTTCGGGGTTGGCGATTGCTGCAGCCGCTCACCCTTCGCCAGTACACGTCATTGGTGTTCAATCCGAGCGATACCCATCGATGGCCGACCGCCTCGAGTCTCGGCCGTCGACTGCACTTGGCGGTTCGACCATCGCAGACGGCATTGCCGTGTCAGAACCTGGCGAGATTACCTCCTCGATTCTGGCCGAACATGATGTCGAAGTGTTGGTGACAACAGAGGCTGCCATCGAACAATCGATTGCAATGCTCCTAGAGATCGAAAAGACCGTCGTCGAAGGCGCAGGTGCCGCTGGCCTCGCAGCGTTGATGGAGTACCCCGACGTGTTTGCTGGCAAGAAGGTTGGCGTGGTGTTGTGCGGCGGCAATATCGATCCGCGCACGTTGGCGCAGGTCGCCGTCAGAGGCCTCGCTGTGCAGGGGCGCCTGAACCGGATTCGGGTCGAGCTCGATGACATTCCGGGGCGGCTCTCGCTGGTATCAAGATTGATTTGGGAGAGCGCAGCGAACGTCGTCCAGGTGGACCACGATGGGCTTGGTTCGACCGGCGCTCGCAGCACCATCTTGGAACTACGCATCGACACGCTCGATGAAGCGCACGCACGCGATGTGTTGGAGAACCTTCTTTCACACGGTCTTCGGGCAGAGCTGTTGCCGTGGTAGAACCACGGCGCGACACGCTTGGATTTTGATCGCGAAACGGTTTCACTGAATGAGGCCAGCTCGGGCCGACTTCGGAGAATGAACTTCTTCGCCGGGTTGCTGCACCTGGCCACCGGAATTGCGATGCTTGTCCTTGGCGATCGTGACTTCACCCTTCCGGTGAGCGGTTTTAATATTGCCGGACCGCCTGGGACGCCCTTAGAGAACGGCACGTTGAGCGAGTTCTTTGGGATTCCACTCGCCTTTGGCGTCGCGGTGTTCTCATTGCTGTCGGCCTTCTTCCACTTTCTCATCGCACTTGTGGTGTTCGGTGCGTACAAGAGCGAGCTTCGGCGTGGCCGCAATCGGTTCCGTTGGGTCGAGTACTCGCTGTCGTCCACGCTCATGATCGTGTTGATCGGCGCAACGACCGGGATCACCGACTTTGCCGCTTTGATTGGGATTGCCTTCGCGAACGCGTCAATGATCTTGTTCGGTTGGATCATGGAGATGGTCAACGACAGCACCGACCCCACGACCAAGACGTGGTTCACGCCTTTCTGGATGGGTTGTGTGGCCGGTATTGGGCCGTGGGTAGCGATTCTGCTTCCGCTCTGGTTTAACGTCAGCCAAGATGGGGCGGAAGGGCCTCCCGCGTTCGTCTACGGCATCATCGTGTCGATCTTTGTGTTCTTCAACACCTTCGCGATCAATCAATGGCTTCAGTACAAACGGATCGGCAAGTGGGTCGACTACCTCCACGGAGAGCGCACGTACATCGTGCTCAGCTTCGTCGCAAAGAGCGTCCTTGCGTGGCAGATCTTCGCCAACACCCTCATTCCCCAGTAACCCCCAGCCCACGGGGTCAGCCCACGGGGTCAGGTCTCATTCATAACCCGTCCTGTCGTGGGGTCAGGTCTCATTCATAACACTCATCTCAACAGTTGTTGATTCGATCGGGATGTTTTAGTGGTCGTTGCTAATTGCTGTAAGAGAGCAGCCATCCGGCGGAAGAGCCGTCGGACGTAGAACCCTTGAAAAATGAGGAGATTGTTGGTCACCGACGTTATGAGTGAGACCTGACCCCACCGTGGCCGACGTTATGAGTGAGACCTGACCCCACGGGTTAGGGGAGGCGGCCGACGTGGCCTAGGGCTGTGCGTATGAGGCGTTCGTGGCCGGTGCTGAGTTCGGCGGCGACCGTTGGGCTGACAACCTCGTCGGGGCGCAACCACACCAGGTCGAGTGCGTCGCTACGCGGTTCGCAGTCGCCGGTGACCTCGACAATGTAGGCGAGGCTGACCGCATGCTGACGCGGATCGTAAAATCCAGTGATGTCAGGGTTCGGAAAGTACTCGACGACCGTGAACGGTTGTGGTGATGCCGGGATACGGGGCAAAGCCAGCGGGCCGAGGTCCTTCTCGCAATGCCGCAGCAGGGCATCGCGCACCCGCTCGCCGTACAGAATCCGGCCCGACACGATCTCGCGGTTGACCTCGCCATCGGCGCCCAGGCGAAGGAGCAAACCAACGTGCGTGACAATGCCGAGATCGTCGGTCAGTACCGGGATCGCGTTGATGTACACGACCGGCATCTTTCCGCGCATCGTCGAGATGTCGTCGTCGGACAACCAACTTCCCTGGGTGTCAGTGATATCGCTCATGGGGCTCCCCGGCCAGGGCGACGCTCGCTACGGTCGCCGCCTTTGAAACTAGACTGGGTCCGCCCACAATGAGCGGTTCAGGCTCGCTTCTCGTCGAAATTTCTCGCGGCCAGCCCAGAACTATCGTGCTGCGGCCTGTCTCTTTTCGAAGAGAACCTTCCGCAAAATGTCGCTGGCGGTAAAACGACCGATTGGTCCCGTTGAGATCAGGGACTGAACAATCTCGCCTTTCGGGTTGATCAACCACCCACTGCCATGGAGAAAGACCTTGTCGCCATCGTGATAGGGAGCGCCGGTATCGGCTGAAACCGTAGCGGCGTCCAGCTCGCCCCACATGGAGAATCCGACGTGCAGACCTGAGCGGAGCTCACGAACCGACTCTGCTGAATCGACCGAGCCGGCAACCACCTTGATCTCGGCGTTCATAAGTGGAAGGGCAAACGTTGCAAAGTCAACCAACTGTTGACGGCAATACGGTCACCAATCGCCTCGGTAGAGGAGAACAGCCGCCCACGATCCAGCGACCGAAGCAACCATGTCTCCCGCTTCGCCTTTGTGATTCACGCCCATCATGGATGGAAGCTTGGTTCCGTTTTCAAGGATGTGCATGCCGCGAAACTTACTTGGTTGCGTCCCCGTCGCCCAACCCGCCAATCTCGGCCTCTTCAAAGGGGAGGATTGGAGCAAACCCCAATCGCTCGTAGATACGGCGGGCAGCCACGTTGTCTCGGCTGGTGTTCAATCCAACCGAATCGACTCGACCACCGAGCCGCTCGAGTACGCCGAGGGTGACCTGCGTGCCGAGCGAAGAGCCACGAGAGTCGGCCCGGACAAAGACCGCACCGATAGCAGCAATTCGCTTCTGCTCGGACAAGACGTGGGTGCCGGCCGCTGCGACGAGCTGGCGGCGACTCTCCGACCAGATTCCAACGAACGAATTCGATGACATCATCGACGGCGAGAAGAACGCAGCCCCGGGTTCGGTGCTGTACAGCTCTTCTATCGCGGGCGTATCGGATGAACAGAGAGGTTCGACGCCTGTAGCCCGTTCACTAGGCCACTGATGCAACACGTAGCGGAGCTCATCGGTCTTCCACTTGATGACTCGACGTTGGGCAATGGCGCTAGCCATGCCAGGAGATCCGATAATCAGCTGGCCTTCGCGAAACCAAGGAGAAAGTTCTGAAGCCAACCGGTTCGACCCCTCGATATCTGCGGTCGAAACAGCCGACACGACCAAGGGCTTCCCGTGATCGACGCCCACGATGCCGACCGTGGCGTCGCCGCGGCGGTACCAGCGGCTGTGTGACCAGTAGGGCGGCTCGAGGTCGCACAACGGATAGATGTGCGCAGCCACGTTCTCGGAGAACAACACCTCGAGTTCGTACGGATCTTGAACGATGCGGGCTCCGCTGGGAGCGTCGGGGAAGGTGAAGCCCTCCGCCGTGGTCAAAGCCGTCCCGCCTCGGTGACTCGGCGAAGGAATTGTTGGGTTCGCTCGTGCTGAGGAGAGCCAAAAAGCTCGTTCGGCGGTCCCGACTCGAGTACCTGGCCTTCGTGCAGAAAGCTAACGGTACTCGCCACGTCACGAGCAAAGCCCATCTCGTGGGTGGCAAGGACCATAGTGAGGCCCCGGCTGGCGAGCTCACGGATCACCCCGAGGACTTCGCCCACGAGTTCGGGGTCGAGGGCCGAAGTCACCTCGTCCAGCAGCAGAATCTCTGGCTCACTCATCAGAGCCCGGACGATCGCGGCCCGTTGATTCTGCCCACCGGAGATCTTGTTTGGGTACGCGTCGGCCTTGTCCGCCAACCCGAAGCGGGCAAGAAGCTCGCGCGCCTGGTCCTCGGCTTCACGGCGGTTTCGGCCCTGCGCCCGCCGTGCTCCGAGGGTCACATTGTCCATCACGCTCATGTGGGGGAACAGATTGAACGACTGAAACACGATCCCGATACGCCTCCGAACAGCGTTTGTATCGGTTCCGGAGTCAGCAATGTTGTCGCCGTCGAGCCTGATCTCGCCCGACTCGATTGGGTCCAAGAGGTCGGTACAGCGAAGCAGGGTGGACTTTCCACATCCGCTCGGCCCAATCAAACAGACGATCTCGTGTTCTTCAACCGCGAGTGAAAGCCCGTTGAGCACGCGCTTGTCGCCGTACGACTTGTGCACGTCGATGAGTTCGAGCTTTGGTGCTGCAGCCACGTCAGACCCCCGCCTGAGATCGTTCGCTGCGGTCGCGAGAGGTGTACCAATCGACGTACCGGGTGAGTGGGATAGACACGGCGAGGAAGAGCACGGTCGCTGCGAGAAACGGCGTGTAGTTAAACGTGCGGCTCGTAATGATCTGGGCTTCGCGGGTGGCGTCTCTCACGCCGAGCACCGAGATGAGTGCAACGTCCTTTTGGAGGCTTACCACGGTGTTCATCAATGCTGGGACGACGTTGCGGACTGCTTGGGGCAGGATTGCGAAACGCAGCGATTGAAACTGGGTGAGGCCAAGTGATCGAGCAGACGACCGTTGGCTTTCGGGCACCGCATCGATTCCCGACCGGTAGATCTCCGCGGTATAGGCCGAGTAGGAAAGGGTGAGTGCAATCAACCCCCACACGGTCGAGCTCGTCGGGAGTCCCTGGATCTGAAGTGCAGGCACCCCGAAACCCAAAAGCAAGATCAGCAGAATGAGCGGTATGCCTCGGAAGACGTCGGTGTAGATCACCGACAAGAGCCGAATGGGCGTGAACGCTGGCCCTCGTAGGCTTCGCATGACCGCAACGATCAGCGCGACGACCGGGATCAGCAGCATCGACCAGAAGAACAGTTGTACGTTCAGCCAGAACCCGTCGATGACCGACGGAAACGCATCGACGAAGTCATCCCACGAAAAGAACTGATCGCGCACTCTCGGCCAGTTCGGACTACTGACCACTGCAACGATGGCGACTCCGAAGAACGCGACCGTTGACACCACGGTGATGACGCCGGCTCGGGCGCCCTCTTGTTCAAAGAACTCGGAAACGGCCGAGCGCCGGGGTGCAACCCCGGCGCTCACGTCCGTATCGATATCGTGGTGCAAGACGAAACTCGGCAGCTAGTTCGACAGCGTGGGCACGCCACCGCCCTGGTTCAGCCACTCCTCCTCGAGTGAAGCGAGACTTCCGTTCGAGCTCAAGGTTGCGAGAGCAGCGTTCACGCAGCTGACCAACGGGTTGCCCTCTTCGAAGAGCATGCCGAGTTCGTCGACGTTCTCGTCGCCAAGAGGTAGCACGCCGATGATTGACGCATCGGTGATCTCGACGGCGGTGATGAAGTAGGCAGTTGGGAGATCGAAAACGATTCCGTCAACCTGACCAGCATCGAACGCAGCCTTTGCGGCGGCGTTGTCGTCATACACCTGAACAGATTCTGCTGGGGATATGACGTCTTCGGCGTAGTCGAGGCTGGTCGTGCCAATGGCCGCACCGATGCGAAGTTCGGTGAGGTCAGAGACCGAAGCCGCGGATGCGGCAGGGGAGTTGCTGGCGCCGATGATTGCTTGTTCGACGAGGTAGTACCCGTCCGAGAAGTCCACGACTTCGTCGCGTGCTTCGGTGATTGAGTACTGCTGAATGTTGAAGTCCCAGTCTTTCTCACCGGGAGCGATCGCTTCATCAAAGCCCGTCCGCACGAATGTCACCTGATCCGATGTGAAACCCATCTCTTCGGCGAGCGCAAACACTAGCGCTCCCTCGTATCCGGTGCCGGTGGATGGGTCATCGAAGTCATCTGCACCCGCTCCCATCCACGGCGGAAATACCGTTTCGCCTGTCGCGACGGTGAGCTGGCCTTCGGTGACGACTGGAAGCGGGTCACAGCTTCCAGTGTCGGTATCACCGCCATCACCAGATTCGCTTGTGCTGCCGCAAGCCGCAGCCAACAACGCCATCAGAACAGCGAGTACGAGCATTCTTGTCTTCACGAGTTTCCCTCCAAGATCGTGTGCTCACGACCCTAGCCGGAGGTCTCCTGATTTCTTCGCCTGTTTGGCGTCCTTCGACGCGTGCACTCGCTGGTGCTGTGTCGCTGTCGATGAGTCGACGCTCGACTACTTCTGTCCGGCGAGCTTCCGGTTCTTGATCTTGGCCTTGACGTAGTCGCGGTTCATGAACGCAATGAAGTCGAGGCTGATCTCTTTCGGACATGCTTCATGGCACTCGCCATGGTTGGTGCAGGTGCCGAAGAAATCTTCCATGGTGTCGACCATTGCCTCGACGCGCTTCCACCGCTCGCTCTGGCCCTGTGGCAACAGATTGAGGTGGTTGATCTTGGCTGAGGTGAACAGCTGCGCGGCCGAGTTCGGGCACGCAGCAACACAGGCACCGCAACCAATGCAGGCCGCTGCGTCCATGGCAACGTCGGCGGCTTCCTTGGGAACCGGTGTCAGGTTGGCGTCCGGGGCAGAACCAGTGGACACGGTGATATAGCCGCCAGCGTGTTGAATGCTGTCGAGCGCGGCTCGGCTGATCGCCAGGTCTTTGATGACCGGAAAGCTCGCTGCGCGGAATGGCTCGATGGTGATGTGATCGCCGTTCTTGAACGTGCGCATATGTAGCTGGCAGGTTGCTTGGCCCTTGTTTGGGCCGTGCGCCTGGCCGTTGATCATCAGCGAGCAGGTGCCGCAAATGCCCTCGCGGCAGTCGCTCTCGAAGGTCACCGGGACCTTCTCTTCTTTGATCAGCTGTTCGTTGACGATGTCGAGCATCTCAAGGAACGAGCTGTCGGTGCTGATGTCTCTGGCTTCGTAGGTCTCGAAATGGCCTTTGTCGGCGGGGCCGTTCTGGCGCCAGACTTCGAGGGTGACGTTGATCGTGGTTTCGCTCACTGTTTGATTCCTGATCGTTATTTGTAGCTTCGCTGGCTCAGCTTGACGTATTCAAAGTCCAGCTGTTCTTCATGCTTGGTCTGGTCAACGCCTTCGCCGTTCCATTCCCAGGCGGCGACGTGCTTGAAGTTCTCATCGTCTCGGAGAGCTTCGCCCTCTTCGGTTTGGCTCTCCACTCGGAAGTGACCCCCGCACGATTCGTTTCGAACGAGCGCATCGCGGGCCTTAAGCTTGGCGAGCTCGAAGAAGTCGGCGACGCGGCCGACCTTTTCGAGTTCGGTGTTCATCGACGTGTTGTCGCCCATGACCCGGACGTTCTTCTTGAACTCCTCTTCGAGGGACACGATTTCGTCCTGCGCCTTCTGGAGACCGTTCTCGTCGCGAGCCATGCCGATGCGTTCCCAAACAATCTTGCCGAGTTCGCGGTGGTAGTGCTCGGGAGATTCGGTGCCGTTGATGGAGAGCCACTGGTTGGTACGGTCAGCAACTTCGGCTTCGGCTGCTTGGAAGACCGGATCGGTCGTCGGGACGGGTGCGTCGCCGAGTTTGCCAGCGAGATGATCACCAATCGTGTACGGCAGAACGAAGTAGCCGTCGGCGAGGCCTTGCATGAGCGCCGATGCTCCGAGGCGGTTTGCGCCGTGATCGGAGAAGTTCGCTTCGCCAATGGCGTACGTACCCGGAATCGTGGTCATGAGGTGGTAGTCGACCCAGAGGCCACCCATTGTGTAGTGGGTGGCTGGGTAGATGCGCATTGGCCGTTGGTACGGATCTTCGCCAGTGATGTTGGCGTAAATATCGAACAGGTTGCCGTACTTTGCCTTGATGGTTTCCATGCCGTCGCGGGCGATTGCGTCGGCAAAGTCGAGGAACACGCCGTTCTTCAACGGTCCAACTCCACGGCCCTCGTCAACGACGGTCTTTGCGTTCCGAGAAGCCACATCGCGGGGCACCAGGTTGCCAAAGGCAGGGTATTTGCGCTCGAGGTAGTAGTCGCGTTCGCCCTCTGGAATGTCCGCTGCGAGGCGGTTGTCATCGAACGCAGTAGGGACCCAGATGCGGCCGTCGTTACGAAGTGACTCGCTCATGAGGGTGAGCTTCGACTGGTGATCGGCCGATGCGGGAATGCACGTCGGGTGAATCTGGGTGTAACACGGGTTGGCAAAAAAGGCACCTTTGCGGTGCGCCCGCCATGCAGCGGTTGCGTTGCACATCATTGCGTTTGTCGACAGGTAGTACACGTTGCCGTAGCCGCCGGTTGCGAGCACCACGGCGTGAGCCGAGTGAGACTCGACCTCGCCGGTGAGCAGGTCGCGGGTGATGATGCCTGCGGTTTCGCCATCTTTGGTGACGAGGTCGAGCATCTCCTTGCGGTTGTGCATTTCGACGCCGCCGTTTTCGATCTGGCGGTTCAGCGCAGAGTAGGCACCGAGAAGGAGCTGCTGGCCGGTCTGGCCGCGGGCGTAGAACGTGCGCGACACCTGGGCGCCACCGAACGAACGGTTGTCGAGCAGGCCGCCGTAGTCGCGTGCGAAGGGCACGCCCTGCGCTGTTGCTTGATCGATGATGTTGACCGACACCTCGGCGAGGCGGTGGACGTTTGCTTCGCGGCTTCGATAGTCGCCGCCCTTGACGGTGTCGTAGAAGAGTCGGTAGACCGAGTCGCCATCGTTCTGGTAGTTCTTTGCGCCGTTGATGCCGCCCTGGGCTGCAATCGAGTGTGCGCGTCGGGGGCTGTCGTGAAACGTAAAGGCCTTCACCTTGTAGCCAAGCTCGGCGAGTGTTGCCGCCGCAGAAGCACCGGCGAGGCCGGTTCCGACCACGATGACACTGAACTTGCGTTTGTTGTTTGGGTTGACCAAGTTCATCGAGAACTTGTGGTTCTCCCACAGGTTGGTGATGTCACCTTGGGGAACCTTGGAATCGAGCCGTGGGCTTGTTTGCTTTGCCGCCGGGTCCATCGTTGCAGTCATTCGATTACTCGCCTTCCGCCTCGAGGATTTCCTCGAAGCAATGTACCGCACCCTCTTCGGTGGTCTCGCTAGCGCATGGGTTGTCTGCGTTGTCGATGACACCGGCTTGGGTCAAGATCGGAAATGTCAGGTTGCCCAAAAGGATGACACCTGCGAGGCCGGCAGCAAGGCCTCTACGGGCTTGGTTGTACTTGGGGTTGTTCAGTCCAAGGCTCTGGAACAGTGACCACGTGCCGTGGAAGATGTGCAGAGCGAGGGCGACGTTGGCGACGATGTAGATGGCTGCAACGGGGATGTTCGACAACGAGTTCGACAGGTTCCCGAACGGGTCGCCTTTGGTGTAGTTCGTGTGAGGAAGCCAGCCCCAGGTGAGATCTGCCAGATGGAAGATGAGGTAGAGCAAGATGATTGGTCCGGTCCAGCGCATGGTCCGGCTGGCGTAGTTGGCAGCTACATAGTCGCTGCCGCCCGGGTAGCTCTTTGCGCCGCTGATGAATCCCGCGTTGTCGCTGGCTTTCCGGCTGATCTCTTTGGTCGTGTAGGCCGCAGCGATATGCAGGCCGAACATGGCAATGAGTCCGAGGCGCAGCACCCACAGCAGCCACAGGCGCGGGATGATGCCTCCGCCGAGGCCGCGGAGCGCTTCGGCGTACTCATGAAGCTCTGCTGGGCCTTCGAAGACGTGGAAGTTTCCGATCATGTGGGCGAGTACAAAGCCGAGCAGGCCAACGCCGGTGACGGCCATGACCCACTTGCGTCCGACAGCTGACTGCCAGATATTTAGGGGAAAGGGGAGAGGTTTCTTCCTCGTCCTGATCGGTTGCGGATCGCGAAGGTTCGATGCCGCCCCTGGCAATGTCTGTGCCATGTCGCTCCTGTTCGAAATATTGTTGCCCTCCCACTATCGGCAAGTAGGGAGAAATCATTCGAATTGACCTATTTCAGTTGTTCCTGGTCTCTTCAGCTTTAGTCTGCCCGATGGTCGGGCGCGAATGACAGCCCGTTCACAGCTTGTTTCACGTCTGTCATATTTCGTCGACGACGCTTCGGCGTTCCCGCCGACCGAACATTTTGTCAAAACCGGTCAGTCGGCGACAAAGACGTACGAGTTGTGGGAAAGAGGGGCACCCGTCGTCTTATCGAACACCGCAAGCTCGACGTGCATCTCCGATTCGATTCGTCCACCTCGAATATTCAGGTCGTCGATGAATTGGACGCCATCGGCAGGTGCAATTCCCACCCAACGACGCTCGTGTGTGCCTCGGCCGTCGACAACGGTCGCGACGATCTCGACCTCGATATCGGTGGTTCCGTCGTTGCAAAGGTGCAATGCAAGTGTTGATGTTGCTCGTGCCGAGAGCACAGGGGTGGCCGGATAGAGCACCGGGAGCAGCACGTGAAGTGCGGTGCGGGCAACCTCGAGTGCAGGGCGGGGTGTTCCGTCACTGTCGTTGAGACCTCGCCCGAGGCCGGGGCCAGCGCCTTTCCAGAGTCCGGCGCAGAAGCCGCCGGTCGGCTCGTACTTCAAGACCCGCAATGACTCGATTGTGGTCTTGAGAACATCGGCTTGATGTTGCCGGGTGGCGTCGGTGTAGGACGGCAAATCTTCATAGTTAGTCGGTGGATGGACGGCTCGAACCGCTTCGCCTTCGGCACCGTAGACGTGCGTCAGCTGATCGAGGTTGGCGTTGCTGGCGGTTGGCAGCGCTTGTGCTCCCATATCTGATACCCAACGCACCAGTCGTGGAATCGTGGCTGCGTATTCGACGATGTCGTTCGCTTCGCCACCCAGCCATCCGAAATAGAGGCCGAGGTCGCTTCCTGCAAGATGCGGTACATGTGGGGCGACATCGGAATGGGTAACGACTGGTCGCGACGGATCATCACGCTCGAAAGCTCGGCGAATCGCGCGGTCGAGGATGGTCCGATTCCAACTCGGCACTTGCTGACGGCGAAGGTCGGGGGCAGCGGTGCGACGGGGTTCGTTGGTATGTGGCCGAAGGTGTCCTCCCCAGATGACGATCGACGGGTGGTGTGAGAGGAGGTCGATCATGTCGCGGACTTGCTGCTCGACTTTGGCCGTAACTCCTCTCGCGTAGGAACCGGTCATTGGAAGGTCTTGCCAAACCATGATTCCCAATTCGTCGCACCGGTCGATGAATTCGTGGCGGGTGACGTGGGCGCGAACTCTGACGAGGTTGAAGCCAGCTTCAGCAATCTTGTTGGCTTCTGCATGGATCTGCTGTTTGGTGAGGCTGGCCATATCGGCAATGAAGGGGCCGACGTTGATACCGCGGGCAAAGGTCCGCTTGTTGTTGATCCGAAGGATGAACTCGTTCATCGAGGTCGATCGGAAACCAATGCGACGCTGCTTGCGATCAGAGAGCGAGCCCTGTGCGGTTCGCGCCGCGACGGTGAGATCGAAGAGGGGCTGCTCGCCAAGACCAATGGGCCACCAAAGTTCTGGTTCGGGGACCTCGACCTGCCATTCGACCCGGTTCTCTCCGGCTGCGAGGTGGTGGGTGGTTTCTTCGACGACGCCTGCAACTTCGGTTACGAGCGTGACGTCGCCCGGCGTGGCCGCGAGTAAGACGGCTCGCAATCCGACCGTTGCGTGGTTTGCATCGGCTTCGATGCATTGGGCTCGGAAGTGACGGATCGCTACCGGACCCGTGTCGACGATGGCCACAGGCCGCCAGATGCCAGCGGGGTTCCACCCTCGGGGTAGGCCTGGCCCTTCGGAGAACCATCCCGTGAGGTCTCGTTTCGGGTCGGCGTCGGGAGTGTGTGGTGCGCTCACTTCGACGGCGAGAACCGAGGTGCCCGCGTTGTGGGCGAGGTCGCTGATCTCGAAGCGATGGTGGGTGAAGTAGCCCTCGGTTTGTCCAACGTAGGCACCGTCGAGGAAGACATCTCCCTCGTAGCACAGGCCATCGAAGCGGAGCCAGCGTCGTTGCCCTGGTTGCAGAGAAGGGACGGTCAGGTCGGCTCGATACAGGAGCGTTCCGTCAAAGTCGGAGAAGGAGGCGTTCGATTGCCAGTGCGATGGCACATCGATCAGGTGCCAATCGCTGTCGTCGAAGTCGGGATCGCTAAAGACGCGCTGCAGTTGTTCGGTGGAACGGGCTGCCCGCCAGTTCCCAATGGGCAGCTCGCCCGCTCGCTCGGCATTCACGGAGCGACAATACCAAGTCCTTCGTCGTTGGCACGAAAGCATTCGGTCATTGGACGGCGTTAGCGAACAGCGATGTAGGTCGGGACGACGTGTCGGTTTCGTGTGTAGACGATCTGCCAAAGCTGGAGATTGCGAACTCGGAACGACGCTGCCGAGGTGAGCAGATAGTGGTTCCAGGTGCGACGGAACCGCTCGTCGTAGTTGGGGATCTCGTGCCAGCGTTCCGAAATGTTCTCCCACCAGGCCATGAGGGTCTTGTCGTAGTCAGGGCCGAAGTTGTGGACGTCTTCGGTTGAGAATACGTCTTGGGATGCTTCGGTGAGTTGGCCGAGCGACGGCGTGACTCCGCCGGGGAAAATGTACTTATCGAACCATGGGTCGGTCCGGTTCTTGGTTTCGTTTGAGCCGATCGTGTGGTGCAGCATTTGGCCATCGTCGGCGAGCAGCGAGTCGCATGCTTCGAAGAAGCTCTTGTAGTTCTTTGGCCCAACGTGTTCGAGCATTCCAACCGAGGTGATTCGATCGAAGGTGCCCGTCACCGACCGATAGTCGAGTTGCTTGATGTTGACCGGCAGGCCAGCAGTCCGCTCGCGGGCGACCTTGACCTGCTCGATAGCGGGCGAGATGCCGACGACGTCGACGCCGTATTTCTCGGCGGCGAACTTCGCCAGTCCGCCCCAACCACACCCAATGTCGAGCAAGCGCATCCCGGGCTCGAGTCGCAGCTTCCGGCAGATCAGATCGAGCTTGGCGGTTTGGGCGCCTTCGAGGTCGTACGAGTCGCACCAGTAGCCGCACGAGTAGATCATCTTCGAGTCGAGCATTCGCTCGTAGAGGTCGTTGCCAACGTCGTAGTGAGCCGAGGCGTTCTCTTTGGCTTTCTTCAAGTTTTGGCGGTTCGTGATCTGGCTAAGAAGGGTTTGCGCGATTTGGGTTGGGCTTGGGCTGATGTGCTCGTTGGGGTTGAGTTGGAGAACCCGCTCGAGGAAGAGATCTGTCCGGGGGCAATCCCACCAACCATCTTGGTACGACTCGCCAAAGCCGAGCTCGCGGTCTCGGATGACCCGATCCCACAATCGGTCATCGTGCACCGTGATGTCCCAAAGTTCAGGTCCGCCCAGCTCAACGCCAGCAGCTTCGAGTAGTTCACGGATTAGTGCTTCTGCGCTCACGGCATTTCTCCCGGCCTCTTTCCCCACATCGCAATATGTTCGCGCCATTGTCGAGCAATGCAAATTTGGAACGGGCTTGTTCATAACCGTGGTCCATACTGAGCGGGTGAATCAGCGGATCCTTTTTGGCATGGTGTTGCTGACCGCCGCGCTTATCGGCGCAAATTTTTCCGTGTTGAAACTGGCGCTCGATCACTCGACCCCGTTCTTCGTGGCCGGGATGCGAACGGTCTTTGGGGGCACGTTTCTCGTGGCGTTCTCGTTGTTGAAGGGCGATCGCCTGCCACGAGATCCCAAGCTTCTTCGCAATATCTTCGCTGTTGGATTCTCGATTACGACCGTTTCGAGTGCGTTGTTGGTGTTCGGGGTCGATCGGGTCTCGGCCGGCCTGGGCTCGCTCGTTGCATCGACCATGCCGTTGTTCACCGCCGTCTTGGCGTTTGCGATGCTCAGGCAACGAACGAGTGTGATGAGCCGGTTTGGGTTGCTGGTTGGATTTGTTGGAGCGGCTGTCCTCGCTGCACCGTCTCTCGGGGGTCAGAGCGCGGCCATTGGCATTATCAGTCTCGTCTTGAGCGCTGTGGCGTGGGCCTTTGGCACCGTCTACATGAAATGGCAGGACTTCAGCGAGGTGTCGCCAACGATGCTCGTTGGTGTGCAGCTCGTCATGTCGGCGTGCATGCTCATCCCGTTTGCGTTGGTTGTCGAGGGGCTCGATGCCACCGATTTCACACTCGACTTGTTGTTTCCGCTGCTCTACGCCGGGATACCGGCCAACGCGGTCACCTTCTCATTGATGGCTACGATCGTGAAGCGGGCATCTCCGACGGTCGCGGCGTCTACGGCGTATCTAATCCCGCTCTTCGGCGTGTTCTTCGCGTGGCTGATCGGCGGCGAGTTGCTCGGCGTGGTCGAGGCGGTCGGCGGCGTACTGGTCGTTGTTGGTGTGTACCTCGTGGTTACCGAAAACGCTCGGATTGCGGCCGAGGACGCGGGCGCAGCTGCTCGCCAAAAGTTCTAAGGTCAGGGTCATGAAGATCTCGTGGACTTTGCCGCTGGATCCATCTGGTGTGACCGGAGAGACGCGCGACGCCATGGCGTTCATCATTCGTCCCATTCGCTCGTCCGATGGTCCAGCACTGGAAGCGGCATTTGCGTCGATGTCGCCGCGGTCGCGGTATTTGCGGTTCTTCTCCGTGCGAGACCGTCTGGGCCCTGACCTTGTGAAGCAGCTCACCGATATTGATCATGTCGGACATCGAGCGTGGGTCGTCTTCGAGCCCGGTGGCGGCGAACAGACCTCTGCTGACCACCAGATCTCCGATGAGCACGGTGTCGAAGAAGTCATGCCCGAGGGTGTTGGGGTGGCGATTGCCCGGCTCATCGCGGTCGATGGTGAGCCAGGTGTAGCCGAGGCCGCACTTGCGGTTGCCGACGCGTATCAGGGGCGCGGGTTTGGTCGTCTTCTCCTCGAACTGCTGATCGGCACGGCGCGAGATACCGGTGTCGACTTCATTCGCTTCGAGACGTTGCACGAGAACCGCGGGATGAAGAAGCTGCTCGATGGGAACAATGTGGTGTTCAACACCGCGCTATCTGATCAGGCCGTTGCGGTGTATGACCTTCCGGTGCCGCCAGATGCAGACGGTGATGGCGTGGCGCTCGGTGCCCTGTACGACCTTCTGCGATTTGTCGCCGGCAACATGACGTAGTCGCATGCGTTGGCAAGGTGGCTGGTCCAAGAAGGTGGCTGGTCCGAGAGAAGAGGCGGTTGCTCCTAGATAAACGGTAGCGATTGGGTCGTTGCGTCCGCGAGGCCGGTTGGCGTTTGCACCTGCACGGTTGCGTTGGATTCGACGAGGTCTCGGTTGACCTGAGCAAGTCCAATGGTCCGACCGAGTCGATGGCTGTGGACAATGGCACACAACGTGCCTACCTGGTCGCCGTCGACCGTCACTGGTGTGCGTGCTGGTAGGGGCCATGGTTCATCGAGCGCAGCGTCGACGTTGAGCCCAACGAACACACGCTCGGGTCCTCCGTTTGCCACCACGTGTTGCAGCGCAGCCTTACCTATGTAGTCGACGTCGGTGTCGGTATCGACGTATCCGCCCATGCCGACCTCGAACGGGTTGGATCCTGGAGTGTGGTCACCGCCATAGGACAGCAAACCGCTTTCGACTCGCTCGACGTGGTTGGGTGCGCCTGGACCAATGTCGTACTTTTCGCCCGCGGCGACGACGAGGTCCCATAGTTCGTTGCCTCGAGAGCCGTCCTGCAAGAAGAGTTCGAATCCGCCCTGCTTGCTCCATCCAGAGCGGCACAGTACGAGCGGGATGCCGTCGAGGTCGGTCTCGATGAATCGGAAGAGCCGGATATCGCGAACGTGCTCACCGAAGAGTTCGGCGATCAGGTCTTCGGCCTTGGGTCCTTGAACTGCAAGCGGCGACACATCGGGCTCGGTGACCTCGACATCCCAACCTTTCTCGGCGGCGATTCCCTTGCACCACAGGATCATGTCGTTGTCGGCGATTGAGAACCAGTAGCGGTTGCCGCTCAGTTTCATGAGTACCGGGTCGTTCATGATGTTTCCGGCGTGATCGCACATGGCGACGTACTTGCCTTGGCCTTCCACCATCTTGGTGATGTCACGCGAGGTGAAGTATTGGGCTGCCTCGTGAGCGTCGGGGCCGCTGAGCTGGACCTGGCGCTGGACCGAAACATCCCAGATGGCAACGCCGTTGATCAAGCGGTCATATTCGGCTTCGAGGTCGCCGTAGGACAGCGGCAGCACCATCTTGTTGTAGATGGTGATGTCGGTCGCTCCCGCCGCGACGGTCGACTCGTGATAGGGGGTCATGCGGAGCCGAGGGCTTATTGTGACGCGAAACATGCGGAAAGTATGCTGCTATTTCCGTCGTTCTGTCGACTCCGGCCTGGGCCCCAGAAAGGGAGTCGGTTGTTTGCGTAATGTTGGGCCGGTCGCGTCGGGGCCGATCCGGTTGCCTGTGATACACACAGAGAATGGAACGACCCCTCACCCTTGGAGAACTTGTTGCTAGCGGATGGAAGTCGGTGCCGGTCGCCGAAGAGCTTCGCCGCAACGCAATCGAGCGCATCCGCCAAGGCGACTCGCTTGTCACTGCGGTACTCGGCTACGAGGACACGGTGCTGCCCCAGTTGGAGAACGCACTTGTCGCTGGCCACGACGTGATCTTTCTTGGTGAGCGAGGTCAGGCGAAGACACGGATGATCCGTAACCTCACCGATCTTCTCGACGAGTGGATGCCGATCGTCGCCGGATCCGAGATCAACGACGATCCACTCAACCCAATATCGGCCTATGCAAAGGCGCGCATTGCCGAGGACGGGGACGATACGGCGATCGATTGGGTGCACCGAGACGAACGTTATGGCGAGAAGTTGGCAACGCCCGATACGTCGATCTCTGACTTGATTGGTGAGGTGGATCCAATCAAGGTCGCCGAAGGTCGCTACCTGAGCGACGAACTGACCCTCCACTACGGGTTAATCCCTCGAACGAACCGCGGCATTTTCGCAATCAACGAGCTGCCCGACCTTTCGGAGCGAATCCAGGTCGGCCTGCTGAACGTGCTCGAGGAGCGTGACGTGCAGATTCGTGGTTTCAAGGTTCGCTTGCCGCTCGACGTGGTGTTGTTCGCGTCGGCGAACCCGGAGGACTACACGAACCGCGGGCGGATTATCACCCCGCTGAAGGATCGCTTCGGGTCGCAGATCCGTACGCACTACCCGCTCGATGTCGAGACCGAGATGACGATCGTGCAGCAAGAGGCCGACCTCGTGCCCGCCGACATCGTCGATGTCCGGATCCCCGAGTTCATCCTTGAGATCATCTCGGAGTTCTCCCAACAAGCTCGTCAGTCGAGCCAGATCAATCAACGCTCGGGTGTGTCGGTGCGGTTGAGTGTCTCCAACTATGAGGCGGTCGTTGCGAACGCGGTCCGGCGTAGCTTGTCGTCCGGTGTTGAGGTTGCGGTGCCCCGAATTGGCGATCTTGCAGCTATTGCCGCGACGACGTCGGGCAAGATTGAGGTCGAGTCGTTCGAGGACGGAAGCGAAGGGCGCATTATCGATGCGCTGCTGCGCTCGTCGGTGCACACGACCTTCGTCGATGCCGTCGATCCAACGCTTCATGGGCCGATCGTCGAAGCGTTCGAGGCGGGAGTTACCGCCGACGTGGGTGGCGATGTCGAACCAGCGGCCTATGTGGCGCTACTCGATGAGGTGCCTGCGCTTCAGGCAGCTGTCGATGCGCTCCTCGAAGACGACGAGATCGACCGTGAACATCCGCTCGTTATTGCCTCGGCGATCGAGCTCGTGCTCGAAGGTTTGCACCTTGCGAAACGGTTGAACAAGAACGTGCATGGCGGTTCGGCTCAGTATCGGGGTCGTGGCTAGTCAACGTCTTGTGGCTCCACATGACGATGGGTAGCTGCGACGACATGACATCGCAACAACTTCTTTACGGGGTCTTTTCCTCGCTTCGTTCACTCTGCGTGGTGTACTACTAGTGGCGTGAAGTAGCGCGCCGTACGAGGGAGACATCCGTGAAGGAAGAAGAGCTGGGATCGCGGTCGTTCCCATCATCTGGAAAAGGTTCCACAGCGGTGACCCCGCCGCCACCTCTGGTCATGGGTCCAGTACTTGGAAAACCAGCCAAGCCAGTCTCGCCGCGGCCGTCGCTCGCGCGGTTGGACAAGCCGGTCGCGACCGTTGGAGAAGTAGCGCTCGTGCTCGTTGCCGGGTTCTTGTTCAACGTCGTGCTCCGTGTCGGCTTTACGACGTTGGTTGCGGCGATTGGATTCTCGTTGGTGATGCTGATGATGGTGTCGTTGGGTCGGGCAATCCAGCGTGATGCGCTCGCACTCGTTGGGCTCGCGCTTGTTCTCACCCCGTGGCTTGCCCTGCGCACCGATGTTGAGCTGACCGCAGTGACGGTGTTGATGATTCTGGTCCTGTTGTCGCTCGCTGCCGGCGTTTCGATCAAGGGGTCGCTCTTCGATATTCGTGTCCGTGGGCTGGTCGATCACCTGACGTCGATGCCGTTCGAATGGTTCTACGGACTCGGCATGGTGACGCGGCTTGCGAAGTCCACGTCGTCGGAACGACAAGGTGCAGCGCTCATGCGAGGTGTCGCGGTCGCAGCCCCGGTGATTCTATTGTTCGGCCTGCTCTTGGCGTCTGCGGACGAGGTCTTTGCTCGGTTCCTGCTGCTCGGCAACCTCGGTGAGGCGTTGGGTCACGTAATCCTGACCGCGGCAGCGGCCTTTGTACTGCTCGCGTTCCTTGGCCGTCGAGCGCACGAGACTCCACCGCCTGAAGGGTTCGCTGACCTTCGCAGGCTCGGTCAGATCGAGGTGAAGGTCGTCCTCGGTAGCGTTGTCCTTCTCTTCGCTGGCTTCGTCGCGACCCAAATCGTTGTTGCGATTGGTGGGGCCGACCATGTGCTCAGGACCGAAGGTCTCACCCAAGCCGACCACGCTCGCCAAGGCTTCTTTCAGCTGCTGGCAGTCGCCGGACTTTCGATGGTGCTCGTCGGTGTGCTCCGCGCTGGCCGCACGATCGATGATGGCGAGTCGACGGTCGAAGCAACAGGAGGCGGGGATGAACCAGCGGGCGAAGTTGCAGCGACGAACGGTGCCGATCGTTTCACGCCGCTCGCCCTCGCAACCTTGTTCTTGACCTTGGCCATCGCCGGCATCAGCGTCCAACGACTGCTCCTCTACGTAGGTTCGTTCGGCCTTACACCAGACCGGCTGTGGGCGATTCTCATCGCCGGCGCGATCGGCGTAGCCATTGTGCTCTACATGGTTTCGATCGCTGGCTACCGCTCCGAGCAAAGCTGGTATCCCGCAGCTGCGCTGCTGCTCAGCGTCCTCGTCGTGCTCGGCCTCAACGTCATGAACCCCGATGCAACGATTGCTCAGTACAACATTGCCCAGTTCGGAGATAGTGCCGAGCTCGATGTGTATTCGCTTTCCATCTTGAGCAATGACGCGACACGTGCGATCGTGACGCGGCTTGGAGATGTGCAAGACGGGCAGGCCGAGCTCGTGCAGCTACTTTGCGCACAGCCCGATCGTGGTACATCGTTCGGGTTCCTCGAATACAACCGTGCCGCCGTCAGTAGCGATAACGCTCTTGATGAGTTGTGCGGCAATCGACTCAGCCCGAATCGTGGTGACTGACCAGTGACGTTCGTGGTCGGCTCGCCGACTTCGCAACGCCCGGACGTTCCGGCGAGCAGCCGGTCGGGGGCGCCATCGCGCCACGTTCGGCTCGCCGCGGGTGTTGCATTTACCGGCGTCGTCGCAGCGTCGAGTCTGCCCGGATTGGGTCTCGCCGTCGCTGCTGGTGCTGCACTGTTTGGAACAGCCGTCGTCGTGCGAACCCAACCCGTGAATGTCCGTTGGTGTGTTGGAGCCGCGGGACTTCTTCCGTGGCTGGTCGTCCGAGACAACCCCTGGCTTGCGCTCGCCATCGTGGCTACTACCGCGCTGGTCGTTGCGCTGAGCCTGTTCGCCGGAGCTACCAGTCAACGAATCGACGACCTGTCGGTCGCTGTTCCAAGCCGACGGGAAGACACGTCCGTTGGGTGGGAGGGACTCGTGGCGCCGTCGAGCAACGGCCAACGCGTCGCCTTCGGCATTGGAATCGCGCTCCCAATTGTTGCAGTGTTTCACCAACTGCTCGCCTCGGCTGACGCCGTGTTTGCGAATTGGTTTGACCCGGCGCTTCTTCCCGTGCTGCGAATCGCAGCGCTCGTCGTGGTGGCCCCACTCACTCTTGTTATGGCCCGATGTGGATCCGATCGCGCGCTTGTTGCTGGAGCTGCGACCAGCAGGCGGTTGGGGGCTGTCGAGTCGACCATTGTGCTCGGCGCCGTATCGGCGCTGTTCGCCGCCTTTATTGCCGCCCGCGTATCGACACATGGTCAACCGTTGGAAAATTTGGCGTTGCGAGGCGAGGTTCGAGAAGGGTTCTTTCAACTGTTGTGGGTTGCGGCGCTCACGGTTGTGCTCGTGCTTGCACTCCGCGCCGTCAGCGGTACCACGAGTCTTGCCCCACGAGTCCGCCGCTTGGGCCGGTTGGCGATTGGGTTGGCTGGTGTTATCGACATCCTCGCACTCGTCCGAATCTCCGAGTACATCGATCAAACGTTTCACACCCCATTGCGCTTCTGGTCGTTCAGCTTTGGTATCTGGTTGCTCGTCGTTTTGGCGTTATCGGCAGTCCGGCTCGGTGGGTTTCGGGCCGATCGTCGGTGGTTTACCGGTGCGGTGGTCACGACGTGGGTCGGGTTCATCATTGTGTTGGGCGTCGTGAACCCCGATCATCGCATTGCTCAACACAACTTCGACAATGCCTCGACGAGCCAGGTCGAGTGGGTTGCGGTCAACAACTTGATCTCGCTGTCCGAAGACGCAACTCTGGTCATCACAGCAAATATCGACGTGCTTCGGCCCATGCCCAACACTCGATTCGAGCGCATGGTCGCGCATCTGTGCGCCACCGAGCCCGACAGCTATCCGCGCGAGTTCAATATGAGTCGTCGAAGCGCATCTGCAGCGACTGGCGAGCTCTGTGGCCGAGACTGAGAGCCGGTGACGCTCGTAGGTCGCTAGTCTCGACCTCCATGAAACGAGTGTTCAGCGGCATCCAACCATCGGGCGAACTTCACCTAGGTAACCTGCTCGGCGCGCTCATCAATTGGGAGCGCCTCCAGGACGATCACGACGCGGTGTATTGCGTTGTCGACCTGCATGCGTTGACGCTTCCTCAAGCCCCCGAGGTGTTGCGCCAGAATACGATCAACCTCGCCCAGCTTCTGATGGCCGTCGGCATCGATCCGGAACGGTCGATCCTTTTCGTTCAGAGCCACGTGCCCCAGCATCCGCAACTGGCGTGGTTGATGGAGTGCACCGTCAGTTACGGCGAGCTGAGTCGTATGACGGCGTTCAAGGACAAGTCGAACCGTGACTCGACCAAGTTCGTATCTGCCGGCCTCTTTACCTATCCGGCGCTTCAAGCCGCAGACATTCTGCTCTATGACACCGATGTCGTTCCTGTTGGTGACGACCAGCGACAACACATCGAGATCACCCGTGACATCGCCGAGCGGTTCAACTCACGATTTGGCGACACGTTCGTGGTGCCCGAACATCGGATACCTCCTGCGGGCGCTCGCGTCATGGACTTGCAGCATCCCGATCGAAAGATGTCGAAATCCGAGGGCGAAAGCCCCGGAACGATCTGGGTCCTCGAGGACGAAAAGAAGATCGAGAAGAAGTTCAAACGAGCCGTGACCGATAGCGACGGCGAGGTGCGGTTCGATATCGAGAGCAAGCCAGGTGTGTCGAACCTGTTGTCGATCCTCGGCGCCGCGACCGGGAAGAGTCCAGAAGCACTCGCCGAGAGCTACACGCAGTACGGTCCGTTAAAGGGAGATACCGCCGAAGCAGTCATCGAGCTTCTCCGCCCTATCCAAGCCCGGTTCGCCGAGTTGCAAGCAGATCCCGCAGAGACCGAACGGCTGCTCAAGATGGGCGCCGACAAGGCGGAGGCAATCGCTGCCGATGTGCTCGCTCGGGCCAAGAACAACATTGGCCTGTTGGGCTAGCGACTGTTGTCAGCGAGTGAGTGCGTAGAACGCAATCGCCGCGGCGTTGGCGACATTGAGCGAGTCGACCTGGTTGCTCATCGAGATTCGTGCGCGTGTCTTCGCACCGGCGATTACCGCGTTGGTTAGGCCAGGTCCTTCTGCTCCGAGAAGCACCGCAACTTTCTCTCCAGGCTCGAGGGCGACATTGGCCAGCTCGGTATCGCCAGATGGCGTGAGCGCGACGGTCAAGATTCCATGGTCGTGAAGCATCTCGAGGCTTTGTTCCAGCGGCCCGATTCGGGCGTGCGGAATGGCAAAGACTTGGCCCATCGATGCCCGAATCGCACGTCGATACAACGGATCTGAACTCGTTGCATCGAGCAGGACGGCGTCGATTCCAAGCGCTGCAGCATTACGCATGATCACCCCCATGTTGTTCGGGTTGTTGGTGTTCTCGAGAATGGCAAAGGACGAGTGCGTGTCGAGAAGTGACTGGGCGTCGAGGGGTGCTGGCCGGTCGAATTGGGCGATTGGATCTCGCAACTGCGGCTTGCCCGTCACTTCGGTGAGGACCTCGTCACTCGCCCGGAACACCGCAGCATTCGCCCATGACGGCGGCACAGGTTTGTTGCGGCGAGCCGAGATCAATACCGAGCGCAGTCTTTGTCCATGGAGGAGCGCGCGTTCGATGACGAGATCGCCCTCGGCAATGAACGATCCGTGGGCATCTCCGCCGGGTTGTTCTCGAACCTTTCGCACCTCTTGATCGCGCAGACCCATGAAGATGGCAACTCTCGGGTCGTTTGGGTCCTCGATCAATGTGTCCACGGATCGAGGCTACCGACCGGGTCTTGTCTCGGCGATGAGGTCGCGTTGGCTGCATCGTCGCGCGCTGGCTGCGAGCAGCAGGTGGGCCAAAGGGCCGAGGCGGAGGGGTCGAGAACGAACGTACTCTTTGGTTGTGAGCCCTCATTTGCACCGCGGTCACGAACTCTCGACGCTCATTCTCGATGTCGATGACCTGGCAAAGGTCCTCAATGACGTTGGCCTCGATGCGTTTCTTGACGAGTTGATCGCGCATATGGCCAGAGACATCGGTGGTTTCGATCCACGTATCGTCGAGACCCGGGTTCGATCGGGCTTCACCTACGATGCGCCCGAACTTGGGTTGATCGAGTGGATGCCAACGATGACCAACGGCGACGTCGTGTCGGTGAAGACTGTCGGATATCACCCGCAGAACCCGCAAAAGCGCGGGATTCCGAGTGTCCTGGCGACCAACGCGTTGTATGACACGAACAGCGGTGGGCTCGTCGCGCTCACCGAAGCAACGCTGTTGACCGCATTGCGAACCGGCGCCGCGTCGGCTGTGGTGACCAATGCCGTCACCCCAAGGAAACCAATCGTGCTCGGCGTTGTTGGATGCGGAGCCCAAGCCGTGTCGCAGATCCACGCGATTAGCCGAGTCCGTGAAATCGAGTCTTTGGTTGTTACCGACGTGGACCTTCGAATCGCTGAGAGTCTTCGAAGGCGGCTTCCAGACGGGATCCCAACTCCCGAAATTCACGCTCGCTCTTCGTTCGAGTTACTACTCGACACCTTCGACGTTCTCGTGACGGCAACATCGGTCGATCTCGGCGACGGCCCGGTGATCGATCTGCGAAAGGCTGCGGGACACCTCCATATCAATGCTGTAGGCGCAGATTTTCCTGGCAAGACTGAGCTACCGCTCGAGTATGTGCAGCGGGCTGTCGTCATTGCCGACTATATCGAACAGTGTCTGCTCGAGGGCGAAGCCCAGTACCTCGACGCGAACGATCTTGGCCCAGACATGGTCGAGGTGTTGTCACGTGATTGGGAGCCGCTTCGGACACAACAAACAATTTTTGATTCGACCGGTTGGGCCTATGAGGACCTCATTGCGGCGACGCTGCTTCTTTCTCATGCGATGCGACTTGACCTCGGCACCGTGACAAAACTTCAGCGAACGCCCGTCGACCCGTATGACCCGTACGAGGGCATTCGGGCTACCACTGGGCTGTGATCATCTGAAACCCGGGCTTTGCCTCTCGGTCGCGAGTAAAGAGCCCGTTCTCGACCCACGCTCCAACAGAAGGATCGTACCCATCGAGCAGCGGTTCGAGGATGACTCCGCAGATGGGCAGCCCATCGTCGATGACCTGTTGTAGTTGGACGAGTTGTGACTGGATCCAACGCATCTGGCTGGCCTCATCACCATTGCCTGCTCCGAACCCGCCGACGATGAGTTGATGGTCGGGGAGATGCTCGGTCGTCCTATGCAACGTTTCGACAAGTCCGTTCTTGGGGCGGTGATCCATGGGAGCAAGATGTCCGTCAGCTCCGGCGACCATCCCGCCCGACGAGGCAACGATCAAAAGGTCGAACGCGTCTGCCATATCTGGGCGAGCGAGACGGGCACGGCCCGGCCAGGCGAGCTCACCATCAGAAATGGCGTGCATCCAACTTCCCCAGAGCGCGTCGTCCCAGAACTGGCGCTCCGCATCGAACGTGTTGCCATCGGGGTTTGTTCCGGCCCGAATGACTGGCGGGCGAAATATGCCAGCGATTGGTTTGTCGCCCGAAGCAAGGATCCGGTGCGCTTCAAATGTTGCGTCCAATGAACCCGCGAGCGCATCGATGAGATTTCCGTTGTCGGTGGGGAGTATGCGCTTGCCTGGCGGGTGGGTTCCAAGGTGGTAGCCGCGCACTGCCCAACCGAGAGGATCGTCGACCGGCGCCCACAGGTGGGTGAGCGGATCAAAGCGCTCAGCCATGTGTTCGACATGGCGGCTCCAATGAAGTGACGGCCCTTCGGTGGTAGCGAAGCCATTGGTGTCCTCGGAGAACCAGCCGGGGAGTGAACCGTGGTGGAGCGTCGTCCAAACAGCGAGGTTGCGTTCACCCGCTGCGTGATAGATCTCGTCGAGGCGTTCGACCTCTTCGCGATCGATTCGTCCCGGGAAGGGCTCGACCCGAGCCCAATCGATGGTCAGCCGGATTGCTCGAAGACCATGCTCGGCTATGAGGTCGAAATGCTCGGCGAAGTGTGTCGCAAAATCGGCGCCATTCTTCGATGGCTCGGCTCGGCCAAGGGCTTCCCAACGTGCCTGATCTGACTGTGGAGCCGCACCGAATGCGGCCGTTGGTGGGTCACTGGCTAGCCAAACTCGTGCATGGTCGCTCACGTATAGAGTCTGCCGGGTTAAAGTCCGCGCGACGAAACGGTGCCGCCGTGCGTCAGGATGAATGAAGATTTCTACCACATGGGCGAACTGATGAACGAGAACGATCCGGTCGAAGGAAACAACGACGACGAAGAATCCAAAAAGGGCATGCTGGCTGGTGGCGCTGCTGCCGCTGGTGGTGCTGCTTCACTTGCGAAAGGTGCATTGGGCAAGGCAAAGGACGCAGCTGCTGCTGCGAAAGATGCCGCTGCTAGTGCAGCTGGTGGTGTCACTGACGCTGCTGCTGGTGCCAAGGACGCGGCTGGTGGTGTGACTGGTGCAGTTTCTGGCGCTGCTGCTGGTGCCAAGGACGCGGCTGGTGGTGTGACTGGTGCAGTTTCTGGCGCTGCTGCTGGTGCCAAGGACGCCGCTGCTAGTGCTGCGGGTGGTGTGACTGGTGCAGTTTCTGACGCTGCTGCTGGTGCCAAGGACGCGGCTGGTGGTGTGACTGGTGCGGTTTCTGGTGTGTCCGGAGGCGTTGTCGCCGGTGGCGCTGCAGCCTCGGCTGCTGCCGCAGGTGCAGTCGGTGGTGCCAAGGACGCGGCTG
>CALKGG010000004.1 GCA_938084885.1 uncultured Acidimicrobiales bacterium
TGGTACACCTACCACGACCTGTACAACCGTTCGCGCGAACCGGTCATCGATACCAACTGGTACGAGGCGTGGTCTGCTTTTCGGCGCTTCAACCGGGTCTTTGCTGAAACAATTGTGGAGGAGTCCGAGGAGAACTCGATCGTCCTTCTCCAGGACTACCACCTTGCGTTAACCGCCCCCCATATTCGCGATGAGCGCCCCGACATCTCAATCGTCCACTTCAGCCACACCCCGTTTCCAACACCGGGAGCGCTGCGCATCTTGCCCGAGCTCGCACGAACCGAACTGCTGCTTGGTTACCTCGCTGCTGGCGCGCTCGGTTTCCACTCCAGCCGCTGGAGCGACGCGTTTATCGACTGCTGTCGGGAGAACCTTGGCGTCCGACCAACCACGACGTTCGTGTCTGCACTCGGATCAGATGTATCGCAGCTCACGGAGATGGCAACATCGACCGAGTGCGAGTTCGAGTTCGCCGAGCTCAACGCAGCCGTCGGCGATGCGTTCGTCATCGGCCGCGCTGAGCGCCTCGAGCTGTCGAAGAATATTCTTCGCGGGTTCTGGGCATTCGACGAGTTGCTCGCCATGCGTCCGGACCTTCACGGCGAGGTCGTGTTTGCCGCATCGTTCTCACCAACTCGCACCGATGTTGCCGACTACGGTCGGTATCGGGCCGAGGTGGTCGCCGCTGTTGACGAGATCAACGCCCGCTGGAGCACGCCGGATTGGACGCCCATCCACTACTCGATTGAGAACAATTACCCACGAGCGATTGCGATCTTGCGCCGATACGACGCCCTGTTGGTCAACCCGATCCGTGACGGACTCAACCTCGTCGCCACCGAAGGCCCCATCGTCAATGAACGCAACGGTCTCGTGATGTTGAGCCGTGAGGCTGGTGTCTTCGACGAAATGTCCGGCATCGCCACCGAGGTTCACGCGTACGACATCATGCAGACCGCGCAAGCAATGTCCGACCTGGTCGATATGGACGATCAGCAGCGTCAAGATACCGCCGCTGATCTGCTGGATATCGCAACATCACGGAACCCGCGGCTCTGGCTCGACGAACAGCTCGCTGCTGCAAACGACACCGGCGCCTAGGCCGAGCTTGCTTCGCCCAACGTTTCGAGCAGTCCAACAACTTCTTCTGGCGTCGCAACAATATCGGTGACGGCTTCGGCCAGATTGTTTGGGGTTTCAGGCCCATCGACTAGCACAGCGGCAATTGCCTGCAGAACGCCGTCGGTCTTCGCAGCGAGCAGACGCTCGAAGCCCGAACGGTCGCCGGCGTCATCACCGAAGTACACAGCGGCGGTGAGTCCATCGAGCATGTCGCGAATCGCGTCGCCCTTGTCGCGATCGAGCGGTGGGTGAATCTCCACCGACATTTTGGCCGAACGAGCGTGCAGACCATGATGTGTTGCAACGCCTTCGGCCCACTGCTCGACTTTGGCTGCGGTATCGGCCGACGCTCCCCGGTAGTGCACGGTCAGTGAGTAGGTCTTGTCTTCGACGTTTGCCGCGCCGAACCAGTGGGCGGCGTCGGCGGCAACAGTGGCGAGCACCGAGGTCCATTCGAGTGCCGTTGGGTCGACGGTTCGAATACTCCCAGCTCGATGTTCAATGCCGTACAGGCCGGACAATTCGATCGGCGGCTCGAAAAACTGTCCCAAGAACGAGACGGGACGGCCAGAAACTACCGCGACCCGACCGCACTGTTCAGCGAGTCGATTGAGTTGCGACACTGCTCCTTCGACGGGTTGCACTGCCTGTGGGTCCGAGATGATGTGCGAGAGCGTCCCATCGAAATCGGTGAACACGCCAACGGTGCCCGGATGCGTCGCTGCAACGGCAACGATTGAAGCGAAGCCGGTGTCAGGTTGAGAAGTCAGGTGTTCGACTCTCTAGGGAGTGGGAATTGCGCCGTCGGTCCCAATGATGACTACGACGTTTGCGGCATCGGCACGGCCATCGTCGAGAGCGTTCTGGTTAACCGGGATCGAGCCATCGGCCGCTGCTGGCTGAACCACGTCGGGTCCAGCGCCGAGAATGCTGGCGACCGCAAGCGCATCTGCGTCGAAGCCGGGCTTGTAGAGAATGACCGACGTCGACGTGTTGGGGGCGTCGGCGGCAACGCCGATGTATCCGTCGGCGACCAGCACCGAGGCGGTTCCACCAGCAATACCTGCTGTGCCGACACCGTTCGCGACGAGCACGTTGACCTCTGAGGCCGGGCGGGCAACGCCGGTGGATTCGATGGGTTCTTCTGGAATGCTTTCGGTCTCGGAGCCGTCGGTAACGTCTGCGCCAGTGTCGGTATCTCCGCTGTCTGCGCCAGTATCGACGGGGTCGACGGCAACAACGCCAGCGTCGGTGTCGCCACCGTCCTCGTCAGTCGATTCATCGTCGGCGACCTCTTCGGTTTCGTCATCGACAGATGCGACCTCGGTGCCGGGGTCGTTCAAGGCAAACATCAACAAGACGAGGCCAATAACGATCGCCAACGCAATCAACATTGCGCCGCGAGCTGCAGCTCCACCGGTAGAGCGAGCGAGTGAGCCGTCGTCGGCTGCGTGGAATCCCTCGGTCATCGTGCTGGTGGCCGTTGCATCTGGCCCTCGAAACGAGCGCGTCGGCGGCGGGCACGGAGTCGACGAAGACGTCGGATCACCAGCGGGTCAAAGGCAAGCGCCTCCTGCGAATCGACGATGTCGGAGAGGAGGTCGTAGTAACGGGATGTCGAAAGGTCGAAGCGTTCACGAATGAGCGATTCCTTTGGACCTTCTTCGGCCCACCATGTTCGTTCGAACTCGATAATTGCGAGATCACGTTCTGTCAATGCCATCGGGGCAAGTCTCGCCGCTACTGCGACGCATTACAAGCACCCCCGGTTGTTGTCGATACGCCCGATCAGTCCGAACCCGGGCCCAACACACAAACCTCGCCTCAATACTTTTGCCGTTCTCGACACAACGACCGCTACGACCGCCTCCGGCGCCCAGGCTGCGTGCCGCTTCAACGCTCCCCAAAGGGAAGCAATCGCGACATTTCCCAGCTGGCAAAATCGCGACGGAGTCGCTGCCAGCAGAGAAATGGAGCCGCCTGTCGGAGTCGAACCGACGACCTACGCTTTCTATCTGGACCCCAAAGGTGGCTGTGCGTGATGTCCGCCTACTGGCCCTAGACCCACTACAGCGACAAGATATCTGGACTGTCCATACAACGTCTTGGCCTTGATCCCCGATACCGATCTCTGCTTTTCTTCGAGGTCAAACTGCTCGTCCCCTGCTTGCTACGCAGCGGCGAACAGAGGACTCCCGCCCTACTCGGTCGGTGTCGTCCGCATCGGCAATACCCCGACGGCGTGTCCGGCGTAACCGACAGCGATCATCATCGGTAACAGGACATAGAGAACCCCACGCATCAGAATCCAAGGCCAAATGAACACGACGTAGAAGGCTGCCGATGCAACTAGTTCTATGCACCTGAGCCCGGGGCCTCGGAGCTGTTCGTAAACAGCAAGACGCGCGGCTCGGGGGATGCTGCGACCCGCAGTTGCCAGGGTTGAAAGCAGTGTGGTTCCGACTTGGAGGTACATAGCTTGGCGCCGCGATGCGGGTTTTGATTGAGCGCAAATTTGCGCCACATGCGACTTCCACTCGCGAACGAGACCATCCCGTTCGTCTCGCGGATAGAGCCGAGCTAGTTTCCCGTAGACCCAGTCCTCGACTTTCTCGATGTTCTCGTTGGACAGGTCATGCACATGGTTCGCGGTGCTGCTGACGATGAACGCAACGGCGATATTGATCACAAAGAAAGCGATAGCGAGGAGTACGTTCACTGCGCTAGCTAAGAGAGCAGCGAGAAGAACGTTGATGACAAAGATCCCGACCATTACAGGTAACCGAGATTCTTAGCAGCGGGCGCGCTGGCGACAACGCCTGAATCGATCGCTTGCGCCAAGGCGTGACCTTTCGACGTCAACTGATACACGCGAATCTCGACCAGCGTCTCAGGGTCCTCAAGCCAACGTCGTGTGACAAGGCCATCCCGATACATATTGATCAGAGCATCATGCACTGAAGAACGTGCGCGCCCGGAGGCTCGCGCAATATCGGGCGACGTGAATTCGTTTGTACCAACTGTGCTCAAGTAGGCGAGCACAGCCCTCTTTGTTACAGACAACCGTCCCATTCCCCAAGCTTAACCGGATGCATCCGATTAAGCACCCGAGGCCTCGGTAGGCAATCCCGTCGAGCATCGAAAAAGGGCTGATTGATAGGCGGCGCGTACGAAAATCCATCAAGGGAACGACATGTCGACTGATTCTCGTCGCGCTCCTTGGCCACTCAGCGGCGGTATCGAGGCGTCGTTGGACATCATCATCAAACACTGATTCGAAGACCTCGGCTCATCGGGTCTAGTTCGACGGAGTGACAGGGTTGTGCTGATTGTCGGCGTGGATGACTGCTACGAGACAAGCGACAATGACTGATGCTTGCCAATCCTTGACCGGAGTGTCGTCGACTACGTAGAGAGCATGCAACACGTCGTTGCGCAGGTTGAAGCCAAGATCGTCAGTGAGAAAGAACTGAAGTTGTGATGCAAACGCGGAGGGAAAATCGGGCGGATCTGCGTCGTGAAGCCTAGAAAGCACTTCTCCGCACCCGACTACGCCGCCGCGCTTATCACCCTGTTGATCTTTGGTGATCTTGATGCTCGCCTTCACCGCGATGTTTCGAAGGATCTGCTCTAGTCGGGGCAGAATCGTCGTGGCAGATGATTCGTATCGAGCTTCGCCGTAAAGGGCGAGTCCTTCTGCGAGGGTGTCAGCGGCCGCTGGACTGATGTGTTCGTGTCCTTCGAAGATCTGACGAAGTTCGTTCTTCGTAGGCTGGTAGTTCTCGAATATCCGTTGCAAAGCTGGGACGAAGTACATCCAGACCGTCTGTATCGTGGCGCTGCGGTGCGCCTCGATCGTTCCTCCCCCTTCTTCGATGACCCGTATCACGCTGCCGTGCGGTCCAAGAATCTGATGACGGATTACATCGCCGATGCCGCCGTTGAACGGCGGTTCCGCATGCTTGCCAAGCGGCATGAGATTCGTTGCGAGCCGCTTGAGAGCAGCGTGCGGGTTGTCGGCCATAACGATATGCCGGGACAGCCGATCGACTTCGGATTGAGGTATCAGGGATTCGGTTCGTTGCGGATCGATATCTGCGAGCGGGTCGTCCTGTTGCATCGCGACGCGAATGGCCTCTGCTTTCGGAGACTGGACCCGTTCGGCCAGAGCGAGCGCAGAACTGTAGAAGATCGCCCGATGGGATGAGTCTCCGAGGTCACCGCGGTAGAGGAACGCGTCGATGGCTCGGTCAAAGTCCGCTGGTGAGGCCGTGTCCGAGTATTCGTGCCGAATCTCGGCGAGGTCCCGCAACGCGTGTGGGTCATCTGTGCTGTTCTCGACGGCAGTTATTGGGTCCGACTGGCTTGTTGGTGCCTGTCGTAGCGCGGCCCACGCAGCGACGGCGGGTGCGAGCGACCCTGCGGAGCGCTGTACGTCGTCGTCTTCTTGTCGCTCAGCCAAGAGGCCATAGATCATCTCTTCGATCAAACGCGCTGCGCTCGTAGCGACGGAGGATGGGCGGTTGGTGGAGAGAACAAGGTCGGCGAGCCTTCGCGCCGAGTAAACGCGGCTCCGAGGGTGATGGTCAAGCTCTTGGCAGATTGCAGAGTGAGCCGCGATTGCGGCTTCGGCATGAGTGAACGGAGCTGAGCCGATCTTTTTGTGCCAGAGGGCGTCTGCGATGACGCTTCGTGCGGCGGGGTGATCTAACTGTGGCGCGATCGCCGCGATGGCCTCCCACTGCTCGCCGTTCAACAATTCGAGGGTGGATTCGCCGAAACGAAACTTCATGTGCCACGTGCCGTCAGACTGCTCATTGAGCCGGTGTCGTAGTACGTGAACAATCGCTGCTTGAGCTTGGGTCATGTCTCCGGCAGCAGTCCACATTTCAGCCAGGACGTTGCCGATATCGTGCACGAATTCGACCGCGCCGGAAGTCTGGTTGATGTCGGCGACATCTGCATCAGTGAGCATTCGGGATTCCTTCCACCGACCCCCAATATGAACACTACTCAGGCCATCTGACGCTCAAACAAGGAAGCTTCATCGGCGGCCCGCTATCGCGTGCCGGATGATTAAAGTACTGCGGCCGCTCCCTCAGGACTTGTCATACACCATCTCTACGGTGGATCTCGTGAAGCAGAAGTCAAACAAAGTCAGGGCGCACCGCGTGATGCTGCCAAGCGGCGCCCAATCGTGGACCGTTCTCAGCGAGACCGGCATCATCGAACCAGCGGACACCTTCTTGGACTACGCGACCCTAGCCGGACGTTCGGCGAATACGGTCCGGGCTTACGCTTATGACCTGGCCCTTTGGTTTCGATTTCTATTTGCGTTTGAGGTCGAATGGGACTCGGTGGACCTCGCCGACCTCGGGCGCTTCGCGTCTTGGCTTCAGAGGCCTGCCGGTCCGAACTCGGCATATGTGATCCCTATTCACTCGGAACCACGAAGAGCTCGCTCAACAGTTGACCGAAATTTCTCCACCGTCTTCAGGTTCTACGATTTTCATGCTGGCAGTTCCGCTCCGATTGCGCGCCAGATGGCCTCATACGCAGGGGACCGCACCGTACGTGACCGAGTTCGTTCGGCAAGAGGAGGTCGGGGTCGAAGGCCAATAAGAATCACACGCTCGAACCGCTCACCTGCAACTTTGGATACTGCGGACTGTGAGCGGCTTCTCGCTGCATGCAACAGCATCCGCGACCGCCTGCTGTTGTCACTGTGGTGGACATCGGGGTTGCGTCTTGGGCAAACACTCGGGTTGAGGCACGAAGATTTCGATGGCCGAAGGCGACAGATCCGAATCGTTCGTCGGGAGAACGAGAACGACGCATGGGCGAAGAATCGGAAGCAAGCACATATTCCGATCACCGATGACGTTGTGCTCTTGCACCGCGAGTACATGTTCGAGGAGTACATGGACATCGATTCGGACTACGTGTTTGTTGTCCTTGAGGGGCCTACGAGAGGACACCCACTGTCACAAGACACCGTGCAGAAAATGGTTCGACGGTTGCGGAAGCGAGCGGGCGTTGAGTTCACGCCTCACATGCTTCGGCATACCTTCGCAACAGAATTCATGCGCAATGGCGGGCGACTAGAGGCCTTAAGCGAGATGCTTACTCATTCATCAACCGAGTCGACTCGGGTCTACCTTCATTTGACCGCTGATGACATACGCCGGGAGCTAGAGAAGGGGACGGGCCATGAGCACACCTGAGTTGCGTCTCGCCTACGACGCGCAGCCCAAAGGCCTGAAGGATTACGTACGGGCCGAGTTCCGTGTGGATCTATATAAGGCGGAGCGCTCCGATCCGGTTCTCGCAGGTCCGGCATGCAGCGTCAAAGGGTGTGAAGGTCTCTATGTACCGAACAAGCCCGGGTCGGTTTGCAGCAACCATCTGAAGCGCGCAAAGCGCATGGGTCTTGAACCACACGAGCTTCTTAATCTCCCATCCGAAGAACGCGGGACCTATCCGAATCTTGCGCTGTTCGACTTCCGTTCGCTGAACGATCCTCTGCGACTTGAGATGCAGTTCGCCTTGCAAGAGCGTCACGACTTGATGGAAGCACGGCTCGCTGTGTCCGCGTTCAAGACAGCGAACAAGGTCCTCGTAGGAGCGAAGATCGAGACCCTCACCGATTTCAGCGCATCCGATCTATTTCGAATGACACGGCACAAGGCTGTTGGAAGCTGGCTGAAGTTCGCTCGCACGCGACTTGATCTAGCTCTTCGGCCCGATGACATTCATCAGCGCGACTACTGGGTGTCCTCAGACTTCCCTGACGTCAAGTCGCCTAGTCCGGCTCTTCGTATCAACTTCTACGACATCGAAATCGACTGGATTCGTGACGCAGCTCGGCGATGGGCTGAATGGCGACTGATCAGCGGCCTCGCGTGGGGAACAGTCCACCTCAACGTCGAGGCCACCAAGCACTTTAGTCGATACCTCTTATCGCTAGAACCACCCGTACACGAACCCAAAGCAGTCAATCGCGACGTCGCAGTTGGCTTCGTGCGGTACCTGAAGGAGAGCGGTGCCGCACAGCAATCGGTGTCAGATCACGTGAGCGGGGTGAGGAAATTTCTCGACGAGTACAAGGTCCGAGACTGGGGGCCTCCGCTTCCAGCCTCAGCGATCATCAGATATGACGACGTCAGGGCACCTCGGACATCTCTTCCCAGGCCTGTGCCGGAATTCATCATGCGGCAGGTTGAGTCAGCCGACAATATGGCTCGGCTGCCGTTACATCTTGCGGCGATGATACTGATTGGTCTCCGGTGCGGCCTGCGGCTCTCCTCGACGCTCCTTCTCACCACCGACTGCGTGAACATCGATCGCGATGGAAACGCTTCGTTGAGATACAGAAACACCAAGGACAACAACAACGAGAGAGCAATTCCGATTTTGCATGAGGACGTCAGATTGGCAATCGATGCCCAACTTGCAGACGTTCGTTCGAGATATCCCGACGGCTGCGACCTTCTGTTTCCACGACTGCACGCCAACCCCAAGGGCAGGAGAGCGATCAGCCAAACTGCGACGCGAGGAGCGATTGCCAAGTGGTTCGATGAATGCAACATCACTGACGAAAGAGGCGAGCCTGCTCGCATCACGTACCACCAACTCCGCCATACCTTCGCCACTCGGCTTCTGGAGCAGGGAGCGTCGGAGTACTTCATATCGATGCTGCTTGATCACAAAAGCACAGCTACTACCCGTGGATATGCGCAACTCTCAGACCGGAGCAGACGGGACGAGTTCGAGAGGATCACCAAAGTCAACAACGAAGGCGAAGCGATCGCGCGCTTCAACGATGCCGAAGCCGCTGATACCCAGTGGATGCAGAAAGAGCTGAACCGGTTGCAGGTAACGCTGCCGAACGGATACTGCGGGTTGCCACCCCAACAACCATGCGAGATGAGAAACGCCTGTTTGGATTGTGGTCCGTATTTCATCACCACCATCGAGTTCCTTCCGACGCATCGTGCCCAACTCCGCAAGACCAGAGAGCTGATTTCGCAAGCCGAGGAATGCGGACAAGATCGGATGGCAGAAAAGAACCGGCCCGTCGAAGAGAAACTCGTGAAAATTATCTCCAAACTTGAAAGAGAGGAAGGCGGCCATGACGAAACGAAGTAACGCCGTACACCTTGAAAGATGGCGCGCCGATCAGCGTGAGAAGGCAATGGCGCGTGTCAGAGACGTTTTGCTGGCGGCAACGTCTGCTGGAACCGCAGTCACCTTCTCTGGGGTAGCGCGCCAAGCTCAAGTTTCGCGCAGTTGGCTGTATGAGAGCCCTTTTGCGGACGAGATACGATCCATGAGGGAAACAGCTCCTGCGGCCTTCGTTGGCTCCGCTAGGAGCGCTTCAGTCGCCTCCCTGAAGAGGCGTCTGTCCGACGCACTTGAAGACAACAAGCGCCTCCGAGCCGAGAATCAAGAACTTGGACGTCAGCTCGCTTTTGCTCTCGGTAGGCAACGGTCCGGTTAGAAGACTCCGAACCGGTGCGGCATATCGAGCAGCAATTCGCTCGACCGCTGTCCAGCGCTTCCTCAAATAATCTCGCGGTTGCGCAGTTGATCAAGTAGCCGTGATAGGCGTGCGCTCTCTTCCTGGCCACTTGCGACACCTTCGTACCCCGCGAACAGAGTTGACCCCGAGTGTCCATAAGACCGTAGACGAGCCAGAAGTTGCGGGGCATGCCGGTATGCGCAGGAGTAGTGGCTGAACTGATCGAGATGGTTAGGTAGATGCTCCGCCACCAAAGTGTCGAGTGGCCTTCTGTCGGTCGGCTGATCACTACCCTGCCAGGTCTGCAACGATCGCCACAATGAGAGTGCGCCAGCTTGGTTCTTGAGATTCGGGTTCCCTTCATATCGCGGCCACACGATCATCAGATGATGCTGCTCGTCTTGCGATCTCGGCCAGCCTATGAAGGGGCCCATTGTCCAAACCGAAAATCGGTTCTCATCGAGCAAGGTGTTGAGGTCGGCTGTGCTGTGGGATAGCCATTGGTCGATCTTGTCGCACGCGCCCGAAGCAGCAAAGTAGGCCGCAACGAAATGGCTGCGGGTCCAATCGAGCATTCGTGTCGGCAGCCCATAATGCTGAGCTAGCGCCATGGTGGACAGAATCGGTTGAGGCGGCCAATTCGCGGGGTCCGAAATCGAACCTATTCCCGAACCGGTATGACCCGCCAGGAAGTTGTGATCATCATCGAGGCGCAATCCTTGCAGATTGGCTGCTTCATAAAACCTGACCAGAATCTGGTGCTCCGCCAACATCTGCTGAACAGCGATTCCTAGATGAACTTCCGTACGGTTTCGGTTTGGTAGAAATCCGCTTAGAACCTGGACTCGTTTCTCGTTGCCCGGCCTCAAGGCATTTGGCACTAGTTCAAATGACGAACAGCTATGACCCCGAAATAGCCTTCGCCGTGCACCCTCGGTCTGCGGCGAGATCGCTTCAAGTAGCTCCTGACCGTTCTCAACCTGCTGTTCTTCGACGGTGGCCATGAATCAAACCTATTGCTCGTAGAGCCCGAGAGGAGATTTGAACTCCTGACCTATCGCTTACAAGGCGATTGCTCTACCAACTGAGCTACTCGGGCGTGCGTTGTGTGGACATGTCCGCACAACAGGTTGTCAATGATCGTGGGGCTTCTTCCCTTCCTGGTCCAGATAACGCTTTACAAGAGCGTTGCTCTACCAACTGAGCTAAGGCGGCACGTCCGCGAGATCGCGGAATGATCGAGTCTAGAGCGGTTCGCGAAAAGTGAAACCGGTTTGATCAGGCTACGACGGAAGCAAACCGTCGACGGTTGCTTCTCCGGTGGTGTATCTACGGGTGACCTCGGCCTGGACGCTGTCGATGAGACGGTGCAGTGTGCGCCGCTCGTTGGACACGCGATCTTCGAGTGCGTTCAACTCGAGAAGGCTCGCCGACAGCGCGTCTGCCTCCATGGAAACAACGTTGCTCAGCTGGTCGACGGGAACAATATCTTCAAGCATCGACTCGAGCGTCGCGCTGACTTCTGCGTCGGGTTCGAGCGAGTGTGGTGGACGTACCGAGCCGGGCGATGTGGCGCCACGAGCCTCGGAGAGAATGTCTGGGAGGCGACCAATGAGTTCACCGGCGTTACCTTCAGCACCGCCGTCACGGCGTCGTTGAAGCTCGCCGCCAACAATGTCGACCCGGCCTTGGATCAAACGCCGCACATAGGAGCAACTGTTTTCCAGTGCTTGAAGCCGTGACCGAACCACACGCAGATCTTCCATTGCCCGCGACTGCAGATCATCGAGAAACGACGGGTCGCTGACGGCATCGAGTTCTGGGGTCATGAAATGTCCTTTGTACGACGAGGTATGGCCTACGCATCAACCTAGTCGGCACGGATCACTCAACTGTGAGCTTCCGCCCGCTGGATCGGTGTTCAGCCGCCGGAAACTGGAGGTAGCAATGCAACTTCATCGCCCGATTTCACCGCCGTCGACGCGTCGGCGGTCGCTCCGTTCACCCAGATTCGACAAATCGGGATCAGATCCGCGAACGCATCACCAAACTCGGACGACGCATTGTCGAGCACCTCGCCGACAGTGTTTCCCTCGATTTGCGCCTTGCCGGTTCCGGCGGCGACTCGAACGGTTGCGAACAGACGAAGTGTGGGCACAAGACCAGTCTACGAGAGTCAAGAGTGTACGTTAAAAGCCATGTCCCGCATTCTGCTTGTACGTCATGGCCAATCGGAGTGGAACGCTGAGGGGCGATGGCAAGGACAGGCCGATATCGAGCTCTCCGACCTCGGCCGGCGGCAAGCGCTGGCCGCCGCCAAAAACCTCGGTTCCTTCTCGCTTATTGCGTCGTCGACCTTGTCCCGGGCCGCCGAAACCGCCTACATCATCTCGAACGAGCTTGGTATTGGACCGATCGTTCCGGTGCCAGAACTCATCGAACGAAGCGCAGGCGAATGGAGCGGTCTCACCCGCAGCGACATCGAACGAGATTGGCCCGGATATCTCGAAGCCGAGAAACGGCCACCGAACTACGAGCACGACCCCGACCTGTGGGTGCGGGTACAGGCCGGACTCGGCATCATTGCCGACATGCTGAAATCGGGAGACGAAGCCCTCGTCGTTGCCCATGGCGGCATCGTCTACATGCTCGAAGAACGGCTTGGGCAACGGCGCGGTCGGCTCCCCAACCTGGGAGCGATCTGGATCGATATCGAGCCGGATGGATCGTTGATGCCACGTGACCGCGTGAATCTGATCGATGAGGGCGAGCTGTACTCCTCTCAGGGATCGGACATTTTGTAGCTCGTGTCCACCGAGATGCCCGATGTTGCGGTCCGCGTTATTACGTCGGCTCGCCGAAAGAAGTCGGTTTCGGCACGGTGGGTTGGGGAGACGATCGAGGTTCGCATGCCCGAGGGGTTGTCGGCTGGCGAACGCGACCGTCACGTTCGCGAGCTGACGTCGCGACTGCAAAAGAAACGTGCGGCGAGTCGAGTCGATCTTGTGGCACGGGCTCGAATACTCGCAACGACCTACAACCTCCCAGAACCGTCGTCCATCACGTGGTCGTCGCGTCAGCAACACCGCTGGGGTTCGTGCACACCGGCAACTCGAGCAATCCGAATCTCGAACCGTATGAGCGCGTTTCCACTGTGGGTCATCGACTATGTGATCCTCCACGAGCTCGCCCACCTCGTCGAACCCAACCATTCGCCGGCGTTCCATCAGCTCGTCGATGCATTCCCTGAGGCCGCAAAGGCCGAGGGGTTTCTCCTCGCTGTCTCGCTTGGCCATGCGGGCACACTGTGTGCAAATGACTGACCAACCAGCGATCGACATCGCCGACATCGAAGCAGCCCGCGACCGGATTGCGCCTTTTGTGCTCCGAACGCCCGTGATCTCCTCGACGGTGGTCTCATCGATGCTCGATGCCGAGGTGTTCTGCAAAGCCGAGTCGCTGCAACGAACCGGGTCGTTCAAGTTTCGGGGAGCCACCAATGCCATCGCGGCGCTCACAGACGACGAACGTGCAGCTGGGATCGTGGCGTTCTCCTCGGGCAATCACGCGCAAGCCATCAGCCGCGCCGCGGCCCTCCATGATTGTGCCGCAACCATCGTCATGCCGACCAACGCCCCAGCAATGAAACGTACAGCGACCGAACATTGGGGCGCAACGATCGTCGAATACGACCGCTACCTCGAGAACCGCGACGACGTCGCGGCACGTGTTCACGCCGACATCGGCGGTGTCGTTATCCCGCCGTTCAACCATCGCTATGTCATGGCCGGACAAGGCACCGCAACGCTCGAACTGCTCGACGACGTCGGGGTTATCGACATCCTCTTCGTCTGTCTCGGCGGGGGCGGATTGCTCGCCGGATCCGCCACTGCTGCCAAGGCCCATAACCCAAACATGATCGTTGTCGGGGTCGAGCCCGAAGCCGGAAACAAGAACGCACAAAGCCGTGAGACGGGCCACATCGTGACCTTGCCAGAAGTGCCTCGCACTATTGCCGATGGCCAACAAACAATCGCCGCGGGGCCACTCACCTGGTCGGTCAACAACGTTCGCTGCGACATATTCACCACCGTCACCGACGACGAAATCGTCTCTACGATGCGGCTCCTGTTTCTCCATCACAAGCTCGTCGTCGAGCCCAGCGGTGCCACGGCCTTGGCGGCAGCGATCCATCGGGGGCTCGTCGAACCGGGGATGCGTGTCGGCGTCACGTTGTCAGGCGGCAACATCGACCTTGACACGTTCCGTGCGTTGCTCGGCTAAAACAACAAACGAGCTGTGAGAGGCAATGCCTCCCACAGCTCGTTTTCGTTACTGACCGTGTCGATCAGGTAGGTCGCTTACTTGATTGCTCCAAGCTGGTCCTCGTCCTGTCGGCGCTGACGCCAGACGAGAGCAAGACCAAACATGATGAACGCAAGTGCTGCGACGATTGGTGGGAACGACTCGCCGCCGGTGAAGGCGAGAGTTGGGATGGTCGGCGTAGGAGCCGGTGAAACGCTGATCGACGCAATGTCGTGGTCATCCTCGTCGCCGCCGGTGGCGTTGGTGTCGGTGACACCGTCGACGAGAGTGTCACCATTGTCAGCATCGGCAACCGAATCGAAGTCTTCGATTGGGGTACCGTCTGGCTCGGTGAGCGACACGCCTGCAACATTGACCGCAACTGCGTTGGTGATCTCGGCATGGTTGTCGAGGTCACCTGCGCTAGCCAACGTCACCGTGATGTCGACCGTGGTCGAGTCACCAGCAGCGACGGTAACTCCGTCGAGGTCGATGCTTGCAGTGCCATCTCCGTTGTCGGTCCAGTCCGAGTCGTTGAGTGTCATGCCTGTTGGCAAGTAGTCAATGACGCTGATGTCGTTTGCCGACACGGTGCCTTGGTTGAAGACCTCAATAGTGAAGGTCACATCGTCACCAACGACCAGGTTTGTGACGTCCTGACCGCTCGCAATGGTCTTCTCCAACGCAAGGTCGAAGATCGGCTGCCAGAATCCAAAGTCGACGGTCAGGTTCGACAGCGAGTCCGGAGTGTTCGGATCGTTGTCGAGGCCAGGCTCACCGGTTGGTTCGCTGTCGTCGAGCGTGACTGGTCCGGAGAGGACATAGCCACTGGATGCATCTGGTGTGCCGTCATCGTTGTCGTCGACGTCATCGTTTGGATCGGTCGAGGTTGGGTCCGAAGACAACCAGTTGTCGAGCGGACCGCCCTCTTCCCAGTTCGATGGAGCAATTCCCACGATGTAGTCACCAGTTACGAGGTCCTCGAAGAGGTAGTCGCCGTCTGGGCCAGTTGTGGTGGTAGCGATTGCATCAGCTGAGTCGATTACGCCGTCACCGTTGGTGTCGTCGGGCAAGCCGTCGCCATCGTTGTCGGTGAACAGTTCGACGGTGACGCCCTCGATTGGCTCTTCACCAGCGTCAAGAACACCATCGTTGTTGGTGTCCTCCCACACCTGGTTGCCCAGGCTGTAGGTTGGCGCTTGTACCAGAGCAATGTCGTGGTCGTCTTCGTCACCCGATGATCCGTCGACGACGTCGTCGGTCAGTGGGTCGGTGTTGTCAGTGTCTGCAACAGAGTCGACGTCGACTACTGGACTTCCGTCAGGCATTGTGACTTCGATGCCAGCCTCATCAGAAGCGGTTGCTCCTGAGATTTCGGCAGCGTTTGACAATGCTTCGAGGTTTGCACCTGCAGCAATGGTCAACGTCACTGGTACGAATACCGTCTCGCCTGGTGCCAATGGTCCCGTAATGGTGACATCGCCATCCTGGCCGTTTGCGTTCGCTGCCCACGTGTAGGCAACTGCAGCATCACCGGTGGTGGTACCTGCTGGGTTTGCAGCCACATCGAAGGCATTCCACATTGCTGGATCGACGTAATCGATCAGCGTGATGCCCGTAGCGTGGGTGTTGCCCTGGTTGATGACCTCAAGGGCGAACGTTACATCGCTTCCAGCCGAGACTGGGAAGGCGGTGCTTGGATCGACCGTCTTGCGCAAAGCAAGGTCCATGATCGGGATGATCACGGGGTCGTGATCGTCCTCGTCAGCTCCAGGTCCACCGTTTCCGTCGATGGCGTCATCGACAAGGTCTCCACCGATGGTCTCGCCGCTGGTCGACTCGTCGGTCGAATCCGGCGTCGAGTCGATGTCGACGAGTGAACCGTCAGCGGCATCACCATTCGCCGGATCTTGATCCGAGTCGAAGTTGGAGATTTCCGCAACGTTGATGAGCTGCTGAGTGGTATCGAAACCAGGTGCCACAGCAACGGTGATTGGAACAGCGATGGTTTCGCCGAATCCGATCTTGTCACCAGGCGTGGTTGGGGTAACCGTCACGACAGGGTTTGCCGTGTCGGCGCCGTCCCAGGCAAAGCCGAACGCTGCTGCTGCAGTCGACGAAGCGTCGACCGTGCCATCAGGGTTGAGGGCAGCATCGAATCCGGCCCACATTGCTGGGTCGAGATAGTCGGTGACCTCGATGGTCTCAACTGCGGGACCTTGGTTGGTCACCGTGATGAGCATCGTGACCGTTCCACCCGGTACGAGTGGCTGGTCAGCTGCAACGAAGGTCTTCGTCAACGCCAAGTCCCATGGAAGCACGATGGCTTCAGAGTCGTGGTCGTCTTCGTCGATTCCGTTTGCGTTGTGCAGGTTTCCGTCACCGTCAGGATCGTTGTCCAACGTGTTGTGCGAATCGGCAGGATCGGTGACCCCGTCGGTCGACACTACATCGTCGGTTGGATCGCTATTTGGTGTTGAGTCGATATCGGCAACTGGGTAGACGCCTGGGGCGAGCGGTCCAAACGGACCGTCCGGATCCCATTCGCCTTCCATTGCGGAGATCTCCGCAATGTTCACCGATGGAAGCGCAGCCGTGGCGAGGTCGAGGGCGTAGGTCACCGTGAAGGTCACCTGCTCGCCCGCTGACAGACCACTGACTGTGAACTCGTTGGTCGCTGTGTTGGTGACCGTCTCTGCAGCGTCAGCTGCACCGGTGAATACTGGTGCACTGACCGAATCGAAGGTCAGACCAGCAGGTGGAGTATCGAGAACCGCAACGTTGAGTGCGTCCTCTCCACCTTGGTTGTTCACCGTCAGGTCGAACGACACGGTAAGCGGGATAACACTTGGGTCGATCACGTACGACTGTGAAGCCGAACGTTCCTTGATGAGCTCGAGGTCCCACCACATGGTGAAGGCCTGATCGTGATCGTCTTCGTCATCGTTTGAGTTATCGAGGACGTCGTCGGTCAACAGATCGTTCGTGTCATCACCATCAGGGGTCGAGTCAATATCGACCAATGGTCCAGTGCTTGGGTTGTTCAGGTTCGTCGGATCTGAATCGCCATTCGATGGATCACCATCGTTGTCGAAGTAGGAGATCTCGGCGTAGTTGAACAGTCCCTCGCTGGCGTCGGAAACGTTCACGGTCAGTACGACCGGAATGATGACCGATTCGCCGTTGGCGAGTGCTCCGTCAACCATGGCTACTGGAGCCGAAGGATCGGTGACGTCCCACGTGAAGTCGAGGGCCTGATCACCAGTCGTGGTCGCTGCAGGGTTTGCTGCAGGATCAAAGATCCACGAAGACGACACATAGTCGGTGACGTGGAAGTCTTCGATCGGCGACGCCTGGTTGTAGACCTCGATGAAGAACGTCAGTTCGTCACCTTGGGATACTCCGTCGAGGAGATCGGGATCGTTCGGGTCGATTCGCTTCTGCAACGCAAGGTCGTATGGAGCAATCGTCTCGATGTCGTGATCATCCTCGTCGCCAGGGGTTGACTCGTTGTAGTTCAAGTCTCCGTCTGGGTCGTTGTTCAACACGTTGTGGTTGATGACGTCGTCGTCGTTCGAATCATCTGGAGTCGAATCGACGTCGACAGCAAGTGGATCAGCAGCGTTGGCTGGATCGTTGTCCGAATCGAATGCGGAGATTTCCGCTGCGTTCGTAAACGGTGCCTGTGACAGATCCATGTCGTACACAACTGGGATGATTACTGAGGCTGCGGGTGCAACCGGTCCAGCGATGGTGAACGTTGGGTTCGCATCGGTGACGCCGGTCAGGCCAGCTGCCGTCCACGCTGCTGCGGTTGCAGCTGCGTTGTAGGTCAACCCTGGTGCGCCGTAGTCGGTTACATCAACAAAGAACACATCTGACGTGCCTTGGTTGGTGACCGTCAGGTCGTAGGTGACCGTGGCTGGGCTTGCACCGAAGTCAAACGTTGGGGTTCCTGGCGTCTTGATGAGCTCGAGGTCATAGACCTCAATGCCAGCAACATCGTGATCGTCTTCGTCACCCGTTACTGGGTCAGAGCCCGATCCGTCGCCGTCGATTTCGCCGTCGCCTGGCGCGCCTGGGCCGGTTGGTGCCGGATCCTGGTCAATAGCGTCAGGGAAGGAATCTTCGTCGACGAGATGTCCAGTTGATGGGTTGTTCGGGTTGGCCGGATCGGAGTCACCATTTGAAGGATCACCGTCGTTATCGAAGTACGAAATCTCGGCCCAGTTCACGAGAGGACCGCTCGAGTCTTCGATCACCAAGGTGACCGGGACAAGTACGGACTCGCCGTTTCCGAGAGCTCCATCGATCATTGCAACTGGTGCTGCTGGATCGGTGGCATCCCACGTGAACGGAAGCGCCTGGTCACCCGTCGTGGTTCCGGCTGCGTTGTCGGTAGCCACGAACGTGAACACGTCGGTATCGACATAGTCGGTGACGTGGAAGTCTTCGACTGGGTCACCTTGGTTTGTTACTTCCATGAGGAAGTCGATGGTGCTTGCTCCAGCGGTGAGCCAATCTGCACCTGGCACGAAGGCCGGGTCGATGGTCTTTTCCAGAGCAAGGTCGAACTCGCAGTTGACCATGATCGATACGTCATTCGAACGGATCGGCAACAGGATCTCTGCGGTACGAAGACCAAACGTGTTGGTCCAGATGTCGTCACATTCGACACCCTCAGAATCGAGCGTGAGTCGCAAATCGAGCGTCGAGTTCGGGTTCAGGATTGGATCCCCCGGGTTCGAAGCGCTGTCGATGTGCGTGTACGTCGCGGTAACGAGCTCCGGCGTGGCCGGGCAGGTGCCCGAACCAATGACCGCAGTGCCACCAACAGCGTCACACCAGGTGTTTGGTGCAGCGCCGTCGACCGAGACCGCAGGGTCACGGCTGATCGACAGAGCAGCATCTCCGGAAACATACGTGGTCGCAATTGCGCCCGCTGGAATGTTGGTCGCTGCCATCGAGACAAATCCCAACGTTCCTTCAAAGTCTGAATCCGGCGTACGGCCATCACCGAGGGTCGATGGAGAACCGCCCTGAAGGTTGGTGCCAGAAGCTGGTTCGCTCTCATCAAGGTTGTGTGGGAACACATCGATGATCTGGATGTCTGAGAACGCAGTGTTGCCTTCGTTGGTGAACGACAGGACGAACGACATGTCGCCGTCATAGTCGATCATCGAGCAACGGTCGGCCCAGCCAGCTGGTGGTGGATCCTCGTCGGGATGCAACTCGCATGGTCCTTCAAGACCGTCAACAGCCTTGATGATTGCACCTTCGTCTGCCGGAAGCGGCAGGTAGGACGAGGCACTGGCGTTCACACGCTTGTTTACGGCCTCGACGGCTCCGGAGAAGTCGCCGCTTGCGTCGTCCCATGGGCCAAGGCCCGACGAACGAATGTTGGCGCTATTGGTGAGCTGCACTGGTGAGTCTGGGTTGGCAACTGCGCCAACGACCGTGACTTCAATTTCGAACTGGTCGCTCCATCCGCCGGGCAAGCCAGCTGGAAGAGGTCCAGTATCGGTTGCCGGGTTTGGCTCGGAGAACTGGCAGTTGATCGTTCCGCCCGCCTCGGTGCAGGTTGCACCAGGTGAGGTTGGAAGCGATACGAACTGCACGAACTCGTAGTTCGCTGGAAGTGGATCCGACACTCGGACGTTGGTCAATGCTTCTGACGGCGACCCAATGACTCGTGGCGAAAGCGTGAAGATCACGTTCTCGCCGTTGTCCTTGATGTCGAAGATGCCGTCGTTGTTGACCTTGTCGAGACCAAGCTGAGCTTCGACAATGCGGACCAACGTGCCCGATGCGTATTGGTAGTGCCTTGGATTACAGCAGGAGAGGTTGCCTGAATCAATGTCCCAGGCAACATCATCGCTGGTGTCGAATGAGTCAGCTCCATCATCTTGGAAGGCGTTACTACACCAGCCTGTGGTGGTTGCGTCGTCGTTGCCGCTGAGATTCCAAGTACCGTGCAATGGCCGACAGTCCGTCGGATCTGCGCCTGGAGCAGGCCGAAGATCAGGCACGCCGTCAGCGTCGAGTTCGCCAAAGGAGTATCCGGCGAGAGCGAAGAGCTCTTGGTCGACTGTCTGGACAGCAAGGTCGGTCTTGACCGCAATCTGGAAGAACGTATGGAAACCGTGGAAGTCGCTGTCTGCGTCCACCGATTCCCATGAGAAGCTCTCGGTCCGTACACGTGCTCGGGTAATGCCTTCGTAGAGGCCATCACCGGGGTTCACGGTGTCGAATTGTGCCAAGCCTGCAACATCGGTGCTGGATACCCAACCGGAGCTTCCAGCGTCAATCTCTGCACAGGTGACCTCATCGTTGTTCGCACCAAACGATGGCGAACTCGGCGTGTGGGTCGAAAGCGGTGCGTTGGTGAATTCGACGATCACGTCGACATCAGCGAGCGCTCCACCAATTGCTAGGCCGCGATCGGCGCTTGTGCCAGCGTAGGCGTGAGCCAATGGACCCTCGTTAGAAGCAACGGTCGAACCTGCAACCGTTGCACCCGCGAGCGTCTGCGTTACGGGAATAGGAGCAAACTCAGCCAACGCGTAATGGGTGGTGTCAAAGGCGTAACAACCATGGATGGGCGCACCCAGATCGGCTCCGGCACCTGCATCGACGGTTACCAAGGAGAACGCTCGCAGTGTGTTGGTCGAACCACGTGCGACTTGACCAATTGGGAAGACGCCGTCAGCACGGCCCTGATACCAGTTCTGGCCTGGAAGGCGTTCGTTGGTTTCGAGGTAGCGAGGGTCACCAAAGTCGAGGCTTTCCTCGACGGTGAGCGGTCCGGCGTGGTATCGAATGTCATGCACAGCCAGGAAGGTTCCTGGAGGGCCACCGACAGGTGCTGCTCCGAATCCAACGCTCACGTTGTTGTTTTCAGGGGGTCCCTGCACAACAGGGCCTGATGTGCCGTTACCTGGCGCTTCCAGAACGTCTGGTTCCATGGTAATCACGGTGCTCTCGTCTTCGGCGACGAGCGCGTTGTCGAACGATGCAGCCGCTATCGACCCTGCGTTGTTCGGGTCGGCGATCGCAGCGTCGACCTCGGTGCTATCGAGCCAAACGGCGATCTGACCTGACGAGATCTGTGGGACCGGAGTGTTCGCCGAGCCGTCGGCGAGCGTTGCAGGAGCTGGCCGAGATTGGAAATCGGCGATCGTAATCGGCACCACTTGGTAGCCACCAGCGCCCGTCACCGGAGTGCCGCAGGTCCACGTACCAGTTGCGGGTAGTGATGGTGCGACAAAGGCATCGGTGCCGGCGTACGGACCACATGGGGTTCCGGGCATAGCTGCGGCGGTCAACTCGGCCTGAGTAGCGAGTCGAGCGTTTGGCGTAAGCGACCACATGTGGTCATACAGCTCGATATCGACGGCGTCGTTGATCGGCCCAACACCCTTGATTGGTTCACCTTGTGAGAAATCGAAGAAGGTCAACGGGTACAACACCACGTAGCCGTTGCCACCCGAGGTCGAGAGCTCGTCAGAAACGACTGGTTCGCTCTTTTGGTGATCGACGAATGGTGCTTCAGAAACGGTCAGCTCTTGATCCAAACCATCGGACACGCCCGCAGTGTCGTCATCGGTCGTGAGCGTCGCGGTCACATCGAACGTCGTGTTGTCGAACGATTCGGTCAAAATCGCGACAGGCCGAATCGCGCCATTTGAACCTTCAATTTGGTCGCCCAGCGAGCACAACAACGTCTGGTCATCGGGGAACGATGACGCGGCCGGATCACAGCCAGCGAACATTCCCGTACCGTCCGGCGACCACTGCGCGAACGAAGGGAGCTCGACGGTGAGGAACACACCAGTCGCAGCGTCTTCATTCACATTCCAGTCGACGCGAACAGCAAACTGATCCCATGTTCGAACCACACCGTTCTGTGGGCCTCCATCGAGGCCAGGTGAATGAGGCTCTGGAGCAACACCGGTCGGTGCAGCTTCACTCGCATCGAAGTCCGGTGTGCCGTCATAGAGCACATTGATCAGAACTTCGTTCTGAGATACCGCTCCGAGCGGGGCTGGTGACACTGCCACCAGCGGAAGTAAGAGGAGAAACACGAACGCTACGTTTAACAACCGTTTCGGTCGTAGCGCTGTTAGGGATGATATGTCCATTAGCCGTCCTGTTCTATGTTTTACGGGCGTTACCGGACCAGATCGGTCACGTCTGTTGGTATGTGAGGGCGCGTCGTGCATTTGTCTCACGTTGACCAAATTTGGTTACGTGCCGACGAACAGCCCCAAAACGCAAAAAAGCGCCACTATCTTTCGATCATGAACGACCGGGATCTGCTAGACGACCGAGCCGGTTCCGAAATGTTTGCGCGGGACGCAGGCTCTACAGCGTGCGGAGCACCGAGCGAATCTTTTTCTCGCTGACCTTCTGCCTTGTTCCCACCTGCTGGGCAAACGTGGCAATACGGAACTCTTCGAGCTGCCAATTGAGTTCGACGAGCGCCGGCGTCATTCCC
>CALKGG010000005.1 GCA_938084885.1 uncultured Acidimicrobiales bacterium
GCTTCGGTGCCGATGCCCCACGACACGATGCCGGTCACGAGCGTGCCCGTCAACGAGATCGCCAAGAGCAGGTTGACTTGGGGTGAACTGAGGCGCGGCACGAGCTGTTTCGTTGGATTCGCAGCGACCGTCACGCGTCCAGAATAGACGCGCTACCGGTGTCGAATTCAGTCGCCGATGTGGAGGATTAGCGATCCCGTGCCTGCTGAGGAGATCGAGATCGTGGTGAGATCGTCAACTCGTGCTGCTGGGGTGATCGTCCACTCCTGATCGCCAACAGCGATGACCGTCGCTCCCGCTTTGGCACCGGCAATGCCTCCCGACGGTGAATCTTCGAAGACGATGCAGCGAGCCGGATCGACGCCGAGCGTCGTGGCCGCGGTAAGGAAGGGTTCGGGGTTGGGTTTGCCGTTGGTGATGTCGTCGGCGGTGACCGTCGACGGCGGGGGAGTGATGCCAGCTCCGGCCCATCGTGCGTTCGCGAGACGCCGACTGGCTGAAGTGACGACAGCCCAGGCGTCAGAGGGGAGCGAGGAAGTCAGCGCAAGGGCACCCGCCATCGGCGGGGTTTGGTTTGCCACTTCGACCTCGAGGTCTTCGAGTCGAGCAATGGCCTGATCAAGCCGCTCGCCCGTCAAGTGTTTGCCGAGCGTGTCGGCTGCGGGCACACCGATCAGCTGTTTCTCGAGCACGCCGTAGTCCAAGTCGAATTCGGTCGAGAGTTGCCGCCACGCCACATCGACGAGCACGTGTGAGTCGACGAGCACGCCGTCGTTGTCGAACAGAATGGCGTCGAACGAAAGTTGCACCAGTTCAATCTAGTGAAAGACGGTCTGCATTGGTCTGCCACCCGAGCAGCTGGCCAACGACGTCAAACGACAGTGTGCTACTCATGCATGATCCGTCTACGCCACCGTCTCTCCGCTTCTGCAACCGGTAGTTCGAGCGCTTTGATTCGAGCGGTGAATTCTGGCCATGATGGCCCGCACTTTGACTTCGTCGGATTCGTTCGGGCTTCGTGTCGAGAATGTCTTGGCGGTCAACCCGCGTGAAGAGTGCAACATGCCATAGCTCGCGAAGTGTTTGGGAAACGGTGACGCCATCCCCTACTGGTGCAAGACCGCCAAGAACCCAACTTGATTGTTACGTACGTACCCTGAGTTCATGAACATCTCCGTTATTCAGGGCGCCCAGCACAACCTTGGGTGGGCTCCGTGCTAAGTCTTACACGACCCTCAGAAGCGAACGTTCGCGAATATCGCGCGCAAAGCACGACCCGCGAACCGACGTACCCGGCTTCTGGCGAATTCAATTCTCTCCAGAGAAGTGAAGTTGTCGGCGATGGTCCGGCGGCGTTCGAGTCTGGCAAACGTTCGCTTCTCCGTTGGGAGATGCACAACCTTGCTGGTGTCTCGGCCCATCAATCACAACTCGAACTTGGCCAGACGGCCGTTCTGTCCACAAGGACCCTGGGGGTCTGGATTTTGTTCGCCTGTCGCGTCACCGCCATTGTCGACGAACCGACGCAATTCGGATTCACGTACACAACACTTCCAGACCACCCCGAACAGGGCGAAGAGACCTTCATGCTGTTTCTACGGGATGGGCCCGTCGAGTTCTCCATCACCGCAAACTCGCGCCCAGCGACAACGATCAGTCGGCTTGCAGGACCGATCGGCCAGCTCTTGCAGAAGCGCTACACGGACAGGTATTTGTCAGCAATGAAGTTATGCATCACTAGGTAGACCCGGCTGAGTTTGGAGTGGCGGCTCCCGAGCGATCACGTCGCCATCGCGTTGCTGCCGTTGGGGCTTATGCGGGCTGGAGGCGGCCAGGCAAGTCAGATCTGTTGATGATTGGCTTCTTGAGCGGGCGGTGGAGCACGACAAGTCTGAGGTGTTGTTTGATACCGGATCTCCAACTAGGGATTTGTGAAGGATTTTGAACCCATACGGTTCAAAATCCTTCACAAATCCGGGATTGGCGGGAGACCAAAAGACAAAGAAACCCCCGAACCCGAGGGTTCGAGGGTTTCCGATGTCTCGCGACATCACATGGCGGAAGGTGAGGGATTCGAACCCTCGGTAACCCGAAGGCTACAACGGCTTTCGAGGCCGCCCCATTCGTCCGCTCTGGCAACCTTCCGCCCATGAGGGTAGTTCCCACCCTGTGTGGAGCCAACCTGCGGAAGTACTCGTTTCGAAGCTGGGTTGTCTAGTGTCAGGGCCCGCATCACCGCGAGCTTTTTGAGGAGTCGCAATGTCTGAAGAACGCCCACCGTTTCCACCCTTCGATGAGGCTGCTGCGTGGAAGAAGGTGCTCGGCGCGGAAGCAGCCTGGAACACCCGTGACCCCGACAAGGTCGCAGGCGCCTATTCGCTCGACAGCGAATGGCGAAACCGTGACACGTTCCTCAAAGGCCGCCAGGAGATCCGAGACTTTCTCGCACAGAAGTGGGCTCGTGAAACCGAGTACGCCCTGCGTAAAGACCTCTGGGCCTACCACGGCAACCGCATCGCCGTCCGCTTCCAATACGAATCGCTCGACGAGAACGGCCAGTGGTGGCGCAGCTACGGCAACGAGAACTGGGAGTTCGACGAACACGGCCTCATGCGTCGACGCGAAGCGTCCATCAACGACGTTGCGATCGACGAATCGGCCAAACGCCTCTTCGGACCTCGCGAAGAAGGCGACACCAGCGGCATCCCGCTCAAGTAGACGCCCACGGTCAACGCCGCTGCCGGTTCCGCTCTGAGCCTTCGCCCTCACACCAACTCCAACTCCAACAGCACTAGGCCGAAGGCATTAATGTCGACGCCCGCGCAAGTCCCGACGGATCAAATCGCTCCAGTTTTTGGCCGAAACGCTCGAACAAAAGGGCGTGACCCCTTTGCCCAAAGCGTCCCCTGCAGTCGTTCGCGTCGCGCTCGTCGCGCTCGTGTTGTCGGGCCTTGGCGTCATGATCCTCCTCGCATCGAACGGGGGAGGAGGCGGCGTCGACCTCTTCACCGACGACCTCGCAAACGAAGGCATCGACCCCTCACCGTTCATCGAGTCCGACCAGCAAGGGCGACCTCCGAACATCGCCGACCCCGGACAGTCGATTCCCGAAGCGCTCCCGCTCGTTGACGACAACGGCCAAATTGGACAAGACGGGGCCGTGCTATCCACCGAAGATGCGACGCCTCGCCCGGACGCCGACACCAATGCAACACCATTGCCGCTCGCGTCCAACAACACCGCGACCGGCCGTACGCCACAGTTCTCTCCCACCAACGAGCCAACCGCAAATCAAACCGGCGGCAACGACGCCGCAGGCACCCAAACTCCACAACAAACCACGACCCAGACAACCACTCGCACCGGCGATACAACCGGTGCCACGAACCAGGCCAACACCAACCAAACTGACGCCACCCCGAACGCACCGGCCGTTGCACCTGACGGTCCATGGTGCCAAGTAGAAGTGCGCCAAACCGACGGACTTATCCGCTGGAACGACGAGGGTAAGACCACCGTGTTCCGGCGTAACGACACCTGGTTCCATACCCCGGCCGACGCCGCGCAAGCCGTGCGTATCCCCGAATCGGTCAACACCAACGACACCTACGTCATGCGCCTATGGGGCGGCGGCACGACCGACATCACCTGCTCGTTCGTTTCCACCGCAGACGTCCAAACCGCCGTCACCGAACAAACGAACAACACCCCACCAGCGCCCGCCGAACCAGAAGTCGCCACTGTGGAAAACCTCCCCACCCCAATCGCCGTCCCCGGCGGGCCCGTTCAAATGGGGTTCTCGGCAGATCTTTGGGCCGACGACCGCACGAACTATTGGAACGACCTCGAAGCAGTTCCCGGCAACGGACGCCTGATCGCACACGAGTTCAAGAGCTTCACCAAAGACATCAAGACCGACGTCTACCGATGGCACCTCGAGTCTGGACGCGACCTACTTCTCACCTGGAACGGCACCGATGCCGAGACCATCCTCAACGGCTCCCACGATGACTGGATTCGCCAACACGCCCGCGAGCTACGGTCGCTGCCGGGCACCGTGATGCTGCGCTTCTGGCACGAGCCCGACGTCTCGCACAAACGAGCGTGGATCGACAACGACCCACAACAGTTCATCGACTCATGGCTCTACGTCCGGCAGATCTTCGTCGAGGAGAACGCCCGCAACATTGAGTGGGTGTGGTGTCCAACCGCGTGGAATTGGGACGAGCAAGGTGCCCGCTACTATCCAGGCGACGCCAACGTCGACTGGATCTGCTCGGACGGCTACACCGGCTGGGACCTCGACGCCCCACTCACCGACATCGCCGAGGCCTACACCGCATTCCAGGCATGGGCCGACCAGCGTCCGAACAAACCAATCCTTATCGCCGAGTTCGGCGCAGGTCAACGAGGGCCAGGCGACAGGGCCGAATGGGTCCGAGGCATACGCGACTGGGTCGCAGACTCGCCAAACATTCGAGCCGTCGTGTACTTCGATGTCGATCGTCGACCGCACGGAGAAATCTACGACTGGCGACTCCGCACCGAACCCGATGCATGGGCCGCCATGATGGACGTCCTCTCGTCGGCGCCGTTCGGCCGCTAGCTCGGATTTGAACCCGAGCTCTCACCGGTTCTTCCGAAGAAGGTCGTCAGCGCGCTATCCGACAGCCTGACGCCGGGCTCACTGTTGTAGGCAAACACCGCGAGCAGGCGGGTCGTGTCACCGTTGGTTGGGGTCACCCGATGCAGTGAGTTACGGCCGCGAAAAAGCACGAGCGCGCCCGGTTCAAAGTCGAGCACCTCAACATCGACTTGGCCATCGAGCACGCTCCCGACCTCGTCGAAACCCATCTCGCCTGCGTCGGCATCTCGAACGTTCGGCACATATTCGAACCGGCTACCACCTTCGGGCTTTTGCAAAAGCATTGTGACCGCAAACGACGAGTTATCGAAGTGCCAGCCCAACTCCCGCCCAGCATCAGCGAAGTGCACGTTGATCGACGACAGCGAATCGGCGTACGGATAGATCGCGTCGATACCCAAGACGTTGCAGAGAAAGCGCTGGAAAACCGCCGAGCCGTACACCTCGCGCAATGGCGAATCTTGCGGAACCTGATCGTCGGCGATTAGCCCCTTGCTGCTCAACACCTGCCGGTTGAACGGGTGGTCTGCAGGCAGCGATGCATCGGTAGGCGTGAGGTAGACGTTGTGCGTCGACCCAGCGTAAAACACGTGATCCAACTGGCGCATCGACTCGGCGACGACGTGTTCGATCGCGTCGCTGCGGAAGAAACCGTCGAGCACCAGCCCGCCCTGCTCATCGAGCGTTGCCTTGCA
>CALKGG010000006.1 GCA_938084885.1 uncultured Acidimicrobiales bacterium
ATGGGGATATCGATGGTCTCTCGCACGGTTTGTAGGTCGACGACCGAGCCGCCGAAGTAGTGCTCGTCGGTGAGCACCGAGCAGCACGCAGCACCTCCAGCGGCATACGCGGCAGAGACAACAGCAGGGTCGAGATCGGCATAGAGATCGCCCTTTGAGGGAGACCGCCGTTTCACTTCGGCAATAACTCCAAGCGGGTTGGCCGCTCGAAGGGCGGCACCGAAACCGCGTGCGGGCTCGAGCGCAGCCACCAGCTCGGTCAGCTGGTCAAGTACTCGTGTGTCATTGGCTGCATCGCGGCGGTGCGATGCAATGATCGCATCGAGGTAGGTGGCCATTTTGTTCAGCTCGTCTCGATCTCGACCGGCGTTTCAGAAACATCGGCGGCGACACCGTCGATGTCCAGGGTGGAATGTTCGAGCGCGGAACGCTTGACGTAGGCCAAGCCAACCCAACCATCACCGGTACGAACGATCGAGGTGACCGTTCCAGCGACATCGTTCCCAACGCGTAACTCACGAGTGTCGGGGATGTCGCCGGAACCAGAGACGATTCGAAGCCGCCGCGGCGTGTTGTTACCCCTGGAGTCGACTCGGGCAACGAGCTCTTGTCCGGTGTAGCAACCCTTGGTGAACGACGCGGACCGCTCGACCATCCCAGATTCTGCGGGGATGGTCGATTCGTCGAGTTCTCGTCCCATTGCGGGGATACCGGCAATGATGCGGCGCTGCTCGTAGGCATCGGCATCGACTTGGGTGCCCTCTGGTTCGCCCAGCGACGGGCCGATCAGGTCGGTGCCAAGACCATCGGCGGATGCGGCGCTGATCGGGGCATCGACGCCAGCGGGCACCTGCCCAACATAGGCATGGAGCGTCCACGTTTCGAGCGTGAGGTCCGCTTTGGTCCGAAGCTTGAACCGCTTCAGCCGGGTGAGCAGCACTTCGCCGTATCCAGGATCGACGTCGAGCAAGAAGCCGTGTTCGCCAGTGCGGGTGACGCGGAACCATGCGTCGACCTTGCCTTGGGGTTGCAGGATGAAACTCCAACGTGACATCGCGGTTTGGAGGGATTCGACGTCTTGGCTGAGCTGTCCCTGCAAGTAGGTCACGGCTTCGTCTCCCGACACCGATACCACATCGCGTGTCCCGACGTAGACGGTGGCGTTGTTCTCGCTCATGTGGAAGCCTTCCGTTGCTGGGTCATGATCCGGGCGCCCGGTACTGCTGCGAGCAGCGCCTTGGACTTGTTGATGCATTCGTTGTGCTCGTCGATCGGCACGCTGTCCGCAACGACGCCAGCACCAGCTTGGACCGATGCCTTGTTGCCCGTGATGAACATTGTCCGGATGGCGATTGCGGTATCGATGTTGCCCGAAAAGTCGAGGTAGCCAACAACACCGCCATAAGGCCCCCGCTTGACTGGTTCGAGCGAGTCGATGATCTCCATTGCCCGCACCTTCGGGGCTCCCGACAAGGTACCGGCGGGCAGTGTTGCGCGAAGCACATCGATTGCGGTGCGTCCCTTGGCCAGGGTGCCGCTCACTTGGGAGGTGAGGTGCATCACGTGGCTGTACCGCTCGAGGGTCATGATCTGGTCGCGAGATTCGGACCCAAACTCGATCACCCGACCAATGTCGTTGCGAGCAAGATCGACGAGCATGACATGCTCTGCGACCTCTTTGGGGTGCTCGCGAAGTTCAGCGCCGAGCCGACGATCTTCTTCTTCGGTGTTGCCTCGTGGACGGGTGCCCGCAATTGGCCGGGAGGTCACCGTGCCGTCGCGCAACTGCACCATTGGCTCGGGCGACGCACCAACGATGTGGAGGTCTCCAATCCGAAGGAAGTACATGTACGGGCTTGGATTGATCTGTCGAAGGACTCGATACACGTCGAACGGGTCGGCATCGAGCTCGAAGTCGAACCGTTGCGAGAGGACCACTTGGAAGATGTCGCCTGCGAGGATGTGTTCTTTCGCGACCTCGACCGCAGCGCAGTATGTCTCCTCGCCCATTGTGGAGGTGACCTCGGGTAGCGGTGCGTCGAGGGGTGGCGGCGATACCAGCGGTTCGTCGAGGGGCTGGGCCCCGTTGCTTTGCAGCGATTCGAGACGCACGATTGCTTCGTCGTAGATCTCGCGAAGCTGAACTGTCGACGCGTCGACCGGAATCATTGCGTTGGAGATGAGTGTGACCTGCTGTTTCCAGTGGTCGAACGCTGCAATCTCGCCGATCAGCGCCATAACTGCATCGGCGTGGCCAGTGTCGTCGGTCGGAACGTTCGTCAGCCGCTCGACTTCACGCACGACGTCGTAGCCAATGTATCCCATGAGCCCAGAATGCAACGGCGGCAGACCATCAATGTTTGGCGCCGAGAACTCGGTGAGGATTTCTTCGAGGGTGTCCAACATCCCCTGTGCGTGCGTGATCTGGTCGGCGGCTGGGCCTTCGACGGTCACCTGGCCGTTGGCAGAGACGATCGTGGCGAGCGGGTTTCGCCCAAGGAACGACCAGCGGCTCCAGCGTTCGCCGTTCTCCACCGATTCGAGAAGGAACCCGTCGCCGTCTCCAATACAGCGTGCAAAGATTGCGACAGGTGTGACCTGGTCGGCCAAGAGGGATCGCCAAACGGGGACGACTCGGTGGTGCTCGGCGTACGAGCAGAAGTCATCGAAGTTTGGGTGAATAGCCGGTGCTGCGGGGATTTCCATCGTTAGAGGTACAACCCGGTCGAGCCTTCTTCGAGCCGCTCTGCGGCTACGGCGTGAACGTCGCGTTCACGCAAGATGACGTAGTCTGCGCCACCGACCTCGACTTCGTACCGGTCATCGGGGTTGAACAACACTCGGTCGCCAATCTCCATGTTTCGCACGTTTGGTCCAGCAGCGACGACCTCGGCCCACGCCAGTCGTTTGCCGACCTGGGCGGTTGCAGGAATGAGGATTCCGCCGGTCGACCGACGCTCCCCTTCGGCATCGCTCGTACCGACCAGGATTCGATCGTTGAGCATCTTGATTGGTAAGCGTTCGCCGTTGTTGTTCGACGTCGAGAACCCGGAGTCAGCAGATGTTTCGGCCACCGGCTCAGGCTACTGGCGAGGCCGAGGGGTCACGCAGCGTCATGCCATCAGTTCGCGCCACGCAACGCTTCGACATGGCACATCGCCGAAGAATATGGCGAGCGGAGATGTGTTGAGGAAAACTGTCAATGACCTGCGACGATGAACGGTATGGCAGTCGCGATCTTGGACTACAACGCTGGAAACGTCACCTCGGTCGCACATGCGGTTCGCAGGCTTGGTTTCGATGCCAAGATCACCGCCGATCACGACACGATTCGTGCGGCTGAACATGTGATCTTTCCCGGTGTCGGCGCTGCAGCGACGTGCATGCGCGTCGTCAAAGAGCGCGGTCTCGACGTGGCGCTTCGAGAGGCGGTCGATGCGGGTACGCCGGTTTTTGGTATCTGTGTGGGGATGCAGTTGCTGTTCGAACATAGCGAGGAGGATGGCGGCGTCGACTGCATTGGACTTCTGCCGGGTCGAGTGCGCAAGTTTGAGCTCGACGATCCGGCGCTGAAGGTGCCACACATGGGTTGGAACCCGGTCCTGTTCGCCAAAGGCGAACCCCTCGCCAACGATCTCGTTGGGGCTGCTGACACGGCGTGCTACTTCGTGCACAGCTATTACTGCGATCCTGATCCGTCGGTCGAGGTCATTGCAACGGCCGATCACGGTCACCCGTTTGCTGTTGGGGTTCGCAAAGACAACCTTGTTGCGCTCCAGTGTCACCCCGAAAAAAGCGGTCCGGTCGGGATGTCAATCCTGTCGTCGTTTCTGGGAGGCAACTAGCAATGGCCGTGCTGAAGAGAGTTATCGTGTGTCTCGACGTCCGTCGGGGCCAAGTCACGAAGGGCATCAAGTTTCAGGGCAACGTCGACCTCGGCGACCCGGTCGAGTACGCCGTCCGTTACGACGAGCAAGGCGTTGACGAACTCGTCTTCTACGACATCACCGCGTCTGCCGAGGAGCGAAATCTATTTCTCGATGTTGTCGAGAGCGTGGCCGCATCGATACGTATCCCCTTCTCGGTTGGCGGCGGCATTGATTCGCTCGACTCGATGCGCGATGTTCTCCTCGCCGGAGCTGAAAAGGTGAGCCTCAATTCGCCCGCTGTCCGAAACCCGGCCCTGTTGACCGAAGGCGCCGAGGCATTTGGCGCACAGTGCGTCGTGTTGGGTGTCGATGCAAAGAAGGTCGAGCCAACCAGCGAGATTCCTTCCGGCTACGAAGTCGTAATTCAGGGTGGCCGAACCCCGACCGGACGCGACGTCGTGCAGTGGGTTACCGAGGCTGAATCACGCGGTGCTGGCGAGGTGTGTTTGAACGCGATCGACACCGACGGCGTTCGTGACGGCTACGAGCTCGATCTCACCCGCATGGTGGCGGACGCTGTTCGTATCCCGGTGATCGCCTCTGGCGGGGGCGGCGAGCCCAGCCACCTCACCGACGCGGTCACAACAGGCGGTGCCGATGCAGCGCTCGTTGCGTCGATGGTTCACTACGGCGACTACACGATCGACCAAATCAAAGCGGAGATGGCCGCCGACGGCGTTCCCGTCCGACTGACGAGCTAACGGCCGACCGAAACAGTGATTAGAGCTTGCCTTTGGTCGATGGCAAGCCACCGCCGGTGATTTCGACAGCGTCGCGCAGCGCCCGGGCAACGCCCTTGAAGGTGGCTTCGACGAGGTGGTGCGAGTTCTTTCCCCGCGCTGACACGATGTGGATCGTGATGCCGGCCGAGGTTATGAACGCACGCCAGAACTCTTCTGAGAGTTGCGGGTCAAAGGGTGGCTGACCGAGGATTACCTCTCCGGGGAACTCGACGTCGTAGAACATGAATGGCCGTCCCGACAGGTCGAGCGCAGTGTCGATCAGGGCCTCGTCGAGCGGCACCGAATTCGAGGCGAACCGCCGGACCCCGACCTTGTCACCGAGCGCGGTCTTGAACACTTCGCCTAGCAGAATTCCGGTGTCTTCCACCGTGTGATGCGCGTCGATTTCGAGGTCGCCCTTTGCATGGACCGTGAGGTCGAATCCGCCATGGCGACCGAGCTGATCGAGCATGTGATCAAAGAACGGCAGACCGGTTTTGTTGTCGGTTTGGCCCGTTCCGTCGAGGTTGAGCTCGATCGTGATCTGGGTTTCCTTGGTGTCTCGTGACGCTGAGGCTGAACGCATGGGCACCAGTCTACGCGGACAGAACCTCGGTCAAGGCTGCAAGGAAGGCGTCGTTCTCTTCTTTGGTGCCTATGGTGACGCGCAGACAGTTCTCGAGCCGAGGCCAATTCGCGGTGTTGCGCACGAGCACCGACCTGTCGACCAGCGCCTGCCACACATCGTTACCGGGCATCTGGTGCGCCTTGAACAAGAAGAAATTCGCGCCGCTCTCCCACGCCGTGACCGGCAGGTCGGCGAGCGCTGCGAGCACCCGTTTACGTTCCGAAACAATGGCGGCTACCTGCGCATCCATGGCGTTTGAGAAGTCGAGCGCCGTGCGTCCAGCGAGTTGCTTGAACGAGTCGAGATGATACGGCAACACCACCTTGTATAGCTCCTCGACAATCCACGCTGGCCCGAGCAGGTAGCCAAGGCGGGCGCCCGCCATTGCCCAAGTCTTTGAGAACGTCCGGCTAACGACCATCGGCACGTCTTCGCCAATGGTGTCGACCGCTGAGGTGTTGGTGAATTGTCCGTAGGCTTCGTCGACGACGAGCAGCCCGTTGGTGGGGGCCATCAGGTCGAGCACGGTGTCGACCGTTCCGACGGGGTCGACGATGCCCGTTGGGTTGTTGGGCGAGCACAAGAAGACAATGTTTGGCGAATGTTCGGAAATGACCCGCTCGACCTCATCGAGATCGAGCGACAAATCCTCGGACCGCTGGCCAACAATCACCGCGGTGTTGGTGGTCTTTGCGATTTGGCTATGCATGGCAAAGGTCGGCTCGAACACCGCCGCGCTGCGCTCGGCGCCGCCAAAGGTGAGCATGACCGTTTGGAGAACCTCGTTCGATCCGTTTGCAACAAACACTTCTTCAGGGGTGCGTTGATAGCGCTCGGCGAGGGCCTCCCGCAATGCCCAACTCGACCGATCCGGGTAACGGTTCCACGCAACGTTGTCGAGTGCGTCGTGCAACGCTTCATGAAACGCTGCGGGAAGCGCGGTCGGCGCTTCATTGGTGTTCAGGCGAACATCGACGTCGATCTGGGGCGAGTGATACCCCGGGCGCATGGCCAAATCGGCGCGCACCAGGGGCTTTGCGGTCACCGGTAACTCCGTACCGCGCTGGCGAGGTTTCTACCAGCGCCATACAGGGACCGCTCGACTTCAAAGAGTCGAACAGCAATGTCGTCGCGGTCACCGCCCTGATGTTTCGCTGCCACCGCCACGATGCGTTCGGCAAGCTCATCGATTTGTGTTGCCACACTCGACAGTTCAGCGAGGTCAGATTCCATGGGCCAACGCTAGGCGAAAAAGTCAAAAGAGCGGACGCTGAGCGTCCGCTCTTTCGGCGACACAGGCTGGAGGCGGACCCATCCTCTGTCGCATAAGAACGCCGAAGATGTGGTGGTGCATCAACGGCGTATTTCAAAAATACCAGGCTCGCGGCGAGGGTGTTAGTCGAAAACGGACGATTTGCAGATTCATTACGAACCAGCGCTTCGGTGTGTGCAACCCGCTCACACGATCCTTGCAGAAGGCGAATACCCTGACGCACGTGGAATTCCTTCTCGAGCACCGCAAAGACGGCACTGCTGTGGTTCATCTCACGTTCGCGCCCGACGACTCGAGTACGACCTTTTCCGATGCGATCGCACTCGCCGAGAATGCTGGCCCAGACGCAACGGTTTGGGTCCACGGCACAACACCGGACCGGCGGGCCCATCTCGAACGCGTCGGCCTCGTGTCGGACCGCACGCTTCTCAAGATGCAATGCTCGCTGCCAACGCCACCACCATCGATCGAGACGGTCTCGTTTACCGAAGCTGACATTGGCGAGTTCGTGGCGGTGAACAACCGGGCATTTTCGTGGCATCCCGAGCAGTCGGGTCTGACACCGGAGGCAGTACGCACCGAGATGACCGAACCCTGGTTTGACGCAGAAGGCTTTCGCCTTCACCGAATCGACGGCCAGCTCGCAGGATTTTGCTGGACGAAGATTCACGAGATCGACGACCTGGCAACGGGTCCGGTCGGCGAGATTTACGTGATTGCCGTCGATCCGCAATTCCATGGTCAGGGGCTCGGCAAGGCGCTCACCCTTGCCGGTCTCGATCACATTGCTGGGCTCGGTATCAGAACGGCCATCTTGTACGTCGAGTCAGACAACGACGCGGCCGTTGCAACCTACGAGAAGCTCGGCTTCACCGTAGGACGCGAGGATTCGCTTTGGACTCGATCGGGTAAGGACACATGATCACCTCTGCTACCAGGTACCAGCCCGACCGCGACGAGCTCGCCAGCTTGTTATCTGACCATCCGTCGTACCGCGTCGACCAGTTGTGGAAAGGGCTCTACGACGAAGGGCTACCAATCGAAGACATCTCCACACTTCCCAAGGCCCTCCGCTCCGACCTCGCTGCGCTTCTCCCCCCAGCGCTCTTTGACCGGATGGTGTCGGTGAGCGAGGGCGGCGAGACCCACAAGTGGTTGTGGGGGCTCGACGATGGCGATGCTGTTGAGACGGTACTCATGCACTACGCGGACCGTTCCACCGTGTGTGTCAGCAGCCAGGCAGGCTGTGCGATGGCGTGTGGATTTTGTGCAACTGGCCAAGAAGGATTCCGCCGCCACCTCACGACCGGAGAGATCGTCGAACAGGTCGTGCGGGCTCGCGCTGCTGCCCTTCCGCGGCGGCTGTCAAACGTGGTCTTTATGGGTATGGGCGAACCGCTCGCCAATTACGACGCCGTCTGGGGCGCAGTCCGGCGGATCCACGGCGATCTCGGACTCTCCGCGCGGCACATCACGATGAGCACCGTTGGGTTGGTTCCGGGCATCAAGCGGATGGCCGAAGAGTCCCTCCCGGTGAGTTTGGCCGTGTCGTTGCACGCCGCGACCGATGCGCTACGCACCGAGCTCGTGCCGATCAACTCGCGCTACCCCATCGACATGCTCGCCGAGGCCTGCCAAGGTTATGTTGCTGCCACTGGCCGCCGGCTCAGCTTCGAGTGGGCACTCATTGCGGGCGTCAACGACACCAAAGAACAGGCGATTGCGCTCAGTGAGTTATGTCGGGAACTACGGGCACACGTCAACCTGATCCCGCTCAACCCCACGCCTGGCTATCTGACGGTCGGCACGGACGCAGCCGGAGTCACCCAATTTCAGAAGTGGCTACTCGAACGAAACACCAACGCGACGATCCGTCGAAACCGTGGAACCGACATCGACGCTGCGTGTGGCCAACTCCGGGCGAGCCAGAACGCGAAATCGAGCGGGTCGGCCGGGTCAACGTCGGTCGCAGCACCAAGGCGTAAGGACCAGGGCGGAAGCGGTTTCGTCGACTAGCCTGATGGGTGATGGCTGATCGTTACTCTTTCCAGAGCCCGTTTTCTCGCGGATCGGGCGGCGACCCGTGGTTTACCGTTGGTTCGATCGCGGTCAATACGACCACATTCATTACCGGGATGGGCCTCATTGGCATCCTGCTCACCGTCGTCGAGCAAGGGGGCGGGGCAATCACGAGCTGGCTCACGCTCAGCCGGAGTGCCATCACTGGTGGCCAGGTGTGGCGCTTTGTGACCTATCCAATCCCTCCCGACAGCCAGTTCCTTTGGGCATTGCTCGGGTTGTTGTTCTTTTACATGATCGGCGGCCAATTCGAAGCACTTCTTGGCCGCCGAGCGTTTACCAGCCTCGTGGCCACAATCATCGTTGTTCCGGCGATCCTCGGTGTGCTGACCGGTCTACTCACGGGAATCAGCATTGTTTCGCTCGGATTGTCCTTGCCGTTTCTCGGCATTGCGTGTGGATTTGCCGCCGCGAATCCTCAAGCCCGCTCGTTCTTCAACATCCCGTTCTGGGCGTTGATCGCGTTCTTCTTTGTTGTGCAGCTGTTGACGTTCTTGACCGTTGGAAGCCTTCCCGCGATCGTCATGTTGGTGTCGACCGCGGCGATTGGACTCATCATGACCCGGTCGCTCGGCTTCTCGGGAGTCGAGTGGATCCCTATGGTTTCGCTTCCAAACGCGATGACTGGCCAGGGAGCGCCTTCGCCACCACGGGCATCAAAGACGTCGCGTTCTCGCCGGTCGCGCAAATCACGTAAGGCAAAGGGTGCCAGCCATTTGCAGTCCGTTCCCGCTCCGACAAGTCGGGCGTCTGAGGCCGAGATCGATGCGCTGCTCGACCAAGTGAGCGAGCATGGCATGGAGAGCCTCAGTAAAGATCAGAAACAAACGCTGGAACGTCACGCCCAAGAGATGCGCAAGCGCCGCGAATCGTAAGTTTCTCTTCGGCCTCGACTGCGGGGCCGAACGGGTCTAGCTATCGGCTGCGTCGTGAAAGAACGCTCCAGCAGCGCTGCTAATTGCCGCCTTGCGTTCGGTTATTGCCTTCCAGGCATCAGCGACTGCGGCTGGTTTGCCCTCGAGCGCAACGACCAATATGTCGTTGTTGAGGACCGTAACGATGACCGCTCCGCGGCTGGTCGAGGTCACCGAGTCAACGAAACTTCCAACGGCGTCGCGTTCAATGAGCTCCATCTCGGCGCGAATCGATACGGCCACGTGCACGAGCGCCCGCTTCATTGCCTCGCGGTCGGCCGCGGTGATAAGGCTCACGAGGGGAAGCACCTCGGCACCGCGAAACAGCATTGCACCGGCAAAGCCTGGACTCCATGCAGCGAGGTCTTCGAGTTGATGATCGAGACGCGCAAGCGCGTCGGCGTCGACGTCTTCGGCGGTGAAGCCAGTGCCGGTCGCCCGTATTCGTTTCCGCCGATCTGATGCGGCCTGGGCTGCCCGTCGCGCCATGTCGGCGACTTCGGCCTCCCGCTCATCAGTGCCGTCATAGAGAGATGCCACGTCGCCGACTTTATCGGCCCACACGAGTATGCGTCGGTTTCGACGACCAGGGAGTTACGCGTCTTGGAGCCGCCCCTTCGCCCCGCATCCATCTACCGTATGACGTGTGAAGACCGCACCAGAGCCCTCTGATTCTCACCTATCCGAAGCAGCGTTACCGTCGCTCGATCAGCCGCTGCCGACCGGCGACGCAAAAGGTGACGCTGTTCAGGCAATGTTCGACACGATCGCTCCTCGTTATGACCTTGTGAATCGAATCATGACGTTCCGCCTCGACGTGCGGTGGCGCCGGATTGCGATCGATTGCCTGCGCTTGCCTGCCGGCGCTGTGCTCGTCGATCTTGCGACGGGCACTGGCGACTTCTGCCGCGAACTCGCCGAGCACGGCTACGCCTCGGTTGGCGCCGATTTCAGCTTCGGCATGCTCGACGCGGCCCGCACCGCCGAACCACTCATTCAGGGCGATGCAATGGAACTTCCCTTCGCTGACGCGTCGGTCGATGGGGTGACCTGTGGGTTTGCGTTGCGAAACTTTGTTGACCTCGACCGTGTATTTCGCGAACTTGCCCGCATCACGAGGCCGGGCGGCCGAATTGCGCTGCTCGATGCCAGCGAGCCTGACAATCCGCTCGCAAAGGCCGGTCACGGCCTGTATTTCGGAAAGGTCGTACCGTTCATTGGAGGCTTGCTCTCCAATCGGGATGCGTATGGATATCTCCCGCGGTCCCTCGCCTACTTGCCGCCACGTGACGACATGCTCGCGTCGTTACAGGCTGTCGGATTTGCCGATGCGTCACACCGTCAACTCACCCTCGGTGCCGCGCAACTCATGACCGCAACCCGGGCGTAACCGCCTACAGCAGTAACCCCACGGTCATTAGGACCCCGGCAACGAGTTGGGTCTTGCCGGTGGCTTCGAGGACCGCAATGAGTTCACGTCCGTTGGCTCCTCCCATGACGGTGCTGATGGCGCGAGAGGCGGGGATCAGACCGCCGAGTCCAAGCAGTAGGCCGGGCCGTTGCGCCACACCTGCAGCGACAGCGATGAGGGCGAATGCTCCCAGCATCGAACCGGTGTAGAGGGCTCGGGTCGCCGAATCACCGATCTTGACTGCGAGCGTGTTCTTACCAACCGCGGCGTCGCCTTCGCTGTCACGCAAGTTGTTAATGACCAACAGCGCCGTCGCGAATACCCCAACGGGAATGGCGAGGGTCACCGCGAGTCCTGAGATGGCTTTGGTCTGCACATAGGCCGAGCCCACCGTGGCCACGAGCCCAAAGAAGACAAACACGAAGACTTCACCAAGTCCCAGGTACCCGTAGGGCTTGCTGCCACCGGTGTAGAACCATCCAGCGGCAATGGAGGCAATCCCGACGACGAGGAGCCATGGGTTGACCGCAATCGACAACGCCAGCCCAACAACTGCCGCCACGCCAAACGATATGAAAATGGCCTTCTTCACCGCCGACGCCGACGCGGCCCCGGACCCGACGAGGCGTAGCGGACCAACACGATCGTCGTCGGTGCCTCGAATGCCGTCGCTGTAGTCGTTTGCGTAGTTGGTTGCGATTTGCAGCGCCAGTGCGACGGTCATTGCAGCAATGAACCGCCACAGCACGAACGTGTCAGAGGCCACCGCTGCGGTACCGACAACGACGGGCACGATGGCTGCGGGGAGCGTCTTTGGGCGAGCCCCAGCGAACCACAGCCCAACACCGGTCGGAAGGTCACTTGCGGGGCTCTGAGCGCTCACGAGGGCAAACGTACAGCCAATCGCTACGCACGGCCGACCCAAACGCCGGGGTTATTGCCAGGCGCCCCAGTGGACGATGTCGTCGCGGTGCGTTCTTGGCCGCATCGACGACCGACTCGGCCGGTCTAACCCGTCGGGGTGACCCACGGCAATCGTGCCGACGGCTCGATACCCGTCGGGTACGCCAAAGCGTTCCCGAACCGCATGTTCATGTTCGAACTGGCCAAAAAAGCACGCGCCGAGTTCGAGGTCGTGCACGGCTAAGAGCACGTTCTCGACCGCTGCGCCTGCATCGACCCACCAGTAGGGCACCGTCCACGCCTCAGTGCCCGCCCCAAGCCCTGTCGAGGCCTTGTCGGCCTCGCCGTAGCGTTCGACGTATGCAGAGGGCTGCACGTACGCAATGAGCAACACCGGGGCGTTCAGCAGCCGCGGCCACGGGAAGGTCGCGCGTCGGGCAGCGGGCAACGTGGTGTCCCAGTAGGCGCGGGCGTCGTTGTTGGTTAAGACCAACACGTCGAGCGATCTCGTATTGCCCGCGCTCGGCCCCGAGATAAGCGCGTGCACGAGCGCGTTGATCAGCGGATCTGCAACCGGTTCGTCGGTAAAGGACCGGACCATGCGCCGTGCCGCTATTGACGCGAGCACGGGTGAGGCGTCGGGTGACGGCGACTCGTCGCCGTCGGGTGCACTACGCGAACTTGGCAAGTTCCTCTGACATTGCCCAGCCGAACCCGACAACGACATCGCCGTTGGCAACATCGATGTCGTCAAAGAAGGCTGCGACCTCGGGATCGATGTTCTCGGGCGAGCTCGACTCGAAATCGAAGGCGCACGGGATCGATCCCTTGCCCTTCGCGCTGAACGAGCGATCGGCGTAGCGCAATGGGGAGATACCGAAGCGCTTTGCAAAGCGACGGCCCCAGGCCCGCTCTTCGCCAGAGGCTTTGTGCCCTGGACGAGGGACAACGTCGTGGAAGGTCTTCAGCATCTCGAAGCCGTCGGGGGTCTGCATGCGTAGGCCGACCACGACATCTTCGTCTGGGAAGGCCATAACGGCACGATGCATTAGATCGGTGATCATGCCTTTCATGATCGTGTCACGGCGCGAGGAACGAGCGATTGCGCCCAGACCAATAATGATCGCCGGCGTTCCGCCAATCCGCTCAAGCGTGTAATACGCAAATCCCTTCAAACGGCCGCCGTCTTGTGCTTCGCAGCACAAGACCCATTCTTCAGCTTGTTTCGAAAGGTCACCCACTTCATACGGAAGGGGTGACTCGGCACACAGATCAGCCATCTCGGAAAGCTCCGAATCGCTGAGTGCATTGCAGTCTTTCGTTTCTACTTCTAGTGCCATGGTGTAGCGCCCCGTCGTTGAGAACCGACTAATAGTCCAGTCAACAACTGACAAAAACGCAAACCGAGATCAAAAGTCGTACGAACAGACCACGAGCGACGATCAGACAACGACCGCATCGGGGCCCAGAAGCACACGAAGCTCGGCGACGAGACCGTTTCCGGTCTCGACTCGGTAGGTCTCGGGAAGCCGAATGATCTGTTTGCCGTCGAGATGAAGGAACACTTCTGACTGTCCCGGATGGTCCTCGAGCAACGATTTCAGCGAGTCCAACGTCGTTGGATCCTGCGCGTGGGTTGGGAGCCGTAGTCGAAGCGGTGTGCTTTCGGTCATCTGCGACGAGTCGAAGATCTCAAGCTCCTGGGCAATGAACTTTGGAATGTCATCTTTGCCATCGAGGCGACCTCGCACGACCACGATTGCGTCGTCGACCAGTTTGTGACCGTGCTCGTTCATCGTGCGAGGAAACACCATGACCTCGATCGAGCCTTCGAGATCTTCAAGCTCGAAGATCGCCATCAGGTCGCCTTTGCGCGTCCACTTCTTTTGGAGGTTGGTAATGACGCCACCAACACGCAAGAACGCGCCGTCGGCCTCCTCTTCGAGCGAACCGACCGTCCGGTCGCAGCGCCGAGCTAACGCCGCCTCGTATCCGAGTATTGGATGATCGGAAATGTAGAGCCCAAGCATTTCTTTTTCGTTCGCGAGCTTCGGCATCTTGTCGAACTCGACGTCGGGGATATCGGGACGATCATCGAACGTGGGCTCATCACCCAAGCTGCCAAAGAGCGTCGAGACACCAATGTCGTGATCTTTTCGGGACGCTACCGTGCGATCGATGATGAGCTCGTACACGTTGAGCAAACCCTTACGAGGATGACCGAGCGAGTCAAACGCTCCACCCTTGATCAACGATTCGATCGTTCGCTTATTGAGCACCGTGTAGTCGACTCGCTCGACAAAGTTGAGGAAACTCTCGAATGGTCCGTTGGCGTCGCGCTCGGCAATGATCTGCTCGACGAGCGCCTCGCCCACGTTGCGCACCGCCGACATGCCAAAGATGACCTCGCCGAGGGTCTCCCCCGACAAGTCCGGTTCGGGATGAAAGTCAATACGAGCACGGTTGATGTCGGGAACCACCACGTTGATTCCCATGACACGGCACTCATTGAGATAGATGGCTGCCTTCTCCAGACTGCCCTTGACCGAAGTCAGCAACGCCGCCAGGTACTCGACTGGATAGTGCGCTTTCAGGTATGCGATCTGGAACGCCACAAATCCGTAGCCGTAACTGTGGCTCTTGTTGAATGCGTAGTCGGCAAAGGGCTCGATAATCTTCCACCACTCTTCGCCGAGCGGGCGGCCATAGCCGGTGGTTTCACAACCATCGACGAACTTGGCCTTCTCCTTTTGCATGACCTCGCGAATCTTCTTGCCACACGCCTTCCGGAGCGAGTCGGCATCGGCGAGCGAGTACCCGGCAAACTTCTGGGCGACGCGCATCATCGATTCCTGATAGATCATCAGGCCGTAGGTGTCGCCGAGGATCTCCGAAGCGTCGTCGTGAAGCAGCGTCACCTCTTGCCGACCGTTCTTGCGGTCGGCGTAGTCGTTGTGCATGTTTGCTTCCATCGGCCCGGGCCGATAGAGCGCAACGAGCGCTGCCACGTCTTCGAACGAGGTTGGACCAAGCGACTTCATGAGCGACCGCATTGGGGTCGACTCCAGCTGGAACACGCCAATCGTGTCGCCGCGTTGGAGCAATTCGTAGGTCTGTTTGTCATCGAGATCGACATTGTCAATATCGAGCTCGATTTTGTGGTTCTCCTCGATCATCCGCAGGGTGTCGTCGATGACATCGAGGTTGCGCAGCCCGAGGAAGTCCATTTTGAGCAGGCCGAGTTCCTCGACGTTGTTCATCTCGTATTGGGTAACGACGGGCGCGTCTTCTGGGTCTTGACCCGATTCGGGCTTTCGCTGGATTGGCAGATAGTTGGTCAGCGGGTCCTTGGTAATCACCACGGCCGCAGCGTGAATGCCATCGGAGCGCCGCAACCCTTCGAGGCCCTTTGCCACCTCGACGACTTCGGCAACGACCGTGTCGGTTGCCACCATCTCGCGAAGGTCGCCAGCTTGGGCATAACCACCCTCGTATTTGGGGTGCTTTTCGAAGCAATATTGCAACGGCGTATCGCGACCCATAATGAGCGGCGGCATTGCCTTTGCCACCTTGTCGCCCACGGCATAGGGGTAACCGAGCACCCGGGCCGCGTCCCGCACTGCAGCACGGGCCTTGATCTGGCTGAACGTGACGATCTGGGCCACGTGATCGCGGCCGTACCGTTCGGCGCAGTACCGAATCATTTGGTCGCGGTAGCGAGAGTCGAAGTCCATATCGATATCGGGCATCGAGATACGAGATGGATTCAAGAAGCGCTCGAACAGCAGATCGTATTTGATTGGATCCAAATCGGTGATCCATAGGCAGTACGCCACCGCACAACCCGCCGCCGACCCACGACCGGGCCCGACCCGGATCTGGTTGTCGCGGGCGTACTTGATGAGGTCCCAGGTGATGATGAAGTACGACGAGAACCCCATGTCCTTGATGACCTTGAGTTCGAACAACAATCGTTCGTTGGCTTCAGGCGGGATGTTGTCGCCCCAACGCTTCTTTGCCCCCTCCATCGTGAGGTGCAGCAAGTATTCGTCGTCGTTTGCGAATCCCGGTGGCAGCGGGAAACTCGGCAGCTGCGGCTCACCGAACTCGATCTCGACGTTGCACCGTTCGGCAATCCACAGGCTGTTATCGCATGCGACCTCGACCTCTCGCCACATGTCGCGCATTTCGGCCGCAGACTTCAAATAGTGCTGGTCGCCGTGGAACTTGAACCGGTCGGGGTCCGAACGCAGCGACCCGGTCTGGACGCACAGCAAGGCGTCGTGGGCAGCATGGTCGACCCGATGGGTGTAGTGGCTGTCATTTGTTGCAAGGATCGGTGCGTTGAGCTTCTTTGCGATCTCCAACAATTGTGGGTTGGTACGGATTTGTTCGGGGATGCCGTGGTCCTGAAGCTCGATGAACAGATTGTCACGGCCAAAGATGTCTTGGAGTTTGCCGGCCCGCTGCACGGCCTCGTCAAAGTTGCCAGCGAGCAGCGCTTGCAGCACCTGTCCGCCCAGGCAACCCGTCGTAGCGATAAGGCCTTCGGAATGCTGATCGAGAAGCTCCCAGTCGACGCGAGGTTTGTAGTAGTACCCCTCCATGAAAGCCTTCGACGCCAGCTGGATCATGTTCTGGTAGCCAGTGTTGTTTTCGGCGAGCAGAATCAGGTGGTAGTAGATCTTCTTGCCACCGTCGGTGGACCCGCCCGAATCGTCCATTTTGCCACGGCGGCTCGGGCGTTCTGAACGGTGGGTGTGGGCCATGTAGGCCTCGGTCCCAAGGATTGGTTTGATGCCGGCCTTGTTGCAGGACTTGTAGAAGTCGAGAACGCCATACATGTTGCCGTGGTCGGTAATGCCGAGTGCGGGCTGACCATCGGCGGCCGCAGCAGCCACGAGGTCGTCGAGACGCGACGCACCATCGAGCATCGAGAATTCGGTGTGTACGTGAAGGTGGGTGAAGGACCCTGCCATTACTCCTCGATCAGTTTTTGCTTCTGCGGAGTTTCAAACTACACCCGCGAAACTCGGTCGTGAACTCGGCCGAAGCCGATCTCGACCTAGGCAATCGCGTGCAGTACCGGAACGAGCATCTCGGCCTCGGTGAGCGAGCCGTGACGGCCCACCAACTTCGATGCATGCGGCTCACCGGGGTCATCGAATCCAACGGGAGCATGGGCCACCAACGCGACATCACCAAGACGATTCGCTGCGTCTGCGGTAACGGTTGGCCCAAACCAGCCCTCGTCGATGATCTGTTCTTTTGTGCGGACCCAGGCGAGGTGCCCATGCATTTCGATCGCTGCAGCCGCGAGCTCGTTGGTCGCACCTGGTTTCGCGTGCAGCCAACGAAATCGGGGTTCGCCGGATCGATTGGTTGTCAGGTCGAGACACGATGTTGCAACCCGAACAATCTCGGGGGCATCGATCTGGCCATGGTCGCCAGTCACGACCACCGCGGTGTTGGTCGGTACGGCGTCGAGCATTGCGCCGACGAGCCAATCGCAGAATTGCAGCTCGAGGTTGAAGTGCTCGTGGGCAAATCCGTGCACGTGCGCCACATGGTCGAGGCCGTCGTAGTAGGCGTACACCCGGTTCTGGCCTTCGTCGAAAAGGCGACGGGTCTCTGCAACCAGCGACGAGGGATGCCAGATGGGGTGGTACGGGCCGTCGCCGAGATAGGCAGACGTAAACCCTGACCCCACGAACTGTTTATCGCCCACAACATCCCACGAACCTCCGCAGAGGGTGGGGGCCACCTGGACCGAGTCGGGCGACACGACGTGGCGGTGATCGCCCGAGGGGCTCGACCAGCGCAACGCGTTCATCACGGCACCACCGGCGGGAAAGCGATAGCCCACAATGCCGTGCTCCCCCGGTGCAACACCGGTCGAGATCGACGTGAGCGCAGATGCGGTCGTCGATGGGGCTGTCGTGGTTGCTGCTCCACCCTGCATGCGAGCGAGGTTGGGGGTCAGATGGGGTCGTTCCTGCATCTGTACCCAACCCAAGGAGTCGAGCACGAGCACGACTACCCGTTCGGCTCGGGAGATCTCATCGGGGATTGTTTCCGATGCGACGCCCCACGTCAGCGCTGGCATCACCGAGATCGTCGATCGTCCACCGAAATCGGGAAGTACCATTTTCGGCGGTGTGGGTGTTGAACTGCTCACGATGGCACCTCTCCCGAATCCGGTGGTCCCAGGCGACTGAGTAGGTCGACCATGTCGGCTGGCAGCGGCGACGAAAAGGCGAGCCACTCACCGCTGGCGGGATGTTCGAATCCGAGGTCGGCTGCGTGCAATGCCGGGCGCGCCATGTCGAGGCGGTCACGGCCGCCGCCATAGCGCCCATCGCCGACAACGGGATGGTTGATGGCTTCGAGGTGCACGCGAATCTGATGGGTGCGGCCGGTGTCGAGCTCGCACGAAAAGAAGCTCAGCTTTGGCTCTTTCCATGTTGCTTCGACCGAATACGACGTGCGAGCTGATTTTCCGTCTTCGCGCACGACCATCCGCGTCGGGTCACGAACAGCTCGTCCAATCGGCGCCTCGATGATGCCCCGTGGAGTCTGAGGGTGCCCCCAGCCAAAGGTCAGGTACCGACGCGACACCGTGCGGTCGCGAAGCTGAGCCGTCAGCGCGTCGTAGGCCAACGTGGTCCTTGCAATCATGAAGACACCGGACGTTCCGCGATCGAGGCGGTGCACGATGCCCGGTCGATCTGGCTGACCGACCTCGCGAACTTCGGGATACCGGGCCAGCACACCTTGGGCAATGGTTCCGGTGGTATGACCAGCGCCGGGGTGCACGACTTGCCCAACAGCCTTGTCGACGACCAGCACGTGTTCGTCTTCGAAGAGCAGATCGATCAATACCGATGGGTCGGCGGCGAGCTCTTCGGCGGGGTCGAGGACCGACTCGTCGACCTGGAGCTCTTGTCCGGTCGAAACCCGTGCCGATGACTTCGAAACAGTGGCCGCATCAAGCGTGACCAAGCCGTTTGCGACCGCGCTCGCGGCGGCCGATCGGGAGAGGCCAAGCAGCATGGCAACGACGCGGTCGACTCGTTCACCGTCCAACGGATCAGGGATGACCTCAATCACGTGAACTCAACAACGCCACCACGAACCCGCCAATAACGATTGCTACATCGGCAATGTTGAATACTGGCCACCACGAACCAATCTCCAAGAAATCAATGACGGCACCACCGAGGATGGTGTCGTTGCCCTCACGAAACGCCCGGTCGATGACGTTGCCAATGGCGCCGCCACCAACAAGCCCGAGCCCAAAGACAACCGACCGTTTCTCGATCGTTCGCACGATCCAGAAGAGAGCAACGGTGACAATGATTGCGAGCACACCAAAGACCGGGCCGAGGCCCTCGCCGAGCGAGAACGCAGAACCGCGGTTAAAGATCAGCCTGAACGCAGACCCAAACGGGCCCTCAATTGGACCATCGTCGAGTGTTCGTAGCGCAATGACCTTTGTGATCTGGTCGAGAATGACGACGGCGAGCCCAACAACAAAGAGTTGCCACCGGCGCGCGCTGGTCTGTTGTTTCGATAAGACAGGACCGGCTTTTTCGTCGGTCAACTCATCGACGTCCAAGGCCACCGACCTTGACTTCCACGCGTTGGCTTGCCCACGGGATTGCCTCGAGGCGTTCCTTGGGAATCGGCAGTTCGGATTCGATGCAAATGCCATAGATGCCCTGCTCGAGTCGCTCGAGCGCAGCGTCGATTTCTTCCACCGCCTGTTGTGCGGACGCGCTGAGGGCGAGATCGCGCTCACGCTCGACAGCGAGCGTGTCACCTTCGCCCGACTCCTCGTCGAACTGCACATCGCCAGGTTCGCGGTCGAGAACGAGCGAGTCGGCTTCTTCCCGGTAGGACTTTGCTGATCTCGTATACTTCTCGCGTTCGCGAAGGAGTTCTTCTTCTTGTTTCTTGAGGAATGCTTTCGTGAAGCTCTTCTTCGCAAGCTTTTGGTGCTCGGCCAGCTTCTTTGCTGCAGCCGCCTGCGCCTCGTCTACCTTTGCAACTTCTGAGATCACCGGAGTTTCCTTTAGGGGGGTGTTCTTTGCTGCGGCCTTCTTGGTGGCCGGAGCCTTCTTTTTCGCCGGGGAACTCTTCGCTGCAGCCTTCTTGACCGCGACCTTTTTCTTCGCCGGAGCCTTCTTCTTTGCTGCTGTCTTCTTCGTCGCCACTCTGTCGCCTTTCCTGAAGCGAGAAACAGAAACCATTATCGTTTCCGACTCCGCCAACCAATTTTTCGACGGTACTTCGTCGCACTTCCCCAACGCTGGCGATCGACGCCTGCTCTTGAGCGCAGAAGTCTAGACCGTCAACCCAGCTTTCCGACGACACCAAGCAAACCAACAGTGTCCGGGGGTTCGTTCGCTACTTCCTGAGAATCGGCGTGACGTCGAGAGACTCGGCGAAGCGGGTCACGAACGACCCGGTCGGTGCGCTGCCCTCTGCCTCCATCGCGTCGGCCTGGTCGGCGCCGTCTTCCATCTCGGTTCCGAACAGCTCAGATGACTCGCCGTCGAGGTCCTCGATGCTTTCACCGTCGGCACCCTCGCTCTCGAATGCTGCGCCATCTGGAGAGCTCTCGACCTCGGTGCCAACGACTGGAATTGGTTCGGTCACCGGACCCGAGTCGGAAATGACATCGGCAGCAACGAAACCGCCCGTGGCAGCTGCGACGGCGCCGCCCACCATACCGAGACCACTGACACCTGAACCTGCAGACTCGTTGCTTGCCTCTTCGGCTGCCGATTCGACGGCAGGTTCGGCCCACTCGGCGGCGTCTTCAACGGCGACCTCGTGAACAACCGGTTCTCCATCTACCGCATCGACGTCGACACCGCCATCTTCGACACCGCCATGTTCGATGATGGCCTCGTCAACAACTGCTTGTTCAGCAGCTACCTCGTCAAAAACCGTCTCTTCAACTGCCATCTCTTCAGCAGCTACCTCTTCAGCAGCGACCTCTTCAACAACTGCCTCTTCAACTACCGACTCGTCAACGAGTGGCTCTGGATCGATGGGTGCGTCAGCTGCAGCAAGTGCAGCCAACGCGCTCGCCTCGACCGAATCGACCGTTGGCTGATCCGGAGCATCAGCCTGGACCCGATCGACAATCTCAATATCTGGCGCCGCCGCGACATCGCCACCACTGGCACTGCTCGTCTCGGGAGCCGACTGCACCCCGAGCAGGTCGTCGTCCTCGGCCACCCGCTCAAGATCCTCGATCGAACCCGACATGCCAACACGAAGCGCCTCGACCGCGTTGCGAACACGAATTCGCTGCGACTCAAGATGCGTTTCGAGCTCTGCAATGTCGCCCAACAACTGGGACCGCACACCTTCGAGCTGTGCCACCTCGGCACGAATTGGCTCTCGCATCTCGGCAGCTTCAGTCTGCGCTGTCAACTCCAATGCAGTGACGCGCTCTTGGCCCGAAGCCTCGGCCTCAGCAAGCACCGCTGCGGCCTGGGCACGACTCTCGTCGCGTGCAGCTGCAGCATCTGCTTCCATGGACGCTTCCATACGCTCCACTTCGGCTCGCGTCGTCTCGAGCTCCGCGTTCATCTCGGCGCGCGCCGCCGCGACTTCCGCGTTGGCCTCTGCTCGCGTCGAATCGGCCTCGGACCTTGCGTTCTGCACAAGGGTCTCCGCCTGCGCAGCCGCATCACTTCGAATCTGATCGCTCTCAGACTGCGCCGCGTCTCGGATCGCCATTGCCTCAGCAGTAGCCGAATCCACAAGTTCCTTGGCCGCCGCGTTGGCCTCAGCCTCGGTCTCATCTGCCAAGCGCTGCGCAAGTAGCAACGTACGTCTCAGCGTGCCTTCGGTTTCGCTACTGCCCGCGCCGTTCGCTACCTGCTCTTCGAGTTCAGAGATGCGACGCTCAGTGGCTTCCCGATCGGCCTCGATCTGCGTCAAATTCCCGCGGAGTTTCGCCAGATATGAGTCGACCGCTGCACAGTCGTAGCCCTTGTGGGCCATCGTGAAGCGAACATCTTTGATTTCTCGCACCAAATCCATACGCGGATACTAGTTGCGCCCGACGTTGAGTGGGGTCATCCCATTGGTTCGCGCAAACCCGCTAGGAGTGCCGTGACCGATCCGCCGCCGAAACCTCGACGCCGTCAGGAATCAAAAGGTACACATCGGTCGACAGTTTCTGCATCTGCCCACCGAGGCCATAGCAGAGACCTGCGCTGAAATCGATGAGACGACGAGCAAGATCGCGCTCCGCGCTCGAGAGGTCGACCACGACGGGCATCGACTCTTTGTAGACGTCGGCGACGTCTTGGGCGTTGTTGAACGACTCGGGCACGACAACCTCGGGCTTGGAGGTTTGTGCCATGGGAACCGCCCGCACCGTTCCGCCGCCACCGGAGGTGCTTCCGGCTGCCGATACCGATGATTCGTGTGTGACTGGCTCATCGAGCGGTACAGCTCGCACGGTTCCCGAATCTCGATCCGGGCTGAGCGGCGCTGGCTTCAGCGGATCAGCGCCAGACGTTGCAAAACCCGCCGACGTCGTTCTTGCCGCCATCTGCGGCTGAGGTCCTGGTTGGGGCTCGTAACCCGCACCGTACTCGTCCTGTGAACCAGCCATATCGTCCTCCCAGGAGGCCCGACCAGCCATATCGTCGACACCAGTGTCTGGATACTCCTCGTTCAGCCCGAGCCAAACAACTGCCTTCTTGTAAAAGCTCGCCATCAGAACCTCCTTATCCGTCCCACACTACAACCTCGGCTGCCACCATCCGAATCGCTGTTCGAACCGCGGCTACGCCGGACGCGGCCCGAAGAGTATTGAGCCTAGGCGCAGCATGTTCGAACCCGCGGCCAACGCATCGCGGTAGTCGCCGCTCATGCCCATCGACCGAATTGGGAGGTCGTACTCATTCGCGAGGGCATTTACCTCGGCGAAACACGTCCGGGTCGCGTCGACATTGCCGAGGACTCCAATGGTCATCAGGCCAGCAATGGTGATCCCACGGTCGTGTGCCAACTCGAACATTTCGGGGAGCTCGTGTGGCCGGATGCCATCTTTGGATGTATCGCCAGCGGGTTGCACCTGGATGAGCACACGGGCGTGCTCTGTTCGTTTCGCAATTTCCGAGAGGATTTCCGGGCGCGAAACGCTCTGCCAAAGATCGACGAGGTGCGCGACCTTGCGCACCTTGTTCCGTTGGATTCGGCCAAGGAAGTTCACGGTCACGTCGGAAAATTCTTCGGCTTTCTCGACGATCTCTTGCGCGTAGTTCTCGCCAACGTTCACCAGTCCGAGGCGTCGGGCAGCCTGCACCGCTGTTGCGTCGAATCCTTTGGTGACCGCAACGATCGTGACGTCTGTTCGCCCGGTCGACGCAATCGCCGATCGAATCTCGTCGAGCCGATCGGCAATGACATCGTCGGGAACGGTCATCTGTCGATCACTCATGTGGTGCTCCCTGCAGGACGTGTGCCATCGACGATGCGGGCGACCAGACAATGGCGTTCAGAATCGGCGCGCGCCCGGTGGGAGAAGCTGGTTTGATCACATGACGAGCAGCCACCAACAAAATCGACGCTCACGACATCGATTCGGTCGAATGCGGCAACGATACCAGCGCGCATGTCGAGCGCCGGCGTGCCCGCTCGGGTCTCGGCGCGAACAACATCGCCGAGTTCGCCAGCCACATGGTCGAGATCGGCGGCTCCAAACTCGTAACAGTCGGTGCAGATCACCGGGCCGATGACGGCGTGTTCGATCACCGCGTCGTGGAAGCCAAGATACGTGTGCATCTCGGCAATGATGCCCTGCGCCAGCCCCCGCCAGCCAGCGTGGGCCACACCGATCGGGCCTGCGTTGGTAACGAACGCAATCGGGGCGCAATCGGCCCCTTGCACCGAAATAGGTTGGCCAATAGCCGCAGTCACGATTCCGTCGGCGTCAGGTGCTGGGTTGCAGCCGATCACCGCTGCGGCGTCGACCACCCTGTTGCCGTGCACTTGGTTGACCGCAGCCCAGTCGCCGTCCATGACTTGGGCGCGCCGTTCGATCAGTGCCCCATCGGGGTCGTCGATGTGAAAGTCGCCGTCTGCAGCAGCAGTCCACGCAATCTCGACGGCAGTTCCATCGGTGCGCACAAAGTGGAGCTGTTCAGCCATAGGACGCGAGCGTAGTTGTGATCAAAGCCGCTGCGACCGCGTTGGGCGCAACGACTCCGATGACGTCGAATCTCGGTTGGTTGTCGTCGCTATCGCAGGAACGACGGGACGTCGAACTCGTCGTCGCCGTCGTTGGTGTCAGCGCTGTCGCCAGCCTCTGGGCTGGGTGTTGCTGGCTCATCGACATCGGCGAACACATCAGCGATCTCGAGTTCGTCGTCGTCATCGACCGGCGGGACGCTAAACGATGCGGCTGTGGTGCCCGACGTTGATCCCGTTGCGGCGGTGGTCGACGAGGTCGTTGCCGACGATGCAGCAGCCGATGTTGCGACGGTGGCGTTGGTGGTTGCAGGCTCTCCGCCGTCCCACCGTTCGAAGCCGGCAGCAATAACGGTGACTCGCACGTCGTCGCCCATCTCGTCGTCGATGACCGCACCAAAGATGATGTTGGCATCGGGATGAGCCACACCGTGGATAACTTCGGCTGCCTCGTTGACCTCGAAGAGGCCAAGATCCGAACCGCCAGAGATGTTGAGCAGGATTCCACGGGCGCCCTCGATCGATGCTTCGAGAAGGGGTGAGCTAATCGCAGCTCGGGCAGCGGCGAGCGCTCGTCCCTCACCGGAGGCGTAGCCAATGCCCATCAGCGCCGATCCAGCGTCGGACATGATCATCTTGACATCGGCGAAGTCGGTGTTGATCAGGCCGGGCGTCGTGATGAGATCGGTGATGCCCTGCACACCCTGAAGGAGCACTTCGTCGGCCATCTTGAATGCGTTAAGCACCGAGGTCTTTTCGTCGGACACGGTAAGCAATCGGTCGTTCGGGATGACGATTTGGGTGTCGACGTTCTCTTTGAGGCGCTGGATTCCCTGTTCGGCTTGCACCGCGCGACGGCGTCCTTCAAAGCCGAATGGACGGGTCACGACGCCGATGGTGAGCGCACCGCAACCGCGGGCGATCTCGGCTATCACCGGAGCTGCACCGGTTCCGGTTCCGCCACCTTTGCCAGCGGTGATGAACACCATGTCGGCGCCGGTGATTGCGGCTTCGATTTCGTCGTGGTGATCTTCGGCAGCTTGACGTCCAACCTCAGGGTCAGATCCGGCGCCGAGGCCGCGTGTGAGATCACGACCAATATCGAGCTTTACGTCGGCGTCGCTCATCAGCAGTGCCTGCGCATCAGTGTTGACGGCGACAAACTCGACGCCCTTCAAACCAGCGTCGATCATTCGGTTGACAGCATTCACGCCGCCACCGCCGACGCCTACCACCTTGATCACCGCTAGGTAATTCTGGGCTGTTTCATTCATTGGGCCTGGTTCCTCCGGTCCCGATCATCGCGTAAGACTACGTTCCGTGTGGGTATATCTGCATCCGGCTGTTCGCCAGTGCCGTTTCGCTACTGCGTTGGGCGCTGGACGAACAGCCGGTTGCATGATCGTGCACCCACGACCCCTACTCGCTTTGTGTGGCGCGTTGAGCACCACCCGTGAGAAAGGAAACCGCAGATTCAGGAAATATGCAAAACGAGCGCACGCATTTTCTTCGTGGCTTTCATCACGAAAGCTGACTAATTGCCAGCAAACGACGCCGCAATACACGCAGCATCGCGGTGCAGCACCGGCGTGTCAGCCACGGAAAGGTCGATTTGTGACAAGCAGGTGAGCTCGGCACCGCCATTGAGAATCGATGCGAGTGACACAAACTGCGTTTGAGGATCTTCGAGCGAACCGAAATTTGCCTGCGCACTTCCGATCAGTTCAGCGGTCAACGCCCCCGAATTGTCGATCGACCATGTCGTAATCCACGGGTCGAGTTGGCCGGGAACATCGAGTGCAATCTCGAGTGCATGTGCGGCCTCATCGACTGGTTGACCAATGCGAGCTCCGGTAACCATGGCATCTGTTCCAACAATCAACGGCACGCGACCGGGAGGCGTGGCACGCCGCTCGACGACGACACCATCGTCTGCGAGCACAACCCATTCGGTGCCATCCGGGCGACCAATCGCTGCTGCGACACCCCGCTCGCGCAAGACGACCTGGACTGTTCCCGGCCACTGACGAACAATGCGGACAGTACTGACCCATGGGAGCGCACCCACGGCTTCCTCAGCCGCGTCGATGTCATAGAGGAGCAGGGCCTGATCGTCGGGGATGTCGAGCGCTTCGAGCACCAAACCCTCGCTTGTCCGTGCGTTTCCACTGAGGCTGACCGAATGTGCTTCAAACATCGGCGCTTCGAGCACGGAGACCACAATGGCGCCAACGAGCGCCAGAACACCAAGTAGCCACCACCGGATCGCCCGACGTTGCGCGCCCGCGTTTGCCTCGCGCGGTGTTGACCGAGGATTGGACCTGCGCTGAGGAATGCTCGAACGACTGGCAGGATTGCGCTGCGCCTTCGGAGCAGGATTGCGCTGCGCTGGGCTGGCGGTGCGACGCCGCACCGTCCCGTGAGGCAACGCAGTGGGCGTGGCGCGAGGACCCGGCCGTGGGCGGCGTCTCGTGTGGTTGGCCTGGTTGGTCACGACATCGTTCTCTGGTTCTCGATTGTGCAGTTCATTCGATCGTCCCGTCCTTGGTCGTTGCCGAACCATTCCTCGTTCTCAGGTGAGGGTTTGTCGGCATTGGCTGCACGAACGCGACGTCCACGTCAGCAAAGCTGACAAGGCGCGTCTCGGCATGCAGCCGTATCCCCGACATCGCGTCCACCGCCGCGACCATCTCCCGCATCAATGCCATCACATCGTTGGCTGATCCGTTGGGATCTACCTGTATGAAATTTGCGTGCACGGTCGAAACCTCCGCAGTACCAACGCGCCGACCCTTCAGTCCAGCGACATCGATGAGCCGCCCCGCCGAATCATTGGCCGGGTTGGTAAAGACCGAGCCCGCATTCTGACCGCCCGGTTGGTTGGAGCGACGCCACCGAACAATGTCGCTCAACGTCGCCTCGCCTGCGGTCTTGTCCTCTTCGTGTGGCTCGACCGAAGCCTGTGCGAGCCGCAGTGTCGCCGCGACCACCACCTGGTGAGCAGCAAGATTCGACCGTCGATACCCGAGCTCGAGGTCGCCTGCGGCGATCGTGTGGCGACCACCGCGTTGGAAGTCGACAACATCGACCGACACGAGGTTGGCCGACATGTCCGAACCATGGCCACCAGCGTTCATCCGGACACCACCGCCGACCGTTCCCGGAACGCCAACAGCCCATTCGAAATCGGTCAATCCTTCCCGCACGCTCGCTCTCGCGACGAGCGGTAGCGGCGCCGCGGCGCCAGCGGTAACGGTGACCCCGGAGATGTCAATGGCGGTGAAGGCATCACCGACAAGCAGCAGTCCAAGCCCGGCAAAGCCGACGTCTGCAATGAGCAGGTTCGATCCTTTGCCGATGACCAGCATCGGTAGTGGATCGTGTACTGCGACGCGTTCGGCCAACGCCGTCAGCGCGTCTGGAGTTTCGATTCGGGCGAGCACGCCAATTGGGCCACCCACTCGATAGGTGCATAGTGGCCCACTCGGCGCGTTGCGCTCGACGGAAATGCCCGCAATCTTTGAAATGTCAGATGCGAGCGAATCGAGCGCGCCCGCATCGAGACGCTGTGGCATGTTCATTCGTGATCTCCGCCAAGCAGCGGTATGACCTCGTCGGGAATGTTGACCAAATCCCCCGCTCCCAGCGTCAAACACAAATCCCCCGGCGCAAGAATCTCGGCCAATGCCTGAGGCAACGTCTCGCGATCTGGGTGGTAAATGATCTCTGGGTGACTCGAAGAACGTGTGGCTGCCTCTACGATCAGTTCGCCGGTGATGCCGGGTCGGGGTGCCTCGCCGGACGCATAGATGTCGGTGAGTATGAGCAGGTCGGCGTCGTCGAATGCGCCTTCGAACTCTTCCCACACCGTCTCGGTGCGGCTGTATCGGTGCGGCTGAAATACTGCGACCAACCGCCCCTCGCTCGCATCGACTCCGGCGCCAAGCGCGGCACGCACTTCGGTTGGCAGGTGGGCGTAATCGTCGACAAAGGTTACGCCGCCGGCTTCGCCGCGTGCATCGAACCTGCGGCCGACACCACCAAAGCGAGAAAGCGCAGCCTGGGCAGCACGGAACGGGATTCCCATCTCCATTGCGGCGGCCGTCGCGGCGGCGGCATTGCGAGCGTTGTGGAGGCCCGGCATCGGTACCCGAATCGTTCCGAGGGCAACGCCCGCTCGCACCAGGTCAAAACCAATCGATGCCGACCCCCGTTCGATGTTGTCCATAACATACGTTGCGTGCTCGGCGGCTCCGTAGGTGACCACGTTGGATCCAACGCTAAGCGCAGCGGCTCCCGGGTCATCGGCACACACCACCGCGATTGGTGAGGATTCGACGAACCCTCGAAACGCCTCGACCATGCTGGCTTCGTCGCCGTAGAACTCGAGATGATCGCGTTCGACGTTCGTCACGACGCCAACAACATGACCAAGACCAAACCCCGAGCCATCGCTTTCGTCGGCTTCGAGCACAAACCAGTCGCCCGAACCCCACCGGGCACCGCTTCCAAGGTCGGGAACGACCCCACCAATGATGTAGCTCGGATCGATCGCTGCCTCGTCACAGATCACGGCGAGCATCGACGTTGTGGTGGTCTTTCCGTGCGTTCCAGCAACGGCGGCGGTCTTCTTTAGCGCAGCGATCGCCGCCAGGATTTCGCCACGGTGACGAACGGTCACACCGAGATCGTTGAATGCTTGTACTTCCACATTGGTGTCGGGGACCGCGGTCGACTTCGCGGCGACGGTGGCGACTGCATCGTCGGCGGTCGATACGTTTGCAACGTCATGTCCAACGATTGCATCGATACCGAGGGAGCGAAGGTGATCGATCGATGCGGACGCGGCCATGTCGCTGCCACGCACCCGGTGACCCATCCCATGGAGCAACTCGGCAATTGCGGCCATGCCTGCACCACCAATGGCGATGAGGTGAACGTCCAATGGCTGTGACAGGTCGAGGGGTGACGATGCGGTCATGACCAGCTGCCTTTCACTGCGGTGTCGATGACGTCCACCACCGCTGCCGCAGCATCTGGGCGGCCGACCGATTTCGCGGCAGCCGACATGGCGTCGAGTGCTTCGCTGTTATCGATCAGACCAGTGACGGCGTCGACGAAACGTCGAGCGTCGAAGTCGCCGTCGGCAATCACCTGGGCTCCACCGGGCGCTTCCAGCGCTCGGGCGTTGGCGGTCTGGTGATCTCCTGGTGCCCCAGGCAGCGGGATGAGCACGGCGGGAGTTCCGGTGACTGCCAGCTCAGCGCAGCTGGTTGCACCAGCGCGGCACACAACGAGGTCACATGCTGCATAGACGCTCGCCATGTCGTTCTCGTATTCGATTGGGGTATAGGTCAGGGTTGCGCTCGGGTCGAGCGCAACCCGCGACGTCACGTCGTCGAAGTCTCGTTTGCCAATGATGTGGCGAATCTCGAGGTCGCCACGGTTTGCGAGTTCGGGCAGGGCCCCAACGACTGCGTTATTGATGGTGCGCGCCCCGAGCGAACCGCCGAAGACGACAACGAGTGTTTTGTCCTCGGGAACGCCGATCAGTTTTCGGGCTGCGGCTTGTGTGTTCACGCCTTCGGCAACGTCGAGAATTTCGGGGCGGACCGGATTGCCCGTCCACACCGAACGCGGCAAATCCGTACCGTCATAGGAGACCGCGCATGCCGTTGCGAACTTGCCAATGATCGTGTTCGCAAGTCCAGGAACAGCGTTCTGTTCGGCGACCACCACGGGGACTCGAAGCAGCACCGCCCAAAGCCCTGCCGGCACACTTGCGTAGCCCCCGAGGGCTACAACCACCTTTGGTTTGTGGGTTCGTAGCAAGGAGAACGAGGTGACGAACGCTCGCAGAAGTCCGGCGATCGCCCCGATGTTGTCGGTGGTGAGTTTGCGTTGGATGCCCCGCCCAGGGAGCAGCGTCAGCGGGAACCCGGCGGCGGGCACGAGTGTTTGTTCGACGCCGCGTGCTGAACCAACAAAGTGAATCGATTCGACAGGGGCGCCTCGACGGACGAGTTCTTGACCAATGGCGACGCCGGGCAGCACGTGGCCGGCCGTTCCACCACCGACGATGAAAACTTCGCTGTTGTGTTGTTGAACCTGGCTCACAATTTCGCCTATCGATCCTGAGTTATCGGTTCTTGCGAGCAACGTTGAGGACGAGGCCGACACCGGCCATCGTGGTGATCAACGAGGTGCCACCCGCGGACATAAATGGCAGTGGCACACCGGTAATCGGCAAGACACCGAGGACAGCACCGATGTTAATGAACGCCTGCACGAGGATCCACGAGGTGACGCCGACGACCAACAATGCCCCGAAACGATCGGCTTCACGAGCAACGACCAGCGCGGTGAGACCAAAAGCGACATAGCCAATCACCACGATCGACGCACCGACGAGGCCGAACTCTTCGGCGGTTACGGCAAAGACGAAATCGTTGTGGGCTTCGGGCAGGAACCCGTATTTGCCACGGCTCTCGCCAATGCCGACGCCGGTGATGCCTCCGTTTGCGACCGATACAAGCGACTGGATGGTTTGCCAACCCTCATCGAGGGGGTCCTGCCACGGGTCGACAAAGGCGAGCAGGCGATCACGCCGGTAGGGGGCGAGGTACGCAAGGAGGCTGGCGCCGACTGCGCTCAACGCCCCGATGAGACCGATTGCACTCAGGCGAACGCCGCTTGCAAACAGCGCAGCGATGCCAATGACGAACAGGATGATCGTGGTTCCAAGGTTCGGTTGCAACAAGATGAGCGCACCGAACACGACGAGAACCGCAAGGATTGGTTTGAGTGAGCGATGCACGTCGACGTGTTTTGATCTGGCCAGGTTGTCGGCTGCGAACAAGACGAGCGAAAGCTTCGCGACCTCTGATGGCTGAAATTGGATTGGCCCGAGCCGCAGCCACCGCTGCGCACCGTTGACCGAGACGCCCAAGCTCGGAATCAACACCAGCACGAGGAGCACAAAGGCAACGGCGAGCGCCGGAATCGTGAACCGTCGAAGTATCCGGTAGTCGATCATGGTCGCCACGCCGAGGACGACGGTGCCGATGCCAAGCCACATAGCTTGTGAGGTGAACTCGCCCCAGGGTGAGCCCGTCGATGTGAGCGAGGTGACCGATGAGGCGGAGAGCACCATCGTGAGTCCGAGCAGCGATAGGCCCACGACGATGGTGGACAAGATGATGAATGGTGTCGATCCAACACCGACGCGCTTGTTTGCGCGGGACCGGGTCGTGTGGGTTTGTCGTGACGCAGTCGAGCGCCGGTTGGTCGTCGTTGCGGTCTTGTTCGACGCAATTGCCCGCTTCGGTCGAGCCGACGCAGTCCGTTTGTTGGCAGGTCGCCGCGTCGTGGTCTTTGATCGTGTGGAGTTGGTCATTGCGACACTTCCAATTCTTGTACTGCTCGAATAAAGTCGTCGCCGCGAGCGCCGTAGTTTTCGTAGTGGTCGAAGGACGCACAGCCCGGCGACAACAAGACCACGTCGCCTCGTTCTGCAAGCTCGGCTGCGGTGGTGACAGCGTGGTCCATATTGGTGGCTCGGTGAACTGGTCGGATGCCATCGAACGCGCCAGCGACTTCGTCGGCTGCATCACCCAGCGCCACGACTGCTCGAACACGCTCTGCGGCGTCGGCCATCTCGGAAAGGTCGAGGCCTTTGTTCTTTCCTCCGGCGACTAACACGACCGAGTCGAATCCGGAGATCGCGGTGACCACGGCGTGCGGGACGGTGGCTTTGGAGTCGTTGTAGTAGGCAACACCATCGATATCGGCAACGTGCTGGATGCGATGGGGAGCAAGTTCGTGTGTACGAACGCCATGTTCGATGCCTGCTGGCGTGGCTCCTAGGCGTTGGGCGAGAGCTGCGGCGACGAGGGTGTTGGTGATGTCGTGATCGAATGTGCGGGGCAGCGCATCGAGGGGGCACACTTCGACATCGTCGATGCGTAGTTGGCCGTCGTGCACGTATGCGTTGGCGCCGGCGCCTGCATCTTTGCCTACGAGCACAACATCGATGCCGGCGGTCGTCGGCACGTGCGAGCGCACGAGCGCGTCATTGGCTGGGGCCACGGCGAGTGTGCCCGGTTCGAGGTCGGCCCAAATGCGGGCTTTGGCAGCCTCGTAGTGGGCGAGCGACTCGTGGACGTCGAGGTGGTCGGGGCTGAAGTTCAACCATGCTGCGGCCGTTGGGGTAAAGCGCTCGGTATGGCCGAGCCGAAACGACGATGCCTCGACGACGAACACGTCGTATTCGGGAGAGTTGATGACGTCGACGAGTGGCACCTCGGTGTTGCCGACCGCTGCTGCGGACACTCCGGACGCTTCGAGCATGGCAACGGTGAGCATCGTGACTGATGTTTTTCCGTCGGTTCCGGTGATTGCCGCGATCGGCCGGTCGTCGTACCAGCGGGCGACATCGAATTCGGAGACTTTGCGTACCGATGAGTGTGCGGCTGCGGCAAAGGCGACGTGGTGTTCGGGAATCCCTGGGCTTGGTACGAAGAGTGCAGCGTCGGCGAACAGGCGATCGAAGGTGTCACGGTTTGCGTTGGTGATGAGTGTGCAGCCGATCGTCTCGGCGAACTCGTGGGTTTCGGTGCTTGGGCGGTCATCGACGGCGGTCACGGCGATGTCTCGTTGCATGAGCGCGCGGGTTACTGCTCGTCCAGCGATGCCAAGGCCGAGGACGACGGCACTGCTTCCAGCAGCTACAGCACTGCTTCGGGTAGGGGTTGGGGAACTCATGCGGTGATGCCTTGCACGATCGAATCCCAATAGAAGATGCCAACTCCAGCACCGGTGGTGAGGCCGGTGAGTAGCCAGAAGCGAATGATCACTCGCGTCTCGGGCCAGCCAACGAGCTCGAAGTGGTGGTGGATGGGGGCCATGCGGAAGAGTCGTTTGCCCTTTCGAAGCTTAAAGACACCAACCTGGAGGATCACCGACACGGTTTCGGCGACAAAGAGCGCTCCCATGATCGGCAGGAGCAGGTGGGTGTTGGTCGTTAGTGCGAGCCCGGCGAGCGCTGCGCCAATAGCGAGCGAGCCGGTATCGCCCATAAAGATCTGTGCGGGGGCGGCGTTCCACCAGAGAAATCCAACACATCCGCCGAGCATCGATACCGAGATGACGGCCAGGTCGAGCGCGTGGGGGATGTCGTAGTCGTTGGGATGGCGGAAGGCCCAGAAGGCAATAAATGTGTATCCGGCAAAGTTCAAGATGGCTGCGCCCGAGGCAAGCCCATCGAGACCGTCGGTGAGGTTGACGGCGTTTGCGGTGGCGAGCAGTAGCAGGATTGCCCATATCGACCAACCAACCCGGCCGAGGTCGATGCCGGTCGAGTCAAAGCGCACGAACGACAATTCGGTATGCACGTTGGTGAAGGTCAGTAGCAGCACTGCAAAGCCAACGGCCACCGAGACCAGCCCAATGACCTTTGCTCGCTTGTTCAATCCGAGGTTGCGTTCGCGAGAGATTTTGATCCAGTCGTCGAGGAAGCCAACAAGGCCGGTCGCAAGGATGGTGCCCATGAGGATGAGGCCGGTCCGGGTGAACACGATCGAAGTGCCGACGCCAAAGAGGTTCGCAATGTCTGCCGCAATGTAGCCAAAGAAGGCGCCGAACAAGATGGCAATGCCGCCCATTGTTGGGGTTCCGGCTTTGACCTGGTGACCTTCCGGGCCGTCTTCTCGAATGGGTTGGCCAACCTTGGCTTTGGTGAGAAAGTCGATCAGGAAGCGTGTGCCAAAGAGCGACAGGGTAACCGAAGTGGCGGCGGCGATGAGGAGGCGAATCACGAGTTAGTCTCCCATCCAGCAGCTGCGAGTGAACGGCGAGCTTCGACCCGGTCATCGAAGTGTGTGCGAGTGGTTCCCACGATCTGATAGTCCTCGTGGCCTTTCCCCGCAATGACGACAATGTCTCCGGCGGTCGCGCCGGATATGGCTTTCGAGATGGCGTCGGAACGGTCGACGAAAACGTGGACGTCGTCGTGTTGGGTAATACCGGCGACCACCTCGTCGATAATCTTTGCAGGATCCTCGGTCCGAGGGTTGTCAGAGGTGACATAAAGGCGGTCGGCGGCCGCGGCTGCCTGCCCCATGAGCGGTCGCTTGCCCGGATCCCGATCGCCAGCAGCGCCGAAGACGAGGATGATCTTTCCGTCCGACAGTTGCCGGGCGCTGTCGACCGCAGCGGCGACGCTCGCTGGTGTGTGTGAGTAGTCGACGATGACAGCGAAGGGTTGCCCCGCGTCGACCGACTCGAAACGTCCGGGTACGGCGGGAACTGTTCGTAGCGCGGCGGCGACGTCGTCGAGGGTGTGGCCGAGTAGCACTGCGGCTTCGGCGGCCATCACGGCGTTGTTCACACTGAAGGCTCCGCCGAGGGGGAGGTCGATTCGGCGGTCGCGCCACGTAAACGTCGATGATCCCTCGTGGAGCGTGCCAGCGTGAGCAATTGCGTTGCCTTCGACTCGCACCATCTCGGCGGCCGAGGAGCGTTGGGCGGTCATGTCGGCGAGCCGGGCGCCGTAGTCGCCGGATACATCAATGACGCTCGGCGCGTTGTAGTCGGGGCCAAAGAGCCGAGCCTTTGCGAGGAAGTAGTCCTCCATGTCGGCGTGATAGTCGAGGTGGTCTTGGCTGAGGTTGGTAAAGACGGCCACGGCGACGACGGCGCCGGCAATCCGCTGCTGGTCGAGCGCATGGGACGACACCTCGGCGGCGACGACGGTGGCCCCATTTGTGCGGTGCTCGGCGAGGGCTGCGTGAAAGTCGGGAGCTGCAGCGGTGGTCAATGAGCCAGTGAGTGTGCCCATGGATGCAGCCTGTCCCCCACAGGCGTTGACGATGTGGGCGAGGATTGTCACGACCGATGTCTTGCCGTTGGTACCCGTGACCGCAACGAGCGCCATGTTGTTGGTGGGTTGGTCCCAGAGCGCGGCGGAAAGAAACCCGGTTGCCTTTGCCGTATCGCCGGTGAGGATCGTGATGACATTGCCGGTGTTCGCGGTCGCGCTCCGCGCCGCATCGATCACGATCGCGACCGCTCCGCTGGCTATGGCACCATCGAGAAAGTCGTGGCCATCGACCGAATGTCCGCGAATGGCGCAGAACACTGCGTCCGGTTGCACGTCACGACTGTCCTGGGTAATCGACGAGCACGTGACCTCAGGGGCCAGCGACTCGACGAGTTCGTTGGCGTTGATGATCAGGCCGGGTGCCCGCGACTCGACCTCGGCAACGAGGTCTCGTAGGGAGCGAGCGGGGCCGTTAGCCATCGATGACCGACTCGGCTGGAGGAATGCGGAAGTGCTGAAGCGCAAAGTTGGATATCTCGCCGAACAGGGGCGCAGCGATCCGACCACCGGAAGCTTCGCCTTCTGGTTCTTCGATCATCACGACGATGGAGAGTTCGGGGTCGGCGGCTGGGAGGAAGCCAGCGAAGCTGGTGAGCAGGTGAACCTCGCCAAACTCGTCGCGGTACCCGCCACCGGGCTGGGCAATCAGGGCGGTTCCCGTCTTGCCTGCGATCTGGTAGCCGGGCACCGAGGCGAGCACCCCGGTACCGCCTTCGCTCACCACGCCAGCGAGAAGCGACGTGACCTCTCGAGCGGTCTCTTCGGAGATCACTCGACGGCCTTCCCGTGGGCTGACGATGTCGAGATCGCCGTCGGCGTCTTGGATGCCAGCGACGAGGTGGGGTTCGACGATGACACCGCCGTTGGCAAATACGTTGTACGAGCGCAACATCTGTAGTGGTGTGGCGGCGTAGCCGTAGCCAATCGCTGCTTGGGGACGCGAGATGCCCGACCATTCAGCTTCCGGATGCAAGATGCCTGCGGATTCTCCGGGGAAATCGAGAACGGTCGGTGAGCCGAGTCCGAAGTCGCTGAGGTAGGAATGGAAGGTCTCATCGCCAATGCGATCAACGAGGAGCGCAACACCAACGTTCGACGAGTTTCGAAGCACGTCCGCGGTCGTCATGATGCTTTGGCTGGTTCGCACGCTGTCGGTGACGACGAGGTCGTAGATTTCCAGTTCGTCGGTCACTTCGACGGTGGTGTTCGAATCGATGAGCCCCTCTTCGATGAGGGCGGCAATAGCGAGTGGTTTGCTGATCGAGCCAGGTTCGACGATCCAGGTGACGGCCCGATTTTCGCCGGATACGACGACGTTTCCATCGATGTTGCGAGCCACGGTCGACATTGCGAGGATCTCGCCAGTTGCGGTGCGAGACACGATGGCGGTGCCGGATTTCGCGCCCGAGTCGGACACGGTACGTCGGAGAAGGTTCTCGACTTCGAACTGCACGGTTCGGTCGAGGGTCAGGACCAGCGAGTCGCCAGGGGTTGGTGAGACCAGCTCGTATTCACCGTCGGGGATTGTGACTGCTTGCGCGTCGCCGGAGGCAATTCCGCGTTCGACGACGATACGGCCAGCCTCGCCGGTCAGGAACTGGTCGTATTGGGATTCGAGACCGGACAACCCAATACCGTCGACGTCGGTTCGTCCCAGGATCCCTCGTGCGACATCGCTGCCCGATGGGGTGATGCGAGCTTGCTCTTCGGTTGCATAGATGCCGGGAAGGTCGAGGCTCAGGATTGTTTCGGCCACGTCGTCATCGAGCTGGCGGGCCATCCATGCGAACTTGGCTTCGCTGTTTGACAAACGTCGGGAGAGTTGCTCGACATCGCCACCGGCAATGTTGACGATCTGCTGTGCGGTTGTCACGGGGTCGACGATCAGGCGCGGGTCGGCCCAAATGCTCTCTCGTGGCGTCGACACCGCGAGTTCGACACCGTTGCGGTCGACGATCGCTCCGCGTTCGGCAGCGAGCGCGGCGGTACGGATTCGCTGGCTTTCGCCGTGCTCGACGAACCGCTCGGGGTCGAGTACTTGGAGCGAAACGAGGCGATAGATCATCAACGATCCAACGAGCGCCATTGCGAGGCCGATGAACATGATGCGCCATCCGGAGAAACCGCTGCGCGTTGGCTGACGGACGAGGTTGCCAAATGCGGTGGTCATGACGACGCCTCGGCACTCGTTGTTGTCTCGCCGAGCGAAAAGCGTTCGATGAGTTCGTCGGACAACGGCGCTGGCCCAAAGGGGTCGCCGGTTGCTGGCGGTTGGAGAATTTCTTGCAGGTGGGGATCGACGCCGGGAAGGTAGGTGCGCTGGTCGGGGCGGATCATGCCGAGCCGGCGGACTGCGGTATCGAGAATGCGCTCGGGTGATTCGAGTTCGATGACCTCGAGGCGCAGCTCTTGGTTGAGGGCTCGTTCAGCGGAGAGATCAGAGGAGATTGTGTCGAGCTGCACTCGGTTCTGCACGATGAACGTCTGCACGATGACGATGCCGAGGAGCGACCCAAAAACCACGATGACCGCCACGATTGGAAACACCAGGTTTGCTGCGTTGGGCACGAGTGGCGCGTTCCTGCTCATGAGATGTCCGCCGTTTCTGGGATTCGAGTGATGGCTCGGAGTCGAGCAGAACGAGCTCGCTGGTTGGTTTCGATCTCGTTTTCGCTCGGTGTGCGGGCGCCGCGCCAAAGCCATCGGTAGTTCGATTGCGGTGGCATGCCTGCGGGCACGCCGGCTTCGATGGTCCGACGCATGCGATCTTTGACGATGCGGTCTTCACCCGAGTGATACGTCAGGACGAGGCCGATTCCGCCTGCGGCGAGCATGGCAATCATGGCATCGACGGTGGTACCGAGGATGGCGAGCTCGTTGTTGACCTCGATGCGAATCGCCTGAAACGACCGTTTCGCTGGATGCCCGGTGCTCTTGCGCCGAACCGCTGCGGGCATCGCGTTGGCGATTGTTTCGGCGAGGGCTGCTGTTGAGTCGAAGGGCCGCCCGTCGATGACTGCTTGGGCGATTCGTTTTGCGTTTCGTTCGTCTCCGTAGGACTGGAGCACGTCGGCGAGTTCACCAAAGCTGTAGCCATTGACCACATCTGCTGCGGTTTGTGTCTGGGTCGTGTCCATCCGCATGTCGAGCGGGCCGTCGTGGCGGTAGCTGAATCCGCGCTCGGCAACGTCGAGTTGGGGCGATGACACGCCGAGATCCATCAAGAACCCCGAGACGTCGTCGTGCCCTGCGTCGCGCAAGGCGTCTGCTGCGCCGTCGAAACGGGTTTTCACCATTGTTGCTCGGTCGGGATATGTAGCGAGTTTGGCTCCGGCGGCGGCGAGCGCAATGTCGTCTTGATCAACGCCGAACAACGAAAGCTCACTATTGGCCTCAAGGACGGCGACGCCGTGGCCAGCTCCGCCAAGCGTGAGATCGGCAAACACTCCCGGCGGGAGGTTCGATGCCAGTTCCGCGATCTCCTCGACCATGACCGGCGAATGATCGAAAGCGTTGGAGTTGGTCATCGAAAAAGTGCAGCCAGAAGTAGGGGTAGTAGGGAAACTTGGGCAACGTCGAGTTGCGCGAGCAGTGAGAGAATTGGACCAGGGGTTGTTGCGGTAGCTGGTGAACATGCTCTCGGTCATTGACAGTCCCCCGATCAGCGGGCGCACGTCAGGATTTCTCCCCTGAACGAGCTGATGGCAAGCGGGCGGAGTAGGGGCCTTCCATCTGCCAATCGGGAGACTGTCAATGAACGAGCAATGCTCGTAGGTGTTCCTGGTTAGGTCTTCTCCGTTAGTTGAACGATCCTGGGGCTTCGAACTGCTCCTGTACGACGTCGATGTGGGACGCTTCCAGCGCTTCGAACGCCGCCTTGTCCCAGATCTCGACGTGTGTGAGCACACCTGCGACGATCACGTCGTTGGTCAGGTTGGCGTACTCTCGCAACTTCGGGGGAAGCGTTATTCGCCCCGTTTTGTCGTCCGGTTCGACCGAGACGGTCGATGCTGCGAAAGCCAACCGGACTTGGCGAGGGATTTTGCCCTCGCGATCCAGGTCGATCAACCGTTGGCTGGTCTCGTGGAATTGCTCCTCGGAGTACACGGCCAGGGAATTGTCCGAACGGGCGAGGTACACCTGAGGTCCCAGCTCGACTCGAAACTTCTTCGGAAGCACGATGCGGAACTTCGAGTCCAGCGAGCGCTCGTAGTGGTCGACGAACACTGCTCTCCTCCTCGTTCTTTCGTTCGTTTGGGGTGCCGTACTCCATGAGTTGACACTTTATGACACCTGTCCCCACCAAGCAAGCACCTTTTGCCATCTTTCGGCAAATTCTCCGACAAATTGAGTGGAATCTTGAGCGTCACACTCTAAACTCGAACGTTTGTACCCATCCGGCAGTTGTGCCGAACCACATGTTTTTCAAGGGTTCTGGAACAATTCGTCGACAAGACCCCACCAAAAGGACAGCAAAGGCCAATTGGTGTCACTCGTGCCCAACAATTTTGCGCTTTTCGCCGTTTTGGTACCGAACAGGTGCCGGTCACGTCCATTCCGTAGGCTGACGCAATGAGTTTCGAACCGGTCGCAATCGACGAGGACCCAGGCACCTTCCACGCCCGGACCTTTCTCGACGTTGGCCGTGCGCTGTGGATACCCACCCTGTCGGTATTGCCAACGCTGGTCCTTGGAAGCAACCAACCCGAAGCCGACATCGACACCGCAGCGTTGCGCTCGGCGGGAATCGCTCTCACTACACGGCGCAGTGGCGGAGGCGCTGTTCTTGTCGGAAGGGACGAGCTGATCTGGTTCGACGTCATCGTTCCAGCGACCGACCCGTTGTGGCATGACGACGTTGGACGCTCATTCGACTGGATTGGAAGCGCATGTCAGCGAGCGTTGGCAACCCTCGGCGTCAGCACCGAGCAACACACCGGCCGGCTGGTATCGAACGAATGGTCACGCCGGATCTGCTTTGCGAGCCTCGGCCCCGGCGAACTGACGGTGAACGGCAAAAAGCTGGTGGGCATGTCGCAACGGCGAACTCGACACGCGTCACGCATACAAGTAGCGATCTTGCGACGCTGGGACGGCCATCGCCATGCGAGCCTGCTTGCGTTGCCAGCACACGATCGCGAGCGGGCAGGTCACGAGCTAGCTGACGCCGCAACCGCAATACCGCACTCCCCCACCGAAGTCATCGACGCAATCGTGCGCGAACTTCCCCGCTAGAGATACTTCCAGGACTTCGCCCATTCGAGGTATTCGATGAACTGCTCGGGTTCGGGGTGGGCGGCTGCATCCGCAAAGGCTGTTTCGAACCGGAAATCCATCCACGAGTCGTCGGGAATCGGCAAATAAGGCTTTTGCGTCCACCACTTGTCTGGGGCGTGCACCCGGGCAACTCGCGCCGTGGTTCGCCACAAATCAGGGCGTCCCGCGAGCGCAACGGCGATTCCGATCATCCAATTCACATCCAAATCCTATTCGCGACCAACCCGCGGCCCCACGTCCGGTACTCTTGAAGTGCGCTGGCCGGAAGAAACGCTCGCCTGGTCGGTGTTGCACACAGGTAATGCTCAATCGAGGAGCCACCGGGTGACCACAGCCCCCCAAACAACTCGGCCAGAAACGTTCTCCGTTCTGTTCCGATCCATTGTCGACAATATCGAGTCGGTCATCCGAGGAAAGCACGACGTGGTTCAACTCGCCGTGCTCTCAATGATCGCCGAAGGCCACGTCTTGCTCGAAGACTCGCCCGGCCTCGGCAAGACCACACTCGCCAAAGCCATTTCGACCACAGTTGGGGGAAGCAGCGGACGCATCCAGTTCACCCCCGATCTGCTCCCCGCAGACGTTGTTGGCGTCTCGCTGTGGAACCGGGGAAGCGGCGAGTTCGAGTTCAGGCCAGGCGCAGTTTTTGCCAACATTGTTCTCGCCGACGAGATCAACCGGGCGTCGCCGAAGACACAGGCCGCGCTTCTCGAAGCAATGGCCGAACGAACCGTCACGGTCGATCGCGACACGCACGATCTGGCCGCGCCATTTATGGTCATCGCCACCCAGAACCCGCTCGATCACGAGGGGACCTACCCGCTTCCTGAAAGCCAACTCGACCGCTTCCTCATGAAGCTGTCGCTCGGCTACCCGAACCGGGAAGCCGAACTGCAAATTCTCGACCAGCAAGGTGATGCCACGACGCCACCAATCGATTCGCTCACCGCGTCGGTCACGCCCCAAGACATCATCATGATGACCAACGCGCTCGCATCGGTCCATGTGGCACCAGAGCTCAAGAACTACCTGCTCGATATTGCGGCGGCGAGCCGAAGCCATCCCGGGTTGCGGCTCGGGCTTTCTCCTCGTGCAATCCTTAGCATGCAACGGGTCTCTCGGGCATTGGCCGCCGCGTCGGGGCGGGCCTTTGTCATTCCCGACGATGTGAAAGCGCTTGCTCGCCCGGTTCTTGCCCACCGGGTGATGCTGACGCCTGAATCTCAGGTGAACAATGTCAGCTCCGACCTCATCATCGACGAGATCGTGGCGTCGGTCCCCGTCCCGAGCATCGCCTAACCCATGCCGACCGCCCGGGGCTGGTTGTGTGTGATCTTCGGCGGGGCAACGATCGTCGCGGGTCGCCTTTTTGGACTCGCTGAGCTCTACATCATTGGCACGGCGCTCCTCGCGCTCGCACTCATCGCCATCGTTGTTGCCGTGATGCGGCCTCTCCGCTTGGCCGTTGGGCGAACCGTGACGCCAGCCCGGCTGCACGTTGGGTCTGTTGGTCGTGTCGAGCTCGCAATTCGTAACGGACACGCCAAGACTCCGGTCATGACACTGACCGATCATGTACAGGGCACATCGGGGGCGCAGCTACTCGTCAGCCCACTAAAGCCAAACGAGGTCTCTCGCGCTGCCTACCGCCTACCGACCGAGCGGCGTGGAATCGTCAACGTCGGCCCGGCCGATTTCGAGGCGATCGATCCCTTTGGGCTTGCAACCCGACGGTTCTCGGCCACGAGCGTGGGCCAGCTTGTCGTGTACCCCGAGATCATTCCGTTACCTCCCGCTCCCCCGTCGCCGGCGACCGAGCGACGCCTCATGTCGGACAACCCCGAATTTCTCGGTGGACGAAGCGAAGAGTTTCATGCGTTGCGCCAATACGTTCCAGGCGACGATGTGCGGCGCATCAATTGGGCCGCGACTGCTCGCCACGACGATCTGATCGTTCGTGAAGACGAGGCCCCAACGCAGAACCATCTGACGGTGATACTCGACAACGCGTCGCTCGACAACGAACGGGCGGTCGACATTGCAGCATCGGTCGCTGGATCGATCGTTGCATCGATGCGAAGGCGAACCGATCCGTTCCGTCTGCTCACGAGTGATGCGCAAGACACGGGCTTTGTGTTAGGGACCGCCGGGGTCGAGAAGGCGCTCAGCCTCCTCGCGATTGTTGGCGCCGTCGACACCAGCGCAGGCATCGTCAACCCACGAGACTCCCAGGGAGCAGTGGTCGTGGTCACCGGGCCACGACCAGCCATTGCCCGGACTGATCTCGCTGCCTACGGACGGGTCATGTTCATCTCGCTCGACCCGTCATCGTGGGACTCGTCGATTGCTCGAACGGCCAGCAGCTCGAACGCGTCGGCCGGCGAGATACAGATCAAGCTCGGGCGTCTCGACGATCTCGCTTCGGTCTGGGCGGCAGCGATTTCGACATTGTTGTCATCGTCGGGGCGACGGTGACCAATGTGGACTGCGCCGCGAACGAGTAAATATTGGCCAAGAGCTGGCCGATTCGACAGACAGAACAAGGATTTGCTGTCAGTGTGTGACGTGATGCATCTCGCGTATGGCCCGATCAGCACCGCCCCATCAGGAGGTTCGGTGTGCTGAAACGACAAAAAGAGGTTCGCCGGGTTCCAACGACGGCCGTCGAGGTCGGCGCGGAGTTCGCACTCATGGCGTTTTCTGTCGCCGTTGTGTACGGCTTCGCCCGCCTGTTTGTCGACATGTCGTTCCTCGTCCCGATTGCAACCGTTGCGGTGGCCAGTCACGTCGTTGCGATCGCCGTCCGCTGGGCTGGAGGCGGCCTCCTCGCCGCGACACCAGCGTCAGTTCTCGGCTTTGCTGTCACTGCATGGCTCTTGTTTCCTCCGACAACGATCGCCGGCGACGTACCGATTGGCACGACGGCTCTGCGAGGGTACGGAACCGACATCTCCCTGGCATGGGAACAGTTTCAAACCGTGTCTGCACCCGCCGACGTCACGGCGCCGTTTCTCCTTTTGATCGCCATCGTGATGTGGCTTGTTGCCTTCCTGAGCGATTGGGCAGCGTTCCGCCTGCAGTCCCCCGTCGAGTCGCTCATACCGGGCTTTGCGGTCTTTGTGTTTGGGGCGTTCTTTGCGAGTGGCGATCTGCGAGTGACAACGACGGGTGCGCTCGTTCTGGCCGCAATGATCGTGATCTTGTTTCACCGGTCGAGCGAAACCGCCCGATCGGGTGCGTGGCTCGGTGAAGGCGGAGCCCAACGAGGTCAGCGATCGATGCTTCGCGTCGGCGGAGCCATCCTCGCAGTCACGCTCATCGGCGGTGTCAGCGTGGCCCAAGCTCTTCCGGGCTATGACGAACCGGCGCTCGAGAACTTCGACCCGACCACGTGGGACGAACCGGAAGAACCACGTGTTGTGCTCTCTCCGCTTGTCGACATCCAGTCGCGCCTTGTCGACCAACCAAATGTCGAAGTGTTCCGGGTGCAGTCGCCGACCCGTGATTACTGGCGGCTCACCTCTCTCGATGTGTTCGACGGACAGATTTGGCGGTCGCGGGGCTCATTTGAGGGCGCTGATGGCAGCCTCGAAGGCAACCTTCCCGATGGCACGACGGTGCAAACCATCGAGCAAACCTTTCAGGTCGGCGCACTTGCCCAAATTTGGCTGCCAGCGGCCTACGAACCGACGGAGATCATCGACGCACCCGCCGACATCGAACTCGAATATGAGGCCGATTCGGGCACGTTGATCGTCAACCGAGAAACCGAGAACAGCAACGGCCTGCAGTACACGCTCCTTAGTCGGGTTCCGCTTCGTGACGCGGCCGGTGTCGAGGCGATCCGAACCGCGAGTAGCGACATCCCCGGCGAGATTGCGGGCCGCTACCTCGAGCTTCCCGATGACTTCAGTCCACGGGTTGTTGACCTCGCACAAACCGTTATTGCCGAAGCCGGCGCCGAGTCCCAATACGACAAGGCCTTGGCGCTGCAGAACTTCTTCCGGGATCCAACCCTGTTCACGTACAGCCTCGATGTACAGAGCGGCCACGGAGGCTCACAGATCGAGAACTTCCTGTTCGAAGTCCATGCCGGGTACTGCGAGCAGTTCGCAGGATCGTTTGCGGCGATGGCACGAGCCATTGGTTTGCCATCTCGGGTTGCGGTCGGGTTCACGCCGGGCGAGTTCGATGAAACAACCAACGAATACGTTGTTACGGGCAAGCACGCCCACGCGTGGCCTGAGGTATGGCTCGACGGCATTGGTTGGCTTCGGTTCGAACCAACACCGGGCCGTGGTGGACCCGGCGACGAGGCCTATACCGGGGAGCCAGAAGCCCAGGAAGGCAACCAGCCCACCACCCCTGATCAACCCGAGGAAGAGGACGAGCTCGCAGGCGGCGCCCCGGCAGCAACACCTCCAACGACGGTCGACCCAAACATTGCAGGGCCCACGCCAACAACCGTTCCCGAGGCCGACGCTGCCAGCGGGCCAGCAGCGGTCACCACTGAAGTGGTCGGTGGGACTCCAGCGGGAATTGTTGCGGCCGTTTCCAGGTGGCTTGCCATTGCGTTCTTTGTTGTCCTCGTGTTGATGACGCCGCTGCTTTATGGCCAATGGCGTGCCTCCCGAGCCAATGCCGCGGCGACGGCCGATCCGCGACGCCGAGTCGGGCTGGCATGGAACAACTCGAAGTCGGCAGTTCAGCTACTCGGCGTTCCCGTGTCCGGTAGCGATACCGCCCGAGAGGTGGCGGCTCGCGTGTCGGCGCAGAACCCGAGTGCGGCAGCGTCGCTGACGACGTTGGCTAAGACAATTGATGCCGCTGCCTATTCGGGCAACGCAGTCGATCAGGAACGTGCCGAAGAGGCCGAGAAGATCAGCCAGCAGCTCACCGCCGCCGCGCGGGAGTCGCACACGACAGCGCAGTGGTGGTTGCATCACATGAACCCGCTCAACGTGTGGCGCGACAACATCGGCGCATGGGGTTCGCTACGGCACAAAGACTAACGAGGGGCGGCTAGCGAGACAGTGCAGGTGCTGGCAAGTCAGTGAAGAAGTAGGTTAGCTGTCGTCTTCTTGCTGATCGTTGAGACGATCACGCATCTTTTGGCTTGCGTCGCCAAAGAAGCCACGGCCGCTTGACCCACGGGCATTGCCGGTGACTTGTTGCAGTCCAGCACGGCCGACCCGACGAAGGTTCTGTTCCCCGTACCAGGCGCTGGCCAACATGATCAAGAACCCGACAAACGACAGCCAGTAGCTCGTCGAAAGCGTTCCGAGAAGAACCGCAAGACCCGCGACGATTCCGAGGGCCGCAAGACGCAAATGCTTGAAGCCATGGGAGAAAACGGTTGTCGAAGAGACCTCATGGGCAAGCCCAGGATCATCCTCGTAGAGCTGCTGCTCTATCTGGGTCAGGATGCGTTGTTCGTCCTCGGAAAGGGGCATCGATACTTGGTCCTAGTTAGCTCGGATGGGAGGAGTCAACGAACAGGGATCCGCCTCGTCGACAAGTGTACCGCACTTCGATTTCAATCTTCCCACACGATGGCCCGCAATCCAACGCGTGACAAGGATCTATCGGCCTTATTTTGCAAGTCTTCAGGAATTTTCGTCGACCGATGGTTTCTGATTTGGACCCCACTGCTGCTCGCCACGGCGTTTCACGCGTAGCTCACCATTGACCGTCGCCGACGCCGGCCCGATCGCACCGTCCCCAAATTTGCTGCGGACATCGTCGATAAGGTCGTTGGTCGTCACCTGACGCTCGGTTCTCGACCCGACCCAGGCGCCCTCGGCCGCCGACTCGGCCGTCGCCAATCCGTCGAGATCGAGGGACAATTGTTGGCCTTGATCCTCGCCCAGGTTCGACACACCCACGCCCAACAGCCGGACGCCGACACCAGTATCGATTTCGCTGAGGAGGCTCCGTGCCATGCGGAGCAGCTCCGAAGACGACGAGAACGATTGTGGCGCGCTCAGTTGCCGTGTGATCGTTTCGAAATCGCCGAAACGTACTTTGATCGTGGCGGTTCGGGCGACCATCGAATGGTTTCGCAACCGTTGGGCAACCGCGTCGCTTTGGCGAACGAGCTCGGTGTCGAGGTCGGCAGCGTTCGACATATCGTGGGCAAAGGTCTCTTCATGGCTGATCGATTTCGTTTCCCGGGCGGGTTCGACTGGTCGATCGTCGCGGGCATGGGCGAGCGCGTAGAGGTGGTGTCCGCTCGCCTTGCCGAGTGCGCGCACCAAATGGGTCAGCGGCGTCGCCGCCAAATCACCAACCGTTTCGATGCCGAGCGACGCCAACCGGGCTCCTGTTGCTTTGCCCACACCCCACAGCGCTCGGACCGGCAACGGGTGAAGGAAGTCGAGTTCGCTCCCCGGGGCAATGACAAAGACGCCCGGGCCATACACGGGCCCGTTCTTCGAGATCTTCGGTTTGCCTTCTTCTGAACCGAGCTTTGCGAGGAACTTGTTGGGCGCAATCCCGATCGAACACGTCAAGGATTCTTCGTCCCAAATACGCGTCCGTAGTGCTTTCGCGATCGTTAGCGGATCGCCGTGGAGGCGTTGCACGCCTGTGACGTCAAGAAAGGCCTCGTCGAGGCTGAGCGGTTCGACGATTGGGGTGACATCGCGAAATGCGTGCATGACGCGACCAGACACCTCGCGATAGAGATCGTGATCTCCCGGCAGAAAGATCGCATGAGGACACAGCCGCTGCGCTTGGGCGGAGGGCATGGCACTAAAGACCCCGTAGGACCGTGCTTCATAGGAAGCCGCAGCGACCACTCCCCGACGGCCCGTCCCCCCAACCACGACGGGTTTGCCCTTGAGTTCGGGCTGGCGCACAAGCTCCACCGACACATAGAACGCGTCCATGTCGACATGGAGAATCGCTCGTTCACTCACGGCCCTATCTTCGCACAGCCACCGGTAGAATCGCCCGTGTGAGCGTGAACCCTCCAGAAGCACTCCCCAATGCAGGGCCACCGGTTTGGGCTCGGCTCCTGGCAGTTTCGGCAATCATCATCGCCGGGATCTGTGGAGGGCTCATTGGGTGGTCGATCGTCGACCTCCAGTGCACCGGAGATTGCGGATCGACCGCTGCCCTGGCTGGCGTGGGCGCCGCCGTGATCTGCGCCGTTGGTGTTGCTGTGGTGGCGGTCTTGTCGCTGCGGGCCATGGCCGAATGGAAAGCAATCGAAGCGCGAGATCGCGCTCGCCGGGAACGAGGACGTTCATGACCAATACAGGTCCGGCGAGCACCACACCACTCCCAACCGAACTCCTAACGATCGCCGAGGAGATTGCCACGTTGGTAGGCCGCGAAATGCTTGTGCGTCGCGCCGCCGGGTTCACGTGGGACACCAAGTCGAGCTCGACCGATGTGGTGACCGAGATCGATACGTGGGCAGAGACCACGATCGTCAACGCAATCACCGAGCGGCGGCCCGATGACGGGTTTCTTGGCGAAGAAGGAAGCGACACTCCCGGCACCACCGGCATTCGCTGGGTCATCGATCCCGTCGATGGCACAACCAACCTCCTCTACGACCTGTCGGGCTACAACGTTTCGATCGGCGCCGAACTCGACGGGCACACGCTTGCTGGGGCCGTCTATGACCCCGTTCGCGGCGAGCTCTTTTGCGCAGCGCGCGGCCAGGGAGCCACACGCAACGGCCAGCCCATCTCTGCGAGCGGACAAGACAGTCTCGCCCACTCACTCATCGCGACCGGCTTTTCCTACGACGCCGACCGCCGCCGCGAACAAGCCTCGTCACTCGTCGAAATTGTTGGCCATGTCCGCGATATCCGCCGACTCGGGGCCGCGGCGATGGACCTCTGCGCCGTGGCCTGCGGTCGGGTCGACGCCTATTACGAGCTCGACACCAAACCGTGGGATCGCAGCGCCGGAGCGCTGATCGCCGCCGAAGCCGGCGCAATCGTCACCGAGGGTGAGCTAACAATTGCCGCGGCGCCGGGGATCTCGAAGGACCTCCGTGCACTTCTTGATGGGGCAGTAACCTGACGGGCCGACCCGCAGCGCCTAGTGTTGGTGAAGCGCTGGAAGCCAAGCCAAAGGATGGGGCAACCGTGGGTACTCGTATCCTCACCGTTGAAGATGACGAACGAATCAGGACCGCGGTCCGCCTCGCGCTCGAAGACGAGGGTTGGGAAGTCGCCGAGTCCGATAACGGCGAAGACGCACTATTGAAGTTTGGCCAAGAGCCAGCTGATGTGGTGTTGATCGACATCATGCTGCCAGGCATCGATGGCTTCGACGTCTGCCGGTCGATACGTCGGGTCTCTGATGTACCGATCGTCATGGTGACCGCACGAGCCGACACCCACGACGTGGTTGCGGGGCTCGAGGCTGGTGCGGACGACTATCTGACCAAACCGTTCGCCCCGAAGGAATTGTCCGCACGAATTCGGGCCCTACTCCGGCGCAGTCGGACCGGCGCAAGCGCGGCCGGCGACATGTCCTTCGGCGACCTCGAAGTAATCCCCGATCAGGGGATGGTCAAGCGCGACGGCGTCGAGATTCATCTGACGAAAACCGAGTTCCGGCTACTGGTCGAGCTCGCCTCGTCTCCGGGCAAGGTTTTCTCGCGAGAGTCGCTTCTTGAGAAGGTGTGGGGATACGGCTACTTCGGTGACGGCCGACTCGTCGATGTCCACATCCGTCGCTTGCGCACAAAGATCGAGGCTGACCCGGCCGATCCGCAACATGTTGTCACCGTGCGGGGCCTCGGGTACAAGCTCCAGACCTGACCCCAGCCGATGATCCCACGCGTTGGCCTCCGCGGCCGCATCACCGGAGCGCTCGCGATTGGCGGTCTCGCCGCAGCCGTGGTGCTTTCGGTGATCACGTTGACGATCACCCGCCAGGTCCTTATTGCGAATCGCAATCAGCTCGCCGAGGCCTTGACGTTTACGAATGCCCAGACCGTACAGCGCACGCTCGCTGGCGATCTCGAACCGGGGTCGACCCAAGCCGTTGTTGATTCGCTCAACACTGCCGAAGGTTCTCGACCACTGATCAGCACCGACGGTGGAAACTCGTTTTCGCTCGACGGCTCGTTCACGCTCGAACAGGTGCCGGTCTCGTTACAGACCGCAACCCTCGAGGGCGATGCTGGTCGTATTGTCACGAGCATCGACGACGAGCCATTCATTGTCTATGGCATTCCGTTGCAAGGGTTTGAAAACGTCGTCTACTTCGAGGCGCTGCCCCTCACCGGTGTCGAGGACACGCTGATCACCTTGCAGTTCGTTTTGCTTGGCGGAGGTGCGATTGTTGCCCTTCTCGCCAGCATCTCGGGGATCGTCGTTGCCAACAGCGCTGTTGCTCCGCTCACCAAGGTGAGTCGTGCCGCCGAAGCAATCGCCGGCGGACGGTTAGACACCCGTCTCGATACCGACGGCGACGAGGACCTCGAATTGTTTGCCGCCTCGTTCAACGAGATGGCCGGAGCCCTCGAGGAACGAATTCAACGCGATGCCCGCTTTGCCTCCGAGGTCAGCCACGAGTTACGCAGCCCACTAATGACATTGACGGCATCGGCTGAAGTTCTCGACAACGCCCGCGACGAGATGCCCGAGCGTTCCCAGACCGCGCTCGATCTACTGGTGAGCGATATCACTCGTTTCCGCACGCTCGTCGAGGACCTTCTCGAGATCAGCCGCTTCGATGTGGGTGCAGCCGACCTGCAAGCCAATCCCCTCCTCTTTCCCGAGTTTGTTCGAGCAGCGGTCGAGATCGCCAGCAATCGTGATATCGAAATCGTCGTCGACCCAGACGCCGAGAACGCAATCGTCTTCGCCGAGAAGCGCCGGCTGGCGCGGGTGGTTGCCAACCTGCTCGACAACGCCGAGAAATACGCGGACGGCGCAACGCGAGTGCATGTGAGCTGCACCCCCGACTCGGTCCTGATGGCCGTCGAAGACGACGGTCCGGGTGTACCCAAAGATGAACGCTTCGTCATCTTCGATCGGTTCAGCCGGGGCGGAGCCGGTGGACGCCGTGGGTATGACACCGGCGTCGGTCTTGGGCTGTCGCTCGTAGCCGAACACGTGAACCTGCACAACGGACGGGTATGGGTCGAGGATCGTCCCGATGGCGAGCCGGGCGCTCGTTTCGTCGTCGAGCTTCCACTCGATGAGGGAATCGATGGGGAGTTCGCATGAGACGCCTCCTGCTTACCATTGGGGTGTTTATCGCTAGCTGCGGCATTCCCTTGGACGACGCACCTGAGATCGTGGCGAGCGAATCGCTTCCCGAAGTCCTCCAACCCGGCACGTCGACGACAACGACAGTTCCCGATCGACTCGCCGAAGACATCGTCATCTACCTCGTGAATCCCGGCGACGGTGAACCGAGCCTCGAACCAGTCGAGCGGCAAATTCCGTCGGTTGATGCTGCCGATGGGCGCGAGGAAGCAGTGCTGGAGCAACTCATTGTTGGCCCGACAAGCGAAGAGCAACTCGAGTTAAACCTCACCACCGCAGTGGTGTCTTCCGAGGACGCTCCCCTTGAAGTGCTCGAGGTGGATCAGCCGGCCGACCAGCAGATCGTGGTCGTGCTGTCGGCGCCTCCGGCGATTGAGGGAAGCGACCGGCTCGTGACGTTTGCGCAACTCGTGTTCACGTTGACCGAGCTCGACACGGTGTCCTCGGTCCGGTTTGCGGTGCGCAACGAGGCGGGCGAAAACGAGGACATCTCGGTGCGTACCGACACCGAAGAAGGCGACGTGCGCCGAGCGGTGGATCGAAGCGACTACCTCAGCCTGTTCCCGGCGTAAATGAGTTGCTAGCGGAGCACTACGCGAAGAACGTTTGGGCAACCTTGTAGAGCTCTTCGTTGACGTATTTGAGTTCGGCTACAGCGTCAGCGATACGCACTCGGGTCATTTCGCCGCATTGGTAGGCGACCATTGCCCCGAAGTCCTTTTCGTTGGCGGCGCGTGCTGCTTCGACACCGAACCATGTTGCGAGCACTCGGTCGATCGCTGATGGCTCGCCGCCGCGTTGGACATAGCCCAGCACGGTTGTGCGGGTTTCATAGCCGGTGCGGGCCTGGACTTCTCTGGCCACGAGGTCGCCAATGCCGCCGAGTTTGATGTGCCCGAACTCGTCAAAGGCCATGTCGGGCACATCGAGGGTGCCAGGGACGGGTTTTGCGCCTTCGGCGACGACCACGATCGACGCGAACTTGCCGCGCTCGTGGCGCCGCTGCAACGCTTTACACACCTCGTTGATGTCGAAGGGTTTCTCAGGGATGAGCGTGACCGTTGAACCGCCAGCGAGGCCTGCCCACGTTGCGATATGTCCAACGTGGCGGCCCATTACCTCGATCACCATGACACGGTCGTGGCTCTCGGCGGTGCTGTGTAGCCGACCGATTGCTTCGGTGGCGATGTCGACGGCTGTGGCGAAGCCGAATGTCATTTCGGTGAGGCCAATGTCGTTATCGATGGTCTTTGGCACGCCGAGGACGGGAAATCCAAGCTCGTACATTGCCTGCGTGCATGACAGCGTGCCTTCGCCGCCGATGGCGATGAGTGCATCGACATCGTTAGCTTCGAGCGTGGCCCGACAGAGGTCGCGGCCGTCTTCGGTCATGAACGGGTTGATCCTCGTGGTGCCGAGAATGGTGCCTCCCCGGGTGAGGAGTCCTCGGCAGCCCTCGACGGTAAGCGTCATCCAGTCGTTGGCCATCACACCTCGCCAACCGTCGCGAAAGCCAATGACGCTATGGCCGTCTTGCGCGGCCTGACGGACGACGCCGCGAATGACCGCGTTGAGTCCTGGAGCATCGCCACCGCCGGTAAGCACTGCAAGTTTCATGCCGACCACACTACCGAGCGCCGTCTCTGGTTGAGTCGGTGTTTTTGCTGCATCGTCAGAAGGCATAGTCTTTGTACATGGCAGTTGTTGTAGCGATTGACTCAGGCACGACGGGCGTTCGCTCGATTGCATTCGATGCGGAGGGTAAACCGGTTGGTTCGTCCTATCGCGAGTTCCCCCAGTACTTCCCCCAACCCGGGTGGGTCGAACACGAAGCCGAGGAGATCTGGTCGGCGGTGGTGACGACGCTTGGCGAGCTCGCCGAGTCGCTCGACGAGCCAATTGCGGCGATTGGCATCACGAATCAGCGTGAGACCGTGGTGACGTGGGACAAGGCGACCAACGAGCCGCTGCATCGGGCAATTGTCTGGCAGGACCGTCGGACCACCGAACGTTGCGCCGAGCTGGCCGCTGCTGGTCACCTTGACATGGTCCGCAAAACGACCGGACTTGTGCTCGACCCGTACTTTTCTGCCAGCAAGCTCGAATGGCTCATTTCCAACGGCCACATCGAGGTTGGACCCACCACAGCCTTTGGCACTGTCGACAGTTGGCTCATTTGGAAATTGACCAGTGGGGCCGCTCACGTCACTGACACGACCAACGCAAGCCGAACGCTGCTTTATGACATTGGCAAGCTTGAATGGTCGAGCGAGCTGCTCGACTTGTTCGGTGTTCCGGCGTCGATCATGCCCGAGGTGCAGGCCTCATCAGGCCGTTTTGGTGTTACCGCAGACGGTTTGCCTATTCCTGCGGGCATTCCCATCTCAGGTATTGCGGGCGATCAACAGGCGGCGTTGTTCGGTCAGGCGTGTTTCAGTCCTGGCGATGCGAAGAACACCTATGGCACTGGCAGTTTCATTCTGATGAACGTCGGCGATTCGATGCCCGAACCCGTCGACGGTTTGCTGACGACGATTGGTTGGACGCTGGCCAATGGCAGCATCGTCTACGCCCTCGAAGGTGCCGTGTTTGCTACTGGGGCAGCAATTCAGTGGCTACGCGACGGCCTCGGGGTGATTGCAGAAGCCGCAGAGATTGGGCCGCTCGCCGCGTCGGTCGAGTCGAGCGATGACGTCTTTATCGTCCCGGCATTTGCGGGCTTAGGGAGCCCGTGGTGGGACCCGAACGCTCGTGGCACCATTGTTGGACTGACGAGGGGCACAACTCGAGCACACCTTGCTCGCGCAACGGTCGATTCCATGGCGTTGCAAACCCGCGACGTCATCGATGCCATGGCGTCAGCTGGTGGGGTCGATGTCGAATCGTTGCGGGTCGACGGCGGCGCCGCGGTGATGGACCTCTTGCTGCAGATCCAAGCCGACCAGATCGGCGTGCCCGTGCACCGGTCGGCGATTGCCGAAACCACAGCCCTTGGGGCCGCCTATCTTGCAGGCCTCGCTGAGGGCTTTTGGGCGAGCACCGATGAGGTGTCGGCGGCGTGGAGATCGGATTTTACGGCGACGCCGGAGACCGAGCGGGCAGCCGCGAATACGCTCCACGACCGCTGGTTGCAGGCGCTCGATCGAAGCCGAGATTGGGCGCAGTGAATTTCAGCTAGGTGAGGTCGAATGCCAGCGCGCCGGCACCGATCGCACCAGCACGTGGGCCAAGCTTTGCGAGCATGACAGGCACCTCTGGGCGATAGTTGCGCCCAAGGATCCGAACAGCGAGTGCGGCCTCGACCTTGCTGCGCAGCATTTCGCCGAGGCCGACGAGGCCGCCGCCAAGAACGATGATCTCGGGGTCGAGGACGTAGACGAGGTCGGCCATGCCCACAGCGACGCTCTCGGAGAATTCAGCAATGAGCGGTTCGACTTCGGGGACACGGGCGTCGACCAGCTCGTTGACGTGCTCTCCAAGGATCGCGTCGACCGAACCAGCCAGCTCGATTGCGGAGTCCAACCGTCCGTTCGCGGCCCAGTCTCGGGCCAGCATGCCCAAACCGTTGCCCGACGCAAAGTACTCCCAAGGTCCTCGTGCGCCGGTGATGTGTTCGGGTCCGCCACGTTCGATCGTGATGTGGCCCGATTCGCCGGCGTAGCCGTGCGCGCCTCGGTGGAGCTTGCCGCCGAGCACGAAACCCGTGCCGATGCCGGTGCCGAGCGCAACGAAGGCCATGTGCTCGTAGCCAACGCCAGCCCCGAACTTTGCTTCGGCCCACGTTGCTGTCGTTGCGTCGTTGTCGGCAATGACGGGCACGCCGAGGCGCTCGATGACTCGATCGACGAGTGGGTAGTCGTAGACGCCTGGGATGTTCGGTGCGTAGCGGAAGATGCCGTTCGCATCCATGAGCGCAGCGATACCAAGGCCGACAGCGTCGAGGGTGACCGTGTCATCGACGACGCGAAGTTGCGCCATCAGCCCATTGGTTACCTCGACGATCGTTTCGACCAGGACATCACCGTTTGCTTCGGTCTTGGATCGCAGGGTTGCGAGTGGCGTGGCCGACCCTCGCTCCAGGGCAACGCCCCGCACGTTTGTTCCGCCGACGTCAAAACCAATCGCTACCACTCGTCATGCTCCTCGGCGAACCAGCCGGTTGCGTCAACACACTCGGCTCGCCCGTCGACAGCTCCACACCATCTGCGCACGTCGGTTCGATTCGTCAACAAAATCACCTGGGCGATTTCTGCGTGTTGCAACAACATAGTGAGAGTGGCGTGGGTCAGCTCAGTTGGGAGGTCGGCGAAGGGTTCTTCGACGAGGACCGGCATGAGGCCTCGTGGGCGACCACCATCTCGGGTGAGTTGCGATTGTGCAATTCGCGACACGTGCTGCATTGTTGACCATCGTCGGGCAGCGTGTGCCCGTCGGTCTTGGGTTGCTGCTCGTTCGGTGGCGAGCGCTGCGGCCGACCCGGTGAGCAATTGCACGGTGCCTTCGTATGCAGCGGCGTTAGCCCGGGCGTGTTCGACCTGGGAAATGAGGTCGGTGGCTACAGCGACCGCGTCGAGCGGCGATGTTGGGATGCCAACGAAGTCCAGGCGTGACGCCAGCACATAGGCCGGGGACCCGGGGGTCATGTCATATTCGGACAGTTCGCCTTCGGCTTCGGCCCGAACGAGCTGCAGCTGGGTTCGGTTGGTGGAACCGAAGAGGCGAGGACCGGTTGAGGAATTCTGCGGATTGTCGAGGTCGGGGACGTCGATGGTGCATGCGGCCTGCAGGGCGACCCGACGTGGATCGGTGGACAGGCCAGCGAGACCCTTTTCGATGCTGTCGAGCTCTGATGGCATCGCGAGCACGCTGGCGATGAAGGTCTCGAATCGAGGGTCGATTGGGTGCGGGGTGTGTGCCGACGCTGCTTGGTCGTGGTTTGATGCGTCGTGCTCGGCGGCGAGGGCGAGCTTTTCGTCGAGGTCAGAAAGGACCAAGTCGGCACCGCGCATCTCGGCTCCAGTGAGCATGAGCGCTTGCTCGCAACTCGAGATGATGCTGCGCAGCTGGGCAACGTGCGGGTCGTTGGTCTCTGGCGAGGTCTCGTGTGTCGTGGACTCGTTCGTGAAGGGGGCAGCGTCGCGTTGCATCCCTTCGATGGTTGCAAAGAGGGTGCGTTTGCCCGAGTTGCTCAGCCCACTGAGCATCGTCAGTTTCCGATTGAGGTGCACTGGTTCGGCGCCTGTCACGGGAGGATTCAGCTTGACGATTCGTATCGCCGGGTCGCTCACGGCTCCATCTCGGGTAGCCGATTCGAGTCGTTCACGGGCGCGCTCGATGCGCTCTTGGTCGAGCGCGTTCATCGAGTGCCCGGTTTCGAAGTAGAACTCATCGACCCACCCTTGGTCATGGGGTAACCGATTCGACCCGTCGTTTGAGATCTTCGATTGCCGTGTGCAGAATTTTGGCTTCGGCGCGACGTTTGACGAATCCGGGAAGCGGGACGAGCATGTCGACCGACACGTAATAGCGAACTTCGGTGCGCGTCCCGTCGTCGATCGGTGCAAACTCGTATTCGCCGTCGATTCGTTCCATCACGTCACCCTCGATGAGGCGCCATGACATGCGAAGCGGGTTCGACCCGTAGCTGTAGCGGAGCGTGTATCGGGTGGAGCGACCCATGGCTGCAACCCGAAACGCCACGTCGCCGCCACGTCCAGTGTCGTCGACAGCGACGACCTCGACCTCTTTGATATCAGAGGCCCACTCGGTGTAGCTCGCAAAGTCGGTTGCCACGGCAAAGCACGCTTCAGGTGAGGCATCTATCTCGGTTTTCTCAGCTGCGTGGTCAGACACGTGTCTACTTTCTCTCCACCGGGGTCCCCGGTATACGACAGTCGCCGATGGCAGAGTAGCCGAACCAGGACCAGATCATGGCGAAGGTCTACCGTTGGCGATCACGAGGATGAAACTTCGCAAATCGTGAGCCCCACAGCGTAGCGAGCCCGATGCCCAGCGTCGGTACGAGGACGCCGAATGCTTGCTCGGTGATTGGACGGAGCGCAGCGAAGGTGAACGTGACCACCGTTTCGATGAGCACTGCTGCCCACAGGCGGTTTCGAATGCCCGCTGGGACAAAGCTCTTGTCGACTGACAACAACCCGGCCAAACGCACATCGTCGACTCGGCTCCGTTGAATGCCGTTCCAAAAGCCGAGCCCAAGGGCCAATATGCCAAGGACGAACAAGGTGGCGCTCACGATCGAATACACCCGATCGATCGTCGGAGCGACGAGGAAGGTCACGACCGAGAACACCGAGAACGCAATGCTGATCCGCAGGGAGAGCTTGGCGAGCGCTGGATTTGGTGGCGGGGGCGGCGGCGGTGATTGTTGCCCACTCATGAGACGTTCGCTGTCCACGACTCGAGCGATGCAGCGAGGCGTCGGGCAAGGATGTCATACGAGTAGGACTCGGCTGCTCGTTGGCGACCGGCGTTGGCCATGTTGCGTCGTTGCACCGGGTCATCCAACAGCGAACTGAAGAGGTCGACAACCTCGGTGATGTCTGCGCCCTCGGGGGTGACGAGGCCGGTTACGCCGTCGACGACAGCTTCATCAGCCCCACCTGAGCTGCCAGCGATCTGTGGCGTTCCTGCGGCGGCGGCTTCGAGGAACACGATGCCAAAGCCTTCTTGTTCGAGCCCGCCCCAACGGTTGCGGCACAACATGGCAAAGATGTCGGCTGCTGAGAGCAACTGGGCTTTGTCGTCTTCGGAGATCCGGCCGAGCAACCGCACCGGAGCGCCCGTGCGCGAGATGAGCTGAGCGAGCCGCTTCTCGTCTCGCCCTCCCCCGGCAATGCCCACGACGAGGTCGGGATACGACGTGTGGAGGCGTGCCGCAACTTTGATGAGCGTGTCCATCCCCTTTCGGGGTACGAGCCGGGAGACGCTGAAGATGAACGGGGCATCTGGCGCGATGTCGTACTTGGCTCTGACCTTGTCCTGCTCGGCGGTGCTCGTGGGAGCGAACCGGTCGACATCGACCCCGGGCGGTATAACGACGTTCTGCAACGGGCGCCCAACCGCCCGCTCGGCTTCGGCGAGGGCGTACGCTCCGGCCGAAATTACCGCGGTCGCCGAATCGAGCACCCGGGCGAGGGCGTTCGATGTTCCGGGCAAACGTCCGGGCACGGTCACTTCGGCCCCGTGGAGCACAACCGCGTACGGCTGTGCGAGGCTTGGTCCAATGACGCCGAGCGGCACAGCGGGATCGATCACGTGCATGCCCGCACCGAATTCGGCTGCGGCGGCATCGAGGCGTTTGGTGAGCCAGGGGTAGGGCAACAGCACGGGTTCGGTCGATCGGACGGTGGTGAAGTTATTGGCCGAGTCGAACGCTTCGGCGTGTCGATACGGCGTGGTGTGGACTTGGAAGGTGTCGGGGTCGAGCCGGCTCCACAGCTCAAAAAGGTACTGCTGGATGCCACCGATCTTGGGTGGGAAGTCGTTGGTGACGAGGAGGTGGCGGCCGGGTTGCGATGTGTTGCTCATGACGGCACCGCCGCGTCGACGAGGTCGGTAAATCCGAGCTCGCCCGCAGCCCATAGCGCGTGTTCTCGTTCGATGTCGTCGGCGCTTGCAACATACTGTTCGACGAGCTCGCGAACCTGGATATGTTGCGGGTCGCCGACGTTGCCGAGCACGACGAGGGCATTGCGTCGCAGGTAGCGAGCTTCCCGGCGCGGGATGTACCACGCACCGAATCGTTCGATTAGCGCCTCGTCGTCGAGGGTCAGCAGTTCGGCGACTTCGACACTCGACACTCCAGTGGTGAGCGGACCACGATCTGACCGTTCGGCGACCACGTTTGGCGGGCACGAGGTTTGGCAGTCGTCGCATCCGTAGATTCGGCCGCCGAGGGCTTTGCGGTGTTCGATTGGGAAGCTGCCCGTTGCCTGCACGAGCCAGGCGAGGCAGCGGTTCGAGTCGATGACACCGTCGGCGACGATTGCAGTGGTTGGGCAGCTATCGATGCATCGCCGGCACGGACCGCACTGATCGGCGAGCGGTTCAGAGTTAACGCTGAGTTCGGCGTCCGTGACGACCGAACCGAGCACAAATTTGCTCCCGATCCCTGGCACGAGGATGTTCGAGTTTTTGCCCCACCAGCCAATGCCGGCCCGGTATGCGGCGGCACGGTCGACGAGCGCGTTGTCATCGATGAGTACGCGTGCGTTCCAGCCAGAGGCCATCAGATATTCGGCAATGGCATCGAGGCCGACTCGGAGCTCGGCATAGTGCGGTTCCCACACGTATTCGGCAATGTTTGCGATGCCAGCGCCGGATGCATCGAGCTGGGCCGTGCTGCGTCGATACGAGCGAGCGCCTACGACGATCGATTTTGCCCCGTCCAGCGAACGCGAGACGTCGGTTGCCCGATCGGGGTTGCGATAGGTGAAGGCCATGTCAGCGCTGAGGCCTGCGGCCTTGCGTTCGTGCAGTGTTGCCCGGACATCTTCGAACGTATCGGCCGAACAGAAACCGATCTTGTCGATGCCATGCCCGTCAGCGAGCGACGCGATCGCATCCTCGAGAACCGCGGACTCTGGAACCATGCCTTCAATCTACGGGCAATCGGTTGACACGCTGTGGTGAACATGGCGCTCAGTTCGTGCCGGTGTCGTGGCGAAGGCCGGGGACAAGGCCAACGTCGGCCAATGCTTTCATTGCCCGGAAGTCGGCGAGGTTGACCACGACCGCCTGTTCGGCGGGCCGCTCACAAAGGTAGGTGACAACGCAGTCGTCGCAGGCCGAGGTGGACTTCATGATGCAGGTATCGCAATCGATGGTGATTACTTCGGAGTCGCTGTTGCTCATAGACAGGACAGTAGCGACGCGGTGTGACATCGATGATGAAAGTGGCTGCTGCGCTTTACGAGAGTGCTCGGGAGAACTGGCGACTGTCCAACACGTTGGCCCCACCTGTGGCTGCGCCTTCGCGCACTCGTTTGTCCGAGCTCACCACCGCAACGGGATGACGGCTGTCCGTTGCCGACACGTCGTTGATGATGACGTCGTCGGCTTCGACCCCATCGGGGCTGAATCGGATGCGCAACTGGGGATGGGAGGTTCCTCGCCCGGCGACAACGTCGGCCCCGTCGAAGATGACTTCGAACCGTCCGCTCATCGTGGCGAGTCGTGTGGTGATCCGCTGCTCGATCCAACGTCGCTGGTCGGCGAGTTCGAGTTCGGGGACGACGAGCTTGGTGACGTTGTAGCCGTCGACAAACACGACGATGTTGGGGATCGACAGCAAGTAGTTGGCAAACTCGACCGAGTCGTTGGCTAGCCCGAGGGGTGGGGCAAGCGGAACTCGTCGGGACACCGTGACCCGTTCGGGTGTGGTGGCGCGACGAAGCGAATCGAGTTGGCTGCGCAAGTCGTGCATCGTGAACTCGATCGCATCGAGCCCGACCCGCACTTCCTCGTCGGTAATCGCTCCCCCTACCGTGGTGCTCGAGAGTTGCGCCGACGTCATCTGTTCGATGGTGGCCTCGAGTTGCTTGCGTGCCGCAATGTGGCGGGCCATTACCGATTCGGTGGTTTTGAGCTCTGAGACGGCTTGTTGCCGTTGCGCTGTGAGCTCGTCGACTTCGCGTCTGAGGTCGGCGATTGTGGCCTGCATCACGTCGTTGGTGTCGCAGACCTTTTCGAGCTCATCTTCGGCTGAGGTGAGCTCGCGTCGGGCGTGTTGGGCGTCTGCCTCTGCGGTCGCCCGAGCCGCTGTGGCCATCATGAGTCGGTCCTCCAACTCGGCCACTGAGCCGGAGGACGCATCGCTAGCCGGACCGTCGGCCTCGACCATGTTGGCAATGAATGTTTCCCATCCATTGGGTCTGAGGAGGTAGTCGTGGGTGAATCTGCCGTGTTCGGCTTCGGTGACGCCTTTGGCGACTCGTTCTCGGAAGGCGTCGTCGGTGTCGAGCACCTCGAGAACGACGTCTTTTGCCTTGTTCGGCATGTTCTTGAATGAGAGGAAGGGGACGAGAAGCGCGGGCGGGTCGATCTTCGGCCGTGATTTCTTGCCCTTCTTCGCTACTCGCATGGCCCGGTCGATCGCTGGGTCAAATAGTGAGGATGGCACGGCTCTAGTGTCGCATCTCGTCTGCGGTTTTCGTGTGCAGCGCCAGTTTCTCTCCGGCTTGGCCAGAGTCGATCGCTGCATGGGCGAGATCGAGACCCGAGGCAATGTCGGGGACGATGTCGGCAACGACGAGCCCGGCTGCGGCGTTGAGCGTGACGATGTCTCGTACCGCTCCAGTTTCGCCTTCGAGGAGACGGTGGAAGATCGCGGCGTTGGCTGCAGCGTCGCCGCCGTCGAGCGCTCCAGGTGCCGGAGCAGAGATGCCGAGCTCTGTGGGGTCGATCACCATTTGGGCCTGTTCGCCGTCGACGAGTTGCCGGACTGTTGTTGGACCAGCGGTAGAGAGCTCGTCGAGCGAACCGTGGCCAGTGACGACCCAGGACCGGTCAGATCCAGTCGCTTGGAGCACCTCGATCATCCGATCGGCGAGTGCGTCATCTGATACGCCGACAACTTGGCGTTTCAGGCGCGCTGGGTGCGCTAGTGGACCGAGAATGTTGAACACGGTTCGGATCCCCATCTGCACCCGGACAGGCCCCGCGAAACGTAGGGCCGGGTGGTAGGCCTTAGCGAACGCGAAGCCGACGCCGGTTTGGTCGACGAGCTCTTCGAGTTGCGCTGGGGTGATCTCGAAGTTGATGCCGAGCGCTTCGAGCAAGTCGAAGCTGCCCGATGTCGATGACGCCTTGCGATTGCCGTGCTTGCAGATTCGTGCGCCGCCAGCCGATGCAATAAAACACGCCATGGTGCTGACGTTGAGGGCGGCCTTGCGACGGCTCGGTGAACCGCCCATGCCGACGATGTCGATGGTTCCCGCTGGCATTGTCAGCGGTGTCGCAGCGTCGTGCATGGCCCGGACCATGCCGGACAGTTCGTCGGGCGTTTCGCCCTTCTGACCAATTCCCATGGTGAACGCTGCGATCTGGCCTTCGGTGGCGTCTCCGGCGAGAATCGTGCGCAACACCGCTTCGGTGGTCGTTGCGTCGAGGTCGTTATTTGCGGTGAGAGCGCCAAGAACTGTCGGCCAACCGCCGAGCTCGTCGAGTGTCGTGGTCATGGCCGCAATGTAGTGCGCGAATTCAGAGGTTTTCGAGGCTGGCGTCGAACTTCTGGGCATGGCCCAAGTCGGAGCGGACTTGTGTGTCGAGCCATTCGGCAATCTCGTCAAGGCCTTCGGCGCGGGCAACCTCGGCGAAACCGGCAAGGAGGTCGTTGGCTTTGTCGGCTTCGGTTGAGGAGGCGGCTGCGAGGTTGTCAGCGGTGTCGCCGATCGGCGCTCCGGTTGTGGGATGGCCGACCTCGGCGAGGTAGTCGAGGTGGCCGAACGCTTGGCCCAGCTTGATCTCGGCCAGGGCGACAAATTGTTTGGCTGCGTCGGGGTGGCCCTCGACGTCGGCCTGCTGAGCGCACCAGCGGTACACGACGCTCGCGGTGCTCTCGGCTTCGAAGGCGGCCTTCAGGTTGGTGTGGGTTTGCGTGCCGTCGAGTTTCACAGTCCGACAATACCGGGCACACTTGTCGACGGTGAGTCGGCCGGGTGGTCGCGGCACTGGAAACAGCGCTGAGGAAGGTCGGGGCTCCGTAGGGCAAGATGCTGGCTAACGGCCAGTCGTGGTGACACGCAGGCAAGTGCAACAGAGAGTAGACCGCCGATGGCTCGTAAGAGCACAGGTAAGGGTGAAAGGGTGCGGTAAGAGCGCACCAGTGTCGCAGGTGACTGTGGCAGCTAGGTAAACCCCATTTGGAGCAAGGTCAAGTAGGAGATGGGCGGCCCGTCCAGCATCACCGCAAGGTGGCGCACCCTCCAGGTAGACCGCATAGATAGATGGCCACACAGGGCCGGTTTCGGCTGGCCTGGACAGAACCCCGCCTACAGGCCGACTCACCACCACAAC
>CALKGG010000007.1 GCA_938084885.1 uncultured Acidimicrobiales bacterium
TGGTGTTCTCCACCACCCTCGTGGTGAGCGCAGTACCGGCTACTAGCGCACCCGCAAGCGGCACGATTGCAGGCACGGTCTTTCGAGACTTCGCCATCGACGGCGTCTACGACGACGGAATCGATGCCCCCGAAGCCGGCATCGAAGTACGCGCCTACGACGACCTCGGAAACGTGGCAGGCCCAGTACTTACCGGCGCCGACGGCGACTACACCCTCGACCTGTCGGGCCTCGAAGAAACACAAAACGACACGTACCGCATCGAATTCTCGATTCCCGAAGAAGCCGCGTACCTTCGAAACGGATACCGCGGCACCGACAACGACGGCCCAGTCCAGTTCGCGCAAGCCGGAGCAACCGGCGTCGACTTTGCGGTCCACAACCCCGCACAGTTCTGCGACAACAACCCCGAACTCGCCGTCACCTGCTGGGTAAACGGCCACCCAAACGGTGGAGGCAACGCGGAAAACTTTGACGCACTCGTCACCGTCCCATGGAATGGATTTGGCACACGCGCCGATCTGAACCAACCACGCGACCCAGCCCAAGTCGCGTTCAACAACGAAATTGGCACCACGTGGGGACTCGCCTACCAACGAGAAACAGACACGCTGTTCGTCGGTGCAGCCCAACGACGCCACTCGGGCTTCGGGCCTGGCGGCACCGGCATGATCTACCGCGTAAACCCCGATGGCACCGGCTATTCCCCGTTCGTCGATCTCAACGCAATCGCTGGAATCGCCACCGGCGCCGACCCCCACATCGGCCTTCCCGTAGACGCGTGGAACAACGCAAACCCCGCCTCTGTTGCCAGCCACGACCCGAACTCGTTCGACGCAGTCGGCAAGATCGCACTCGGCGACATCGACATCTCCGAAGACGGCGAAACCCTCTGGGCAGTCAACCTCAACGACCGAACCCTCATCGAAATCCCGATCGGCCTGGATGCTACCGCTCCCGATAGCGCCGACATCATCGTCCACAACATCGCCGCAGCCAGCCCGGCATGCGCCAACGGCGTGTTCCGCCCGTTCGCCACCGCAGTGCGCGACGGCCAGATCTACGTCGGTGGCGTCTGCACCGGCGAGAACGACGGAACCATCAACGATGTCGTGGCACACGTGCTGACACACGACCCCGCAGGAGCAGACGGCAACGCCACCCTGCACTACTCGCTTCCCATGAACTACCGGACATCGCCAGCTCGAGCCGGCACCGAGTGCGCCGTCGACCTCACCGACATCGGCGGAACCTTCACCGGCTGCTCTTGGGAGCCGTGGCGATCCGACTGGTTCGACCCCGTCGCACCCGAAGGCCCCAACGGCCCAAACCTCTTCGTCGCTCCACAGCCAATGCTGACCGACATCGAAATCGACGCCGACGGATCGCTCGTGTTGGGATTCGCCGACCGCTTCGGCCTGCAATCCGGCTTCCAGAACTACTCCACCGATACCAGCGATTTCACCACCTACATGGGCGCCACCGCAGGCGACCTCGTTCGAGTCTGCAACGTCGATGGCAACCTGACCTTCCCATGCCGCGCAGACGGATCCGAGTTCTACTCCGGAGACAACGCTCCCGATCCGTCCTTCGTGCCATTCAACGTGCACCCCGAATCTGCCTGGGGCGGCACGGCCATGTTGTTTAGCGTTGGCGAAGTTGCCATCTCTATGGCAGACCCTCTGAACGTGTGGTCTGGCGGCATTGGCTGGCTGGATCAACAGACCGGTCTGATCTCAGAGGCGTCCAACGGCGTCCGCCGGTACGAAGTATTCGCCGGCTACGACAGTGCAAACCCGAACAGCCCGTCGATCACCGGCATCGGCAAAGCGACCGGCCTCGGCGACCTGGAGCTCCTGTGCGGTGCAGCTCCAATCGAGATTGGCGACCGAGTGTGGTTCGACCGCAACGGCAACGGGCTCCAAGATCCGTCCGAACAAGCGCTTCCCGGCGTATCAGTGCGTCTCCTCGACGACGACGGCATGGAGATTGGCGCTTCGGTCACCGACGCCAACGGCATCTACGGATTCAACTCGCTGATCATCCCCGAACTCGTCCCAAACGCCAACTTCACGATCGTGTTCGACGAATCGAACGCCATCGTCGACGACATCGACGGACTCGCGGATGCATCGATCCTCGAGCCAACAATCCGAACCGCAGCAGGCACCACCACCCGTCACGACAGCAACATCGACCCCAACCGCGAGCTCACGTTCACCACGGGATCTGCCGGCACAAACGACTTTTCGTTGGACGCTGGATTTGTTGGCGGTCTCCAAATCGGCAACTTGGTGTGGTTTGACCTGAACAACGACGGAAATGCAGACGATGGCGAGCCGGTCATCTCCGGTCTTACCCTCAACCTGTTCCGTGAAGATGGCAACCCTGGTTTCGACGGAACCGAACAACTCGTCGACACTGAAGTCACCAACGAACAGGGCTTCTACTCGTTCCGTGAACTCGTCGACGGCGACACCTATTACGTGGCGGTACCGACCAATCAGGGAAGCTCGATCATTCAAATCGACGGCCAAACCCTCGATGCGCTCACGCTGCTCTCCTCCAGTGGCGTCGCGACCAACCCGCTCGACAACAACGACGACGGCGACCCGTTCGATACGTTCGTGGCAGTCACAACCGGCGTGACGATTTCGGATTCACCCGACAGCGAACCGGTCGAAGAAACCGATACGCCACCGAACCCCGACACCGATTCGGAAGCCGAACTCTTCGACTCCACCGATCACCTCATCTCCGACGACGATTCGAATCTGACGATCGACCTCGGGTTCATCCAGAACAACCGAATTGGCAACCTGGTGTGGCTCGATGGCAACCCGGGTGAAGCCGGCTTCAACAACGGCATTGCCGACCCCGCAGAGTCAAACAACGGGATCAGCGGGGTTCGAATCGAACTTCATTCGATCACCGCTAGAGTGATGACCCTCGTCGCCGAAACAACAACGAACAACGACGGCAACTATTGGTTCTCCAACCAGCCGACGGGCAGCTACGTCATCGCAATTCCAACAGGCCAAACCGGCCAAACGATCGGAGGCGAAGAGATCGATATCGACGAGCTCTTCATCTCGACTCCCGATGCGAGTGACGCCAACGCCGGCATCGATGACGTCAATGACGGATCCGAAGATGCAACCGCTGGCTTTGTGTCGATGTCGGATCCCTTCGACATCGAGTTCTTTACCAGCCCCGCAAACGAAGCGGGCGATTTCGGAGACACGACCGAGGATGCAGCCGAGGAAACAGCAAATTCCGCCGAAAGCTTTGTCGTTGACGAGTTCTCGGACCTGACCATCGACTTCTCGTTTGTCGAACGGCCAACGTTTTCTGTGGGCAACCTCGTGTGGGTCGATGTCGACGACGATGGCATTGCCGAAGATGGCGAGCCTGGCATAGAGAACGTCACCGTCGAACTGTGGGCTTCTGACGGCACTGCACCCATCGAGAGCGTGGTGACTGACGAGAATGGAAACTACGAGTTCGACGAGCTCGACCCGGGCGACTTCCGGGTCGTGATTCCGGGAGGACAAACCGGCCAGATCGTCGAGTCGAACCCGGTCGATCTATCGGATCTGCTGGTGAGCTCAACCGCCGAGCTGGATCCAAACACCGACGACGACAACGACAACAACGGCATTGGAAACGACGGGTCGTTCGATCCCGGCGACATTGTCAGCAACGTGATCAGCGTCGGCGAACCCGACCCGTTCAACCCGACTGAGCCAGTTGACGAGACGGTCCGTGCCGACGATGACACCGACGACGACACCACCTCGTTGGATCCAACATCGAACCTCACCGTCGATATCGGCTTCGTGATGCCACTTCGAGTCGGCAACATCGTGTGGCTCGATGACGGCGGCGGCCAACCGGGCGATGCAACCTTCAACCAAGCGAACGAGGGTAACGGTCAAGCAGACGCCAACGAATCGGGCATTCCAGGTGTGCTCGTGCAGTTGCTCGATGACGAAGGAACCGTCGTTGCCGAAACGGTCACCAACGCAGAGGGCCGCTACGTGTTTGACCAGTTGCTCGCCAGCCAGTTCACGGTCGGTGTCCCAACAGACCAAACGCCGGTGCTGGACGCCACGCTGCAACCCGACCCCACCGCGCTCGACGAGCGGAGAAGCTCAGACGGAATCTCAGCGAGTCCAGAGTTTGCCGACGACGACGATGACGGCGAGCCAGCGGAGGGATTCGCGTCGATCTCCGAAGAGATCGACTTACGCTACGGCGCAGAAGCGAACGATGAGCAAGGCAACTTTGCCTCGACCGCAGATGGCGAGGCCGAAGACGATGTCAACGCAGACTTTCCGTGGCTTCCCGATAGCAACTCCAACCTGGAGGTCGACTTTGGCTTTGCCCCTGTCCCGACGTTCTCCATTGGCAACTTGTTGTGGGAGGACCACGACAATGACGGCATTGCCGACACGGGCGAACCCGGGATTGCTGGCGTCGTCGTGCAACTTGTCGATGACCAAGACGAGGTCATTGCCGAAGTCGTGACCAACACCGACGGCCAGTACCGATTCACCGACCTTGAGGAAGGGTCGTATTCGGTGCAGATTCCTGCCGATCAGATGCCTGTGCTCGACCCCCTTGACGACATCGACCCGGATGCGTTGACCGGGCTCGAAGTGTCGACCACGGTTGTGTCAAACCCCGACGATCCAGCATCGATCGACAACGACAACAACGGAACCGACACCAACGGACCTGCCGACGGTGGCGACATTGTTTCAGGTCCGATCAGCGTGGGTGAGGGTGACACGCACTCGGAGCCAACCAATGAAACGCTGCGCTCTGACGACGATACCTCCAGTGAGCTCGACACCGATCGCGACGACCGCACTGACCTGACGGTCGACTTCGGATTCTGGCGAGGCCTCCGCCTCGGCAACCAGGTGTGGCTCGACGGCGAACAGGACGACGCTGGATACAACAACGGCGTCATGGACGCTGGCGAACCAGGAATTACTGGAGTCTCCGTCGAGCTCTGGATCGACCTCGACGGAGATGGTGTGAGTGAACCGGGCGGGGACGACGGCCTCAGCGCTGCCGCGAGCACCACGACCGACAGCGAAGGTAACTACTGGTTCGAGCATCTCGAGGAGGAGACGGGATACTTCCTCGTCATCCCGTCGGTGCCCGATGGCTTCTCATCGGTTGGCCAATCTGCTACAGCCGAAACGACAGACAACGACGATGACGGCGCTCCCGCATTCGGCCACGCCGCAATCTCCAATGTTGTCACGCTGTCAGCGACCCAACGCACGGTCGGAGAAACCGACGCGAACCCTGCTGAAGACGCCGAGGACGAGGCCGACACCGAGCTCGGTGAGACGGTCATCGATAGAAACTCTGAGCTCACGATCGACTTCGGATTTATCGAGGTGCCCTTGTATCGCCTCGGCAACCAGGTCTGGAACGATCAGAACGCCGACGGAGAGGCAACGGCGAACGAAGCGCCGCTCGCTGGTGTTCTTGTGCAACTGACCAATGCGTCGGGCACGGTCATTGCCGAGATGGCGACCAACGGAGACGGAACATATCTGTTCGAAAACCTGCTCGGCGGCGACTACACCGTCGTCATTCCTGCCTCGCAAACGCCAACGCTCGGCCCGGTCAATGGGCTCGTCGAGGGTGTCCTCGATGGATTCCTGTCGTCGACGAACGAGAGCGCGAACGCCGATGACGATGTAGACAACGACGACAACGGCGTTGCCCACACCAATGGTTGGGCAACGAGCATCGTGACGCTCGGGCCAGACCCGATCGAGCCGCCATTCGACAGCGAACCAACCACTGAGGTGAACCCATTCACTGGCCAAGACGACGATCCGGACCAGAACGAACCGGGCGCATTCCCTGATGGTTTCTCAAACCTGAGCGTCGACTTTGGTTTCTACCGGCTCGAGATTGGAAACCAGGTGTGGTCCGACATCGACGCCGACGGGATCATCGACGCCGACGAACCGGGCATCGATGGCGTGGCCGTCCACTTGTTCATGGTCGATCCAGAATCTGGCGATCTGCTCTTTGTCGAGTCGACGATCACGGCACCGACCGAAGATGGTGACGGCATCTACAGCTTCGATGGACTTGAAGACGGAGGCGAGTACGTGATTCGTATTCCGGGAACCGAGTTTGGCGTGGCCGGACCACTCGCCGGATTGTTCTCTAGCCCCGACCCAACTCCGATTGTCGACCCAAACGTCGGCGGCGACCAGAACGCAGGAATCGACAGCGATGACAATGGCATCGATCCTGAGGTTCCCGGTAGCGGCGTGCGCACGCAGAACATCGTGGTGACCGCAAACAATGAAGCAACCAATGAGAACCCGACTGGGGGCTCGCCTGTCACCGATGCCAATTCCAATCTGACGATCGATTTGGGCTTCACTGGTTTGGCCGTTGGGGACACCGTCTGGCTCGACGAAGACGAAGACGGTAGTCAACGTGACGGTGAGCCAGGCATTGCCGATGTTGTCGTCGAGCTTTGGACGGTGGATGAGACTGGTCAACGCACGGGCGATACGCCGCTCGCGACAACCACGACCGATGCTGACGGCAAGTATCTCTTCGGTGCGCTTGTGCCCGGTGACGTGACCATTGTGCTGCCAGCCGAGAACTTCGCCGATGGCGGTCCACTTCAGGACTTGACGTCGACGGTTGGTAACGGGCTCGTCGCTCCCGATGTCGACGATGTTGGTATCGACGGCGACGACAACGGCAACCTCGATCCCGATGGGTCGTCGATCTCGACCGAGCCGTTCACGTTGGAGTACGCCGACGCACCAACGGGTGAACCAACGGGGCCCGGAACCGTGGCAGATCAAAACAGCAACCTCACCGTCGACTTTGGCCTCATTGCGGTACCGCCGTTGAGCGTGGGTAACCGGGTGTGGGTCGATGCGGACAACTCCGGCACGTTTGACGCCGAAGAGGTCGGGCTTGCCGACGTCGTCGTCGAACTCTGGTCCGTCGATTCCGACGGTGTCGTGATTGGTGAGGAACCGCTCCAAAGCGTGACAACGAATGACGACGGCACCTACGTGTTTGTCGGCGTCGATCCGGGAGAGTTCGTGGTCGTGATCCCCTCATCGAACTTCGATGTTGGGCAACCGCTTGTCGGGTTGTTTTCTTCGACGACGGGAACGACTGATACGAATGACGATGTCGATCTCGACGATCA
>CALKGG010000008.1 GCA_938084885.1 uncultured Acidimicrobiales bacterium
ACAGCCGCACCGATCAAGCCAACGCACGCATCGGCGAACTCGAAAGCCAACTCGCAGAACTCGAAGCACTCCGCAACGAGGTCAACGCTGCAAACAGCCGCACCGATCAAGCCAACGCACGCATCGGCGAACTCGAGGGCACGCTTAATGAGATGGGCCAGCTCCGTATCGACGTCACCGAGCGTGATCGCCGAATCGAAGCACTGGAACTGGCGCTTGGACAGTCGACTGCGAACCAGGAAAGCATCGACGACCTCCAGCGCCAATTGGCAGAAGCTCACCAGCAGGTCGAGGGCAAAGAGGCCACGATCGACGGCAAGGAAACGGTCATCATCGATCTGCGCAAGCAGCTCGAAGCAAAGGAGGCTGAGGCTGCAGCACTACCTGAACCGCTTCGCCGGGTGGCCTCGTTTCACTCGGGCAGCTGGAAGAGCGGAAAGACCAAGCTCGGCACCGACGGCGCCGACCACAGCGATGACCTCAAGGTCGTGAGTGGCATTGGTCCGCAGATGGAGAAGTTGTTGAACAGCTTCGGCATCATCTCTTGGGAGCAGCTCGCTGCGCTCAGCGACGACGAGGTCGCTACCGTCGACGCTGCCCTTGACGAGTTCCCGGGCCGGATCACTCGCGACGAGTGGGTGGAGCAAGCAAAGGCCATCATGGACGCTGGCCACAAGCCGGTGGAGCGGGCACCCAAGCCACGACCAAAGAAGACACCGTCGTGGCAACGAGGAACAACCACCTTGGGTACCGCTGGCGCCAACCACAGCGATGACCTCAAAGTCATCAATGGCATTGGCCCAAAGATGGAGAAACTCCTGAACGGCTTCGGCATTACGGCTTGGGAGCAGCTCGCTGTCCTCTCCAAGAGCGAAGTGGCAAAGGTCGACGATGCACTCCAAGAGTTCCCAGGTCGCATCGACCGAGACGAGTGGGTTGCGCAGGCGAAGGAACTCGTACAACAGTTTCCTTCACACGGCGACCGCCCGTCGAGCAAGAAGTACCTTCACCGTTCAGAGGCACACGCCTAACCCTGAACATCGAAGCTTTCGAAGCGGTTCGGTCAAACGAGACTCCCCCGCCATTCGTTAGCCTGACGCAATGAGACGAAGCCCGCGACCGCTGTTCGCGGGCTTCGTTCTTTTTGTGTTGCTCACAACAGCGTGTTCGACAACGACCGAACCTGCAGCACCCAATCCAGTCGAAGATGGCGAGGCAACAGCCACGACTTCGCTCGCACCGTTGAACAATGAGACCACCGAGCAGGACGCTCCGGCACAAGAAACCGAACTCGACCCGGTGTCCATTGACGAGCTCACCGACCTCGCTGGCCAAATCGTCCTGATCGATCGCGACGAACGAGTCGTTCTGACCACACCCGATGGTTCGTCGAGCCAGGTTCTCAGCACCGACGGCACGTCCAATGCTCAACCGACGTGGTCGAACGCTGGAGACCGAGTGGCCTGGTCGAGCGTGTCGTCGTCCGGATCGTCGTTGTCGACCGCTCTCGTCGATGGGACGGACCAACAGCACATCGATGTCGCGAGCCCCGCCTTCTATCTTTCATGGTCCGCAGACGACACATGGATTGGGGGTCTTCGACCAACCAGTACGGGTATGGAAATGTTTGTCGCAAACCCCACGACGCAAACAGACCGCCAGGTAAGCCAAGCTCAGCCCTTCTACTTTGACTGGGCGAGTGACGACAGCATCGTTGCTGCTCTCGGAAACCAGTTGCTGGTCGATATCTCCGCCAGCGACGCCGTGAGTCCTCTGCGCCGAGCACTCGAGCCTCCCCTCGGGGCCTTTCAGGCGCCGGCACTTTTGCCCGGCGGCGATGTCCTCGCTGCGCTCATCATCGACGGCAACAACACCCTGTCTCGACTCGCCGGGAACCAAATCTCAGAGGTCGCAACCGCGGACGGTCCTATGTTTCTCAGCGCATCGCCGAATGGCCGACGCGTCGCAGTGCTCGTCGCTGCCCGTGCTGGAGGTCGACAACAGCCCGAGTCCGAGATCATTTCGTTCCAGTTCGATGCGCCGATCGAGCTCGAACTCGGCCGGGTGACGATCATCGACTTGGAGACCGGCGACGTCGAAGTGCAACCACAGGAGCGGGTCGTGTCGATGAGTTGGAGCCCCGACAGCACAACGCTCGCTGTGCTCGCCTTCGATGGCGACGGTCTGCGGTGGAACTTCCGGACACCGGACGGGCGAACGCAAGGCGCGAAATTTTCGCCGAGCACCCGATTTGTGCAGCGCTATCTTCCCTTCTTCGATCAGTACAACTCGTCGGCAACGTCGTGGAGCCCTGACAGCGATGCGATCGTCTTCTCTGGTTCGATCGGAGGCGAGTCAGGGATCTTTGTTGACGTGATCAATGACGCTGCAGGCCCGGCGTTGATCGCCGACGGCCAGATTGCGTTCTGGTCGCCGAACTAGCCAAGCACCTGTTGAAGGATCGGCCGGAAATCGTCGAGCGGTGGCGGAGAGCCCGGCCCCTTCCCCGAATCGTCGAACCTGCGTAAGACAATCGCTTCTGCGGCCCACGGCCGATTACGAAACGCAACACACTCGGCGTCGTCGAGCGGTCCGCCTTGTTCGATCAGCGACGCTCGCGACGCCGTGCTCAACGTGTCGACGTAGTCGGGGTCTGTGGCCACGAGGAAACGCTTCGCGTCGACGTGCAACCGTATGGGTTCGACAACTGCTGGTGGGAGGAGTTGTTGCAACACCGCGGCGCCAGCGGATGCATGGTCGGGAGAACCCCACGCGCCGGTCACGCCATACAGATGCCCGACGTCGTGAAGTAAACACGCGGCGATCAACTCTGGACTCGCGCCGGCGGTCCGAGCTTGCGCTGCGGTGAATAACGAGTGCTCCTCCATGTTCACCGCCTCGCCATAGGAGTGCTTTCGCATCGACGCCAACATATCGACAAGGCGATCTGCGAGAGGCTGTTCGGTCCCTGCGAGCGAGATTCCCGACCACGCTGGAGCGGGCGGAAACCCCGCCAACTCCGCAACCGTTGGGGCCACGTCGAGAATCGACGCTTCGGCGAAGCTCGTGAGTGGATCAACTCCGACAGCGCGCAGGACAACAAAGGTGACCATGTCGATCGGTTCACTGGCTGTGTGATCGGTCCCGTGACCGCCGTGGTCGGTCGTGACAAGAATCGCACAGTCATCGCCAGCTGCGTCGAGAATCGACGCCAACGCAGCGTCGGCGGTTGCGAGTGCGTCGTAGTACTGCGCCGACCCCCACCCGTGGTCGTGGCCCGCCACGTCTGGCGAGATGAGATATGCAAAGGCCACGTCGGGCCGTGAGGCCAACACCGTCTGTGCCTCGGTAGCGATTCTTTCGTCGTCGGTGTTCCCGTAGCCACCGTCGAGGTAGAACCGTTGGTCGGCCGCATGGTCTTCGACCAAGGCGTTGATTGGCGGCCAGTTCAACAACGCTGCGGTAGAGCGACCAGCTGTTTTTGCTTGCAGGAGAAACGATGGCCAGTCGGTACTCAACACTTTCGGCGTGTTATCGATGATCCCGTGCACCGACGGGTCGATACCTCGAAGCATCGATGCATGGGCGGGAGTCGTGATCGATGGAAACACCGTCCGCGCCGAGAAACATGACGCGCCGGTTCTGGCGAGGGCACACAGGTGTGGCATCGATTTGGGTGTGATGAAGCGGGGCGCAACACCATCGATTGAAATGACGAGGACGCGTTGAAATTCCACAGCCTCACCGTAGGCGATCAACCTCTAGCGCTCGCCAACGTTACAGGCTCGGGTCTGTACAGCCGGAAAATCCGCCCGTGCCACTCGACGAGTCGTCCACAAAGTCCGAAAGATACCCGTGCCCTTCTTCGCTCGTCGTGCTCCATCGGATCAGTGCGTCGGCGATAGCCTTGGCATGGGCCCATTGCACGTCGTTGTCGATATACAGCGCCTCTTCAGAGGGGTTCGACAAGTAGCCGACCTCGGTGATCACCGACGGCACGCCGGGAGTGAAGCGGTGGATTCCGTAGAGGTCATCTCCCGAGCTGTTCAGCCGGGTTCCGACACCGTTGCGCCAACCGCCGACCCAGTCAGCCTCGTATACCGAGAGGTGATCGATCATCTCTTCAAACATCAACCCGCCGAGACGTCGGGCTTCAGGATTGCCGCCGTCGACAAAGAGCTCGCTGCCCGGTGTCGACTGGCGTCGGGTTGCACCACCATTGTGATGAATCGACACGAACGCGTCGGGTTGCACGGCGTTCGCGATTGCCGCACGCGAGGCAAGCGGCAGGCGAACATCGGTGGTGCGAGTTTGCAGAACCGTGTATCCGGCTTCTTCGAGGTACCACTCGACGATCTCGGCAATTCGGAGGTTGAGCGCCTTCTCGGTAATGCCCGATGTTGGTCCAACGGCGCCCGGCTCTGAACCGCCGTGTCCCGCATCGAGCACGAAATCCACGTGGCTCACCTGCGTGCCGTTCGTGATCGTCACTTCGTTGCCACACGGGGTGGAGGCCCGCCAACCGCCGTTCGACGCTGGTGCAATGATCGGCAACACGACGCCGCGCGGGCTAATGACGACGCCACCATCACCTACCGGCGCATTGTCGACCGGTGCTGGAGCCGCCACTGTCGTTGGAACCTCGGTGACTGGTGGAGCCGTCGTCGTGGTTGTCGTTGTCGTCGTGGATTCCGGAGCCGCTTCGCCGTCCCTTTCCTCGTTGTTCCCCTCGACCGAAAGCGAACCGTTTCCCGCAGTATCGACGTCGCCTTCGTCGGCATTGTTTGGTTTGGCTGGAACATCGTCGGGAAAGACGAGCGCGTCCCGCTGCTCACTCAACTTGTCGGACAAGTTGTACTCCACCTCGCCCAATACTTCAGCGAACATCTCAATCGCCGCGTCGGTCGAGCTGGGTGAGAGAACCTGTCGGGCCGGCAATGCCGTCGTTGTCGGCGCTTCGTTAGAAGGGTCGTCGAGCGCACCAACAGTGGCCAAACGGTCACCAGTGGACTGCGCCACCAACGATGTCTGGGATTCGCCGATCGGCGGTAGCGCCAAGAGCGCAGCGATGACGAGCAGCGTACCAATCGCTGCGGTGAAGATATAACGCACGGAACCTCCGCGCCTCAACGAGACGCAAAATGCATCGAGGTGTCCGACACCTCGATAGAAAAACACTACGTAGTGCCCCGCTCCGCGCCCACATCATAGACGACAGGAAATCGTCAAGTGTTGGACCTCGCCCACATCGCTGTGGTGAACGCATGGCCCCTCGCCACACCTCGACCACTGCCGCCGCTGGTGACCGGCTATGAATTGTCCCCGCGGCCCCGGGTCGAATCCCAAGCAGACCCCGAGTTGTCTCGAGTAAACGGCTCCTTGGGCGGAGTGCGACCAGACAATTGGGCGTCGATGACGTCGAGCTTCCAACGCGCCTTTGAGATGTCGATTCGAAGATCGGCAACCTCATGGCCGGTGTCGGCGGTCTCGGACTTCTCGAGAACCTCCCGGTAGGTCGACGACGCATCGACGAACCGCTCCTTTAGCGCCCGGTCATCTGCGAGCGCGACCCGTGGATCGAGATCGAGGATCAGGTCGCTCATCGCGCGAAGTTCCTGCTTGGTACTATCACGAGCGCTTGCGGTGGTGACCACCCGTCGTGCGTGCTTGTTACGAGCAGAGATGACCGACGCGAGGGCGAGCGCTCCGGCGACGATGGCGAGGATAATGAGAATTCTCATACCGGCAAAGATACCCGTATCGGGATCGTCGATGTCGTCCTCCTGCCCTGCGGGTGCATCGGCAACTGCAGTTTCTAGAACTGGAGCAAGCTCGTTGCCCAGAGCGAGAAGCTCGAACGCTGCCGCATCAAAGGATGCGGGAGGATTGGACCGATCGAAGTTGGCCATGACCTGGCCAATATTGAAGAACGGAAAGGCGTTCGTTGCTCCACCGACCTGATCGCCGGTGACGAAGAGCAACGTCGATGGACCACCGGACGCGGCGAGGAGGTCGAGCGTCGATTGGGCGAGGAGACCTGCCGGATTCTGCGTTGGTTCTCCCTCGACCTCGAAGGATCGATCAGTGAACGCAAAGCCGAACTCGTCTCCGAACTCGTCGACGAGCGCAGCCATGTCAGCTTCAGACAGTGCACCCGAGTCGTCCCACCAGCCCTGTTTCAAAATTGCGTCAGCCATAACCGACTGCAAGGAACGCTGCTCGCTCTCGTTTTGGGCAGCGAGTAACGGCGCGGTCAATCCAAAAAGCACCAACCCGAATACACCCAGCACGACAACGACGGTTCGAGCCAACCCTCGTCCAACGAAACACTCGATCACTCGGCGCCCTCAGTAGCGTTGGTGGAGTCACCCTCACCATCGATCAGCGCGATCCCTTCGATATCGTCTCGAGTAAGCGTGATCAACTGATCGTTCGTTGGATCAGGGATCTCGACCATTCTCACTGCGTGACGTGACACGGACGCCTCGAAGAGGTTGCGAGCGGTCCGGCCGTTGCCAAAGCCCTGACCCCGATCTTGTTCGGCAAAGAACGCCAACACGGCCTCTTCACCGCTTTCGTCGAGGTGGTACTCCTGACTTTCTGAGATGAGGCTGAAGATCTTCAGGAGCTCCTCATCGTCATAGTCCTCGAAACGAATCGTGCGCGGAAAGCGCGACTTCATCCCCGGGTTTGCTTCGACGAGGTCGGCCATCTCGTCGGGATAACCAGCCAGCACGACGACGACACTGTCACGGCGGTCCTCGACGAGTTTGACCATCGTGTCGATTGCTTCGCGGCCAAAGTCTTTCTCGCCGCCACGGGTCAATGAGTACGCCTCATCGACGAGCAGCACTCCTTGGTCGGCTCGATCGAACAACGCATTGACCTTCGTGGCGGTCTGGCCAACAAATCCAGCCACCATCCCCGAACGGTCGGTTTCAACCAGGTGACCTTTCTCGACAACGCCGAGGCTTCGATAGATCTGCGCGAGCAAGCGAGCAACCGTCGTCTTTCCCGTGCCCGGATTACCAACGAAGATCAGGTGGCGGCTGGAATCAGGAACGGGCAGCCCACGCTCGGCACGAAGCTTCTGCACACGCAGCAGCGCCGCAACAAGTTTGACTTCCTCTTTGACCGATTCGAGGCCGATCAGGGCATCGAGCTCTTCGAGAAGTTCGTCGAGGTCGCGCTCGGGCGGAAGGTCCTCTTCGACGGGAGCCGCTGCGGTAACCGGCGAGCCGCTGGTGGCCACCGACGCCCCGGAGTTCACGTTTCCGCTCTTCATCGTGCGCAGCATCATCGATCGAAACTGCTCGACTCCACTCAGCTCGAAACGGCTCGTGTAGTCGTCGAGACCGATTGCGGTGTGCGCCATTCGTAACGCCTGCTCGTAGTAGACGCTCGAGTAGGCCGTGCCATTTTGTTGATCGCCAGCAACCATCGAGTTGAACAACCCAGACGGTTCGTTCAACCACGAACGCTTACCAGCAATGAGGCCAGCTGCTCGGACGTCTGCGGGCGAAGTGTCGGGCGGAAGCAGATCGGGAAAGTGCTGTTCGAGGGCCACAACAAACGCCTCGAGTTCAAGATCTGAATGGCTGTCATCGCAGTCGATGAAGGCCGCAGAACAGTTGAACGCATCGAGTGCAAGGTCCTTGCGGAGTTGGTCTGGGCCCCGTCGCAGCACGCTTTGCGACACGGGTTCGAGCGTGGCCATCAGGGTGTCGATGAATGCCTCGACGGAGTTCGCGAGTCCAAGATCTAGTTCTGCCATGGCGCTCAGCCTACGACCTCGGAGTTATCAGCCGCGACCGATTAGGGTCTTGGCTCATGATCGATCTTCGCAGCGACACCGTCACCCGTCCGGGACCCGAGATGCGAGCAGCGATGGCCGATGCTGAAGTGGGCGACGACGTGTGGGGGGACGACCCGACCGTGACTGCACTCGAGCAGAAGACGGCGACGCTGCTCGCCAAGACCGACGCCGTCTTTGTTCCATCGGGAACCCAATCCAACCTGTGCGCGTTGTTGGCTCATTGTGCCCGCGGCGAGGAGTACATCGTTGGACAGAACGCGCACACTTACAAATACGAAGCAGGCGGGGCGGCAGTCTTGGGAAGTATCCAGCCGCAACCAATCGAGTTCTCCCCCGACGGAACATTGGACCTCGATCTTGTTGTTTCAAAGATCAAACCCGACGACGCCCACTTTGCCCGGACGCGGCTGCTCACGTTGGAGAACACCACCGACGGCAAAGCACTGCCGGTCTCCTACTGCCTCGATGCTCGTTCGGTCGCCGACGAACACGGATTGTCGATGCATCTCGACGGCGCCCGAATCTGGAATGCCGCAGTCGCGCTCGGGACCGACGTTGCCGAAATCGCCGAACCCTTCGACAGCGTGTCGGTCTGCCTGTCGAAGGGCCTGGGGGCGCCGGTCGGCTCGGTTCTTGCCGGTTCGAAACGCCATGTTGATTCGGCTCGCCGGTGGCGCAAGATGCTGGGAGGCGGCATGCGTCAGGCGGGTATCCTCGCAGCTGCCGGTATCTACGCACTCGACCACCACCGCGACCGCATTGCCGATGACCATGCAATGGCAACCCGAATTGGCGACGCCCTCGAGACGTTGCCTGACATGACGGTTCGCGCCGTCGACACAAACATGGTGTTCGTCGACTTCCACAACTGGGAAGCGGCCGCTGCAGCGCTTGACACTGCTGGGGTGTTGGCGCGAGTCGGTGCCGGAACGTCTCGCTTTGTAAGCCACCTCGATCTTCCCGCAGACACGCCGGAGCGTCTCGTCGCTGCATTGTCGCCGTCACCGTGAGCGTGAACCCGCTCATACCGCTGTCGATGAGCTCAGGGGTAGTTCGTACGGCCTAGTCGACCTAGTGCACCCGGCTCGAATCCAGACCCGATAGTTCTCCCGCCCCTCTCGCGATCGCCCAAACGCGGCGATGACTAGAGGTATGGGTATTGCAAGATCAACACTTCGGCGGAGTCTCGGCGTTGCGTTCGGACTGTGTTGTCTACTCCTTGTTGGGGTCGTGACACTCGCAGCACTGAATCAATCGTCGGCGTCGGCGTCCTTTGATGGCCTTCCGACACAGACCCCTCGGCGAGACCTCCCAACCGTGCTCGACGGCACCGTTTTCGATAGCACCCAGGTTGGAGATCTCATCGTCGTCGGCGGCGACTTTACACAGATCGAAACCATTGACGGCCGGGTGCTGAATACGTCGGGTGTCTACGCCTACAACATCGATACGGGCGCACTGATCGAAGCATTCCTGCCGACGCTCTCGCGCAACAATGGACAGCCACCGAGGGTGAACGCCATCGCACCCGCCGGGTCGAACAGCGTCATCATTGGCGGTCAATTCAATGTGGCCGATGGCTCCACACACCATCGCCTCGCAAAGTACTCGCTTTCGACGGGCCGCATTGATGACTCGTTCGTTGCCAACTTCAACTCCTCGGTCACCCAACTTGCCTATGACGATGGACGCCTATTCGTCGGTGGCGATTTCACGTCGGTCAACGCAACGCCTCGTCAACGCCTCGCCGAAGTTGATGTGAACACCGGCGCAGTCGAGGGGTCGTTCCGATTCGACATTACGCAGAGCAGCCGCATTGATTCGACGTTCACCTTTGGCCCCCGCTTTATCGGCGTCACCCCTGACGACATCCTCGTGGTTGTGCATCGCGGTCAGATGGTCGACGGCTTTCTCCGTCCGGGTATTGCCTTGATCGATCTGAAGTCGAACAACCTCCTCGGCTACAGCACCAACTTTTGGGGATCCGACGAGATCTGGGCCTACGACGCCGATGTTTCGCCCGATGGCTCCTACATCGTGGTCGTGAGCAATGGTGGCGACTTCCCGCTGATGGGCAGGGACGCCGGTGTTCGCTTCGACATCTCCGATCGCCACACCTCAAACCAGGGCGAGCGTTGGATTGCGCGCAACTTCGACAGCACCTATGCAGTCGCCATCTCGAACTCGGCGGTGTACATGGGCGGCCACTTCTGCAACGTTGAAGGGCCAGGATCACCAGTTCCATTCCCAGGTGTCGACGACTACACGAACGCAAACAGCTGCTTTGGTACGACCCCGGGGAGCCGGTTCCCATCCACGGTCAACCGAGACCAACTCGCAGCATTCGACCCAAATACTGGCACCGCGCTCGATTGGGACCCCGGTGCGGACGGCCTTGTTGGGGTGCAGTCACTCGCGGTGATCGAACGAGGTCTGTTGCTCGGGCACGATGGCACCTTTATTGGTCGTGACGGAGCCGATAGGCGTGCATGGAACATTGGACGACATGGCTTCTTCGACATCGAAAATCCGAACGGCCGTCCACCAGCAGTTGGCGGCGTTACCCACACCTGCAACGCCCGGACGGCGACGATTGTTGGCACCAACGGTGACGATATCTTGACGGGCACCAACGGTGACGACGTCATTGTTGGCCTTGGCGGCAATGACACGATCAATGGTCTTGGCGGCAATGACATCATCTGCGGTGGCGCACAGAACGATGGTATTTCCGGAGGTACCGGCAGTGATTTCATCAGCGGCGGGAAGGGCCGAGACAACATCGCTGGCGGCGACGGCGACGACGTGTTGAACGGCGGCAATTACCACGACACGATTCAAGGCGGCCCTGGGAACGATCAGATTCGCGGGGCTTCGGGCAATGATGTGCTGTTTGGCCGGGCCGGAAACGATCAGATCTACGGTGTGAGAGGCAGGGATCGCATCGATGGTGGGGCCGGCGACGACGCGTTGTATGGCCAGGGCGGCCCCGATGAGATTCAGGGTGGTTCGGGCAATGATGTGGTTGTTGGCGGCAATGGTGATGATCGATGTGTTGGGACGACGTTTGGTTCGAGCGATGCTGCGGGCGATGTCCTGACAGCGTGTGAGCGGCGCTGAGCGGGAAGCCAGCGTG
>CALKGG010000009.1 GCA_938084885.1 uncultured Acidimicrobiales bacterium
CCGACAGTGTGCACGACAACGTTGGGCCGGCCGAAGCAACGCCCGCATCTGAGCGGAACTCGCCGAGCGACGATTTCGATCGTGTTGGTAACGAGATCTCATTGATGCTTCGCCAGGCGCAAGACAGTGCAATGAAGATCCGTGACGACGCCGAGATCGAAGCCCGCACCCTCGTCGACCAGGTTCGACTCGATATTGAAGCCGACCGTGTTGCCCACGAACAGGCCGCAGGCCAACTGGTTGCCCTCACCGAAGAACGAGCCACGTCCATTCGCGTGGCTGCCGAAGACTATGCACGCGAAACCCGCGAAGACGCCGATGACTACGCGGGCATGCGCAAGGCTGAAGTTGATAACGAACTTGCTGAGGCCCTGTCCGAAGCCCAAGCGGCTCGCCAGGCCACAAACGAGCATGTCTCGTCGGCAAACGCCGAGGCAGAAGCGATCGTGTCCCAAGCCCGCAACCGTGCAAAGGAAATTCTCGCCAATGCAGAGTCTGACGCACAGCAGCGAAGCGATGACCTGCTCGACCAAGCTCGGACATCGCTGCAGAGCCTCATCGAAGCCGAGAATCGCACCCGACACGACCTCGATCAGGCCCGACGGAACATCTCGACGGTGCTCGATCAGCTGAGTATCGCTGAGCTCGACAACGCCAAGACCAGTTTGCCGTCAACCAACCCTGAGACGTCCTAATCCGGAAGGTCAGGCAACTCGAAGGTTCCGTCGTCTCGACACGCGAACGCGAGAACAGACGTGACCGCGTCGAGATTCAGCGGCCCGTACAGATGGGGAAAGTCTTCGGACTCTCCGTGGGATCCGGGTTCGAAGATGACCTTTGACGTCAGCGTGTCCGGATCGATAACCAAGAGTTGGAGGTCGCGGCGACCCGAATACAGAAGGTTTGCTGGCCGCAGAATTTGTGACTTCGCCGACAGATGAATGAATCCGTCCGTTTGGAGGCTCGGCGGCCGGTATTCTCCACGCTCTTCTGCCTCGGCCCACGCGTCGGAAGCAATGATATGAAACAGCACTGCTCCACACTATGACCGCTTCAGCAGAGACGCTCGGACGATAGCTGTCGCGACCGGTCGCCAGTCGGATAGTTTGGTCGCTCCCCCATGGCGACCACCGTTACCCTCCGACGCTGGCAGCGTGATGCTCTCATCGCGTTCGCTGACCGGCCCCACCCCGACTTTCTCGCCGTTGCGTGTCCTGGCGCGGGCAAGACCACCTTTGCACTCTCGGCAATTCGTGCCGAGCTTGGCGGTCGTTCCAAACCGCTGGTCATTTGTGTGCCTACCGCACACTTGAAACAGCAGTGGGCCGAAGCCGCAGCCCGATTCGGATTGCATCTCGACCCCGACTGGCATCCACACGACGGTATTGCCCGAGATATGCACGGCATCATCGTCACCTATGCACAGGCAGCATCGGCCCGCCACCACTTGCGGAACTTCGCCGAAGCTGGTGTTGTCGTCCTCGACGAGGTCCACCACGCAGCCGCCGACCGGTCATGGGGCGACGGAGTCTTTCACGCCTTCCAAACCGCTGACGTCCGGCTACTGCTCTCGGGCACACCGTTCCGCAGCGACGACAACCCCATTCCCTTTGTTCGATACACCTTTGGAGATCACGGCGAGGCGGTTGCCGACTTCGAGTATGGCTACGGCGACGCACTGGTCGAAGGCGGGGTTGTTCGTCCCGTCTATTTCCCCCGTTTCGATGGACACATGGAGTGGATGGATGCGAACGGGTCGATCAAAGAGGCAACGTTTAGCGACGAGATCGACAGGTCGGATTGGAGCGCCCGGCTACGGACCGCGCTCGACAGCGACGGCGGATGGCTTCCAACAGTCCTCAACAAGGCGCACGATCGACTGACCAAGATCCGCAAGACGCACACCAACGCCGGTGGGCTCGTGATCGCCATTGACCACGAACATGCTCGTGAGATCGCTGCGAAGATCGCCGCGATCTCCGGCGTTGCCCCCCAGGTGGTGCTGAGCGACGACCCACAGGCGTCGGCGAAGATCGACTCGTTCTCCACTAGCGACGCCCCGTGGATCGTTGCGGTTCGTATGATTTCCGAAGGGGTCGATGTACCGCGGCTGCGGGTTGCGGTCTTTGCCACAACAACAACAACGGCGCTGTTCTTTCGTCAGGCCGTTGGACGTATCGCCCGTTGGACGCCCGGGCTCACCACCCAGCCCGCCTACTTCTATGTCCCCGACGACCATCGCCTTCGCGGGCATGCGGCCACGATTGCGCTCCAACGCCGCCACAGCGTCGAGAAGCGGCCGACGCCAGCTGAGAAGAAGGATCCCGCAGCGCTCGACAATCAGGAAGAACAGATGTCGCTGTTTTCGGCGCTCTCATCGACCGCACTCGAGGAGATTGCAACCCCGGGCCACGACGGTATCGATCCCGACGAGGGCGACATTGCCTCGACCGCCGGCGACCTCGTTGGCCACCCTTTCGACCTGCCACCTCCTCCACCGTTGCAAGGCCGCTCAGGAAATGACGGTGGGGCAATTCCCGAGGCCCTCGCAGATATTCGCAGTCGCTTCGCCGGGAAGAAAGAACTCCGCGACCGCAACAGCGATCGGGTTCGCACGATCTCGCAAATCCTTGGCTGGGAGCATCGGGCGGTCAACGGCGAGCTCAACCGGCGATCGGGCATCCACCGGATCACCGAGGCCACAACCCAGCAGCTCCAGCATCGGCTGACATGTGCCGATGCGTGGCTCGAAGAACTCACCGGCAGCTAGAACGCCTAGTTCTTTGCTCGACGTTCTTCTAGCGCCTGACCAATTTCTTCGAACATCTCCATGACTCCTGAGAAGTTCGGGATTTTCCGTAGGCGTTGATCGGCGTAGAACACCGCGGCGAGGAAACCAAAGAATCCCGCGCCGGTGCCGATCACGGTCCGGATGATGAGGAAGCTGCTTCCCGAATCGGTGCTTCCTAACAACCAGATCTCGAAACCAACGGTGACCAGCTGGTAGACGGCGTAGGAAAGGGTCAGGTTCCGCATCGTCGACGCAAAGATTGGATGGGCCCGAGTTTCGTCATCGAACGGAAGGACGAGCGGAGCCAGCAAACCAGCGGCCGGCTTGCCAATGACCACCGATCCGAGGGCGCCAAGACCGAGCGCTACCTTCAACCCAATGCCGATCGCGAGGAAGACGTCCTCTCCCCAGATGAGGCCAGCGATGCCTCGAAAGAACAGGTAGGCAGCAAGTGATGGGATCCACCAGCCAATCGCCACGCCACGCCGTTTGCGTTGGACAACCGACCATGCAGCGCCGAGCGTCATCAAGATGATGGCGATCCGATCGCCCCAGAGATCGCTACCGAGGAGCCGGGAGCCCAGTTGTTCGCCAACAAAGAAACCGGCGAGCGGAAGAAGGCCCTCAACAGATGAGCCTTGGCGGAATGCAACTGGAAGATCGTCGTGCCCGTTCGTCGATGCCATGGCTGCCTTAGAGGGGCGCCTTCCCGGTCAGAATTAGTGCGAACAGGACGAAGTGGACAACGCTGCCCACGATGACAAAGACGTGCCAGATCTCGTGGTAGCCAAACACATAGGGGTTGGGGTTCGGGCGTTGCCCGCCAACAATGAGCGCCCCGACGGTAAAGACCGCTCCGCCAGCGAGCAAGATCGCAATGCCTGCGCCACCGATGCCTCGAGCGATCGGGACCACGAAAAAGATGGGCCACCAACCAGTGATGAGGAAGATGGTGTTCATCATTCCCCTCGGCGGGTGAAACGGAAGCCAGATCGTCACGATCCCCGCAAGCGCGAGGAACGACATGCCGCCCACGAGCAACCACCCAAGTCCGCCGCCAACGGCATAGGCAACCGGCGCGGTCGACGCGGCGATGTAGACGAGGATCATCGACTGATCGAGCATGAAGAGCTTGTGCAGGCGGGATGGTTCCCACACTCGGTAGTGTGCCAAGGCGCTCGCCGAATAGAGCCCGATTGCGGCCAGGCCATAGCCGAGGGCCACACCGCGAGCAGCATCTGACTGGGCAACGGCCACGAGGAAGATGCACCCGGCGGCTGCGACGGGAATCATCCACTTGTGCATTTTTCCTCGCCACTTCGGGCGGGGAAGGTCGAGAACGCGACGAACCGACGGACTGTATGCATCGTGAGTCGCTTTCACCATGAAAAGTGTGCCGTCACCGAAGCGCATTTGTTGTGATGCCGAGAAAAATTCCGACTCTGCAGCCGCAGAACAGACGCGTTTGGTGTCGTCGGTCTCGGTCATTGCGTGGTCGCCAACCAGAGACGGCGGCCGTAGCGTGTAGCTGTGCGCACATCGCTACGACTCACCCGGCTCGTTCTGGCCGCAGCTATTTCGTGTGCGCTGATGATCTCGACGCCGCTCTCGATCTTCGATGTTTCACCGGCGGCAGCGCAGGTGACCGATCTTGAAGATGAGGTCGACGAGGCGCCTGGCCTCGGAGTAATCACCGGGACTCCCGATCCGGGGCCGGCCCCCGAAGATCCGGGCGATCGGGGCGGATTTGCGCAGCTCGGTGTGGCGATCGTTCTTCTCAGCGGCATCGCGTTCATTGGCTCACGGGTCATACAGGGGGCCCGAGCTCGCGGGTAGACGCGTGTGGCCGGTGGCGAGTTAGAACCGCTGAGTGTGTGGTTCCTGTAGTAGAAAGGCGGTGCCGAGGCATGGTTGGTTCGGACCAGTCGTCGCCTCGTATCCCCACCTCATGACCTGCCGCCTCACGAACAAGGTGACCTATGACGATCGATAGCAAGCTCGAATCCATCGAACTGTTCAGCGAACTCAGCAAGAAGGAACTTCGGGCGATTTCCAGCCTGATGACCACCGTCTCGGTCAAGGCTGGGAAAGAACTCATGGTCGAGGGAACGCCGGGCCGCGAGTTCTTGGTCATCTCCGAAGGTGAGGCAACCGTGCGGCGCTCGGGCCGGGTGCTCGCAAAGGTTGGTCCGGGCGACTTTCTTGGCGAACTTGCGGTCATTGCGGGCGTCCCCCGGACAGCCACCGTCACCGCCGATACCGACATGACCGTCTCTGCGCTCAACAGGCGCGAGTTTGCGGGGCTCCTCGATTCGCAACCAAAGATCGCGAAGAAGGTGCTTATCGGGACGGTCAAGCGGTTGCATGCGCTCGAGCCTGGACTCGGAAGCTAACCAATGTTCCAGCGCCTTCATGGATTGATCTGTCACGCCGATGCCACACGATTCGAGATCGAAGACGGGCTCGTACGGCACGCTCCGGCGGCGCTGTTGGCCGAGGAAACCTCGGTTAGCTCGATCGTTGTCGACCTCGGCATCACTGCTCGCCCGGATCTACTCACCGAGGAAACAGACCGCGAAACGCCTGTACCAGAGCACAATGCGCTGATTTTGATCACCGCTGACGATGAAGAATCGGCCCAGCCAGCCAACCTTGGCGATCTCGTTGCAGACGTCGCCATTGTTGGACCCTCGTGGGCATCGCGCACCGTCGATGTCGCCGAACTCGCCAAGCCGTGGCTTGGCGCTGCTACGCCGGGCCCAAAGATCTCGGCACTGTTCAATCCATCCGGTGGCGTCGACTCCCCGCAGTACCGCTCCGATGTGCAGTCGTTGGCCGAGGGGGCATGCGCCACCTTTGGCGATGTTGGCTGCCGCATCTGCTTCATCGACGAGGGACCCGCGGTGTTCACCACATCGATTTCCTTTTGGTTCGCCTCGCCCCAACACGCAAAAGATGCACGAGCGACCGGTGGTTTCGAACAACTCGTCTATCCGACGCTGATCGATTCGCACTCGTTGTCCTTCGTCGAAGCCGTCGAGCACGTCATCGTGGCAAACCCCAACATCTGGTCGACAACCACGGGTGTCGAACCACCAGCTACGAACTGAGCACACCATGTCTTCCCGAATCGCTGTTGTTGGTTCAGCGAATCTCGACATCGTCGTCGTTGTCCCCCATCACCCCACGACCGGCGAGACAGTCCTCGGTGGTGACCACGAGCAGATACCCGGTGGCAAAGGGGCCAATCAGGCTGTGGCGTCGGCCCGACTGGGCGCCGATGTGGCATTTATTGGCATGGTGGGCGCCGATAGCGCTGGCGACCTGCTCCGTACGTCTCTTGAAACTGCCGGGGTCAACACCGACGGGCTTGGCACTGTCGAACATGTGCCGAGCGGAATCGCCTTGATCACGGTCGATTCTCACGGTGATAACGCAATCACGGTCAGCCCCGGCGCAAACGCGCTCGTCCGCGAGGCAGTGCTCACCGACCGGGCTTCCACGTTGGACGCTGCGGTCACGCAGTTGCAGCTCGAGATTCCTATGGAGAGCGTTATTCTCGCCGCCGAGATGTCGACCGGTCTCGTCGTGCTCGATCCGGCCCCTGCGCCAGCTGGCGGAATCCCTCGAACGCTGCTCGATGCCACAGATGTCCTCGTCCCGAACGAAACCGAACTCGCCCTACTTGCCGGACGCAACGTCGACCCCACTGACCTCGCCGATATTGCCGCTGCGGCGCGGGAGCTGTCTGTCGATACTGTCGTCGTCACGCTCGGCGCGCGGGGCGCGGTCATCGTGACCGCCGAGGGGGTCGACGCCGTGCCTGCGCCAACGATCGACGCGGTCGATACCACCGCTGCTGGCGATGCTTTCCGCAGCGCCCTTTCCGTACGGCTGGCTGCAGGGGCGACCATGGTCGAGGCGACTCGCTTTGCTGTTCGGGCAGGCGCAGCGACCGCGCTCGCCTTTGGGGCTCAGACTTCTTTGCCCACAGCCGATGAGATTGATCAGCGACTGTTATGAATTCCAAACCTCACTTTCTGCTCGATTGCGATCCCGGTATCGACGATGCCTTTGCGATCTTCTGCGCGCTCGAATTCGCCCATCTCGATGTGATCACGACGGTCAGCGGAAACGTGTCGATCGAGAACACCACTCGAAATGCGCTCCATATCCTCGAACTTGCAGGCGCTGAGGTCCCGGTGCACCGGGGAGCTGACCGGCCGCTGCGGGTCGAACCCGTGACCGCCACCGAGATTCACGGCAACTCCGGGCTGGGCACCTACGTCACCCCCGAACCGGATCAACGTGAACAGCCGACCGGAGCCACCCAGGCGATCCTCAACTACTGCAGCTCCGGCGACGCGGTCATCGTGGCAACCGGCCCGTTGACCAATATTGCGCTCGCGCTCGACGCTGATCCGACCGTCGCTGATCGCATCTCGCACCTTTATTGGATGGGCGGCGGCACAACGAGGGGCAACGTCACAGCCTTTGCCGAGTTCAATGCGTGGTGCGACCCCGATGCCGTTGCGGTAACGATGGCATCGGGAATCAATCTCACCATGTTCGATCTCGACCTCACCAATCAGGTGCTCTTTGGGGCGAGTGAAGTGACGCGATTGCGGGAGGCGTCGACGACCCGAGCGACCTTCCTCGCCGATGCTCTCGAGTTCTATCAGCTAAGCCACGACGCGAGCACGGCAGGCAAGGCCATGCACGACCCGTGTGCGGTTCTAGGATTTCTCCGACCCGACCACTTCACGTTCCGCTCGTCGAATATTGTGTGCTCTGACACCGACGGCGAGCAGCGCGGCAGGACGCTCGTCTCGTTCGACGGAGACGAGCTATTGCATCGCGTAGCGGTAACCGCAGATAGTAAAGAAGTGATCGATCTGATTCTTATGGCCATCATCGACCCGGGCGGGGCTCAATGAACGAATGGTTCCAGGCGCTCGGCCCCGTCGAGTGGTTTACCTCTCAATTCGAAGACCCAACCGCCGCGTCGTTATTCCGACTCGTCCTTCTCTCGTGGGCTGCCGCCGCGGTTGCCTATGTTGGACTCGACCGGCTCGGTGCGGTTCTTCTTGGCCGCTCGCGCCCGCACGCGCAAGCACCACCAGAACGCGCACGCGCCTGGCGTTGGGGACGATCTGTTCCACCCGCGAACTATTCGCTTCTCCCTCCGGGAACGACAGTCCAGACCACACCGGTCGTCTCCACTGGAGCGAACCTCGATCGTCCCACAGCGGTCGCTGCGGGCATGCTTGCTCACACCATTCGTGTTCCTGATCCCGCCGGCCCTCTCGAAGACGAGGACTTTTGGAAACTCTTCGACGAGGAGAGCGCTCCCTTGTTCGGATACGAAAACGGGCTACGACTTCGCGACGGCGACGCACCAGAGCGCTACAACCCCGTCACCCGACGCGTCGAATTGCTCGAGCGCCATCGTGACGAGGGCATTCTGCTCTGGGGTTGGTCGCCGACCTCGACGACGATCGTCGAGGGCGACGAGTGAACTCCGCTCGAACACTGGCGGACCGTTTCCGAACACAGAGAACCGATCGAATTCGAGTCGATGGGATCGAAGTTGTCTCGATAACCGAAATCGAGCTCGACTCGGACTCGATTCTCGAAGTTCTCGTTGAAGACAGTCGGCCCGACATCGAACAATCCCTTCGTATTCGCGGTAAATCCGGCGGCGACATCTCGGTCGTTGGGGCCGACTTTGAGCCATCGGAGAGCGTGCTCGTGCTGGCCGAGACCTACCCGGCGTTCGAGGTCGAATTCTGTGACCTCGACGACGGCGACACCGGGGTGCTGCAACTGTGGAACTCGTGGATTCTCGGCGACGGAGAACACGCGTGGATTGGGAACAGCGGCATCGTCGTCGAAACGTTGCCCGTCCCCGAAGGAGCGAGCGATCGCATCCGGCTGTGGTGTAGCGACGGGCTCGGCGACCCCGACTTCGATGATCTCGTGCTTCTTCTCACCGTCGGGCCCAAGGGCGTTGGACACTGAGCCCTGCTGTGCCCAGCACTTCGAGCGTTCACCGGTAGTTAACCCGCCGGCGCGTGACTATTTGGGATTGGTATGTCAAACTCTCTACAGATGTTGGCAACACGTGCCGAACATCTTTACAAGCGAAAACCAAAAAGGTAATCATGAGCATGAACCAGACAACGGCGTCTGGCGATCGACTCACGATGCTCTGCGGCTCGGGTGACCAAGCAGTCACCCAACGCCAAGCAGACTCGTGGTTGCGCCAGCGTCAAGCAGCCAGCCAAGTCAACCAGAGCACAACCAGAGCGCTCGCGAGTTAGCGCACTACCCCAGCGGAACATCTACCCGATGTGCGCCGGGGTTTTTGCGCGCCCGAAACGAACCATCCAGCCGGTCTATGAATGCCCTTGGGGGTCAGACCCCAACGGGCATTTTTAGCGAGCAACTCAGTCGTGGAGTTCCCAGAGGATCGCATTCGTTGACGGCGCCCGAGCAAGCTCGCGCATTGCCGGAAAGAGCCACCGAATAAGCGATTCGAGGTCCTCATCTGATGGCCACTCGATCACCAACCCACGTCGAGGATGGTCTTGCACGACGCGAGCGGTGGTCGGCCCGTAGAGCTCGGCGTCGCGGAGTTGCGCAGCAGCTTTCGTACCTGCCCGGTGTTGTATGCCGACCTCGAGGAGGTGACCGGCTGCCTTTTGGGGCGTCATCAACGTCGCCAGTGGGTTGGCCGGACCGCGGGCTGCAAGAAATCCGAACAGCGCCGAGTCCGGCACGATGTTCTCGTCGTCGATTGGTTCGAAGAAAAGATTGCACCATCGGCCGGGCTTCTCGAGCACCATCTCAAACACATGCGCCGCCGCGTCGACATCGTGAGCATCGAATCGTCCAGCGTTGCTAGCCATGTCTTCTACGCTAAGGCAATGACCATCACTTCCCCGCTCCGACTCGCCGCAACTTGCATGCCTATTACCCAGGCTCGCGGCAAGGACATCGAGGTGTTGATGGTGCGCCGTAATCCCGAGTTGAGTTTCGGCGGCATGTGGACGTTTCCCGGTGGCGTTGTCGAAGAAGGCGACGGACCACTGCCCGCCGACCTCGACGAAGACACTCAGCGCTGGGAGGACCCCTCTCTGCTCGCCACCACGGCTGCTGCGGCGGTGCGCGAGGCGAGAGAGGAAACCTCACTGCACTGCATGCAAGGAGCACTCGCATGGTTCTCGCATTGGATTCCACCGAAGGTCGGCCCACCGAAGCGGTTCGCGACGTGGTTCTTCCTCGCTCCCGAGCACCATGGCGACATCGTCGTCGACGAGCGCGAAAACAGCGACGCCCGCTGGGTCACCGCAGCAGAGGCAATGGACCGGTGCCGCGATGGCGATTTCCCAATGGCGATCCCGACATGGATCACCTTGGATGACCTTCGTCAGGCGACCGATATCAGTTCACTGATGGATGCAACTGTCACGAGCGGACCAAGGTGGTATCACACCCGAGCATTGGACGCGGGTGAACCCCACCCACTCGGACAGCGCGCTGTGTGCTGGCCGGGCGATGCTGGGTACGACAGCGGCGATGCCAACAGTCCGGGACCGCGCAATCGTGTGATCACCGACGACAACTTCGCCGTCCTTGAACGGCTTAGCGCTGACGAATAGACCCGCTGTAGTGACGCTGCCGGTTGTGTTGGTGGGCCGCGGTGTTAGGTGACGTTACGTCCGAGTGCCTTAGCCGCACGGGTTTCGGCGACCTTGCGGCGTCCAATGATGGGAGTCGTCGGCGCAAAGCCGGCAGCAGCCCGCTCTGACTCTGACTCTCCACCCCAGAATCCAAGTTCAAGGTTGCTGCGTGCGTAGTCACGACACCGGGCGACAACGTCGCAGGTCTCGCAGATGACACGTGCTTTGGCTTCCCGGCGAACCCTGGCCTCTGGCCGCTCAGCGAACGGCGCAAAGAAGAGGTCGCTGTCGCCAGCGCACGCTCCTCCTGCCATCCACGAGGTTGACTCGCTAGTCACCGAAAGTGCATCGATCATGTTGTTATTCGTCCCTCCGAGGGCAGGACGACACAGCACTGAGGCCGGAACCTCTTTGCGCGCCCGAATTACCCTCTACTCCACTCTTGCCGACCACGATGATGCGCGCGCTTTTGCCCGCGTTTCCAATAGTTTCCCGCGAAGGGTGTATCTCTTTTCGAGATGGGGTGCCTTGCTGAGTGCTAGCACACCACGGAGAATTTGTCCAAAATGCGTCCCCGACAGCATTGTTCCCTAGGTCCCGGGCACTAGTTCCGCCTACACTCCAGTGCACTGGTTGCCTCGATCACGAGGCAATTCCGGCCTTGGAGAGGACCACAAAATGGCTGAAGCTGTAATCGTCGCCGCATCTCGAACTCCGATTGGGCGAGCGGGCAAAGGCTCGCTCGTCAACGAACGACCCGACGACATGTCCGCATTTATTATTGACGATGTTCTCGGAAAGGTCCCAGAACTTCCACGCGAACAGGTTGAGGACGTGCTGTGGGGCATTGGCCAACCGGCTGGCGAAGGCGGCTACAACGTCGCCCGCGTCGCTGCCCTCATGGCGGGCCTCGAAGCTCCTGGCGTCACCGTCAACCGGTACTGCAGCTCGTCGCTACAGACCATCCGGATGGCCGCTCACGCAATCAAGGCTGGCGAAGGCGACGTCTTTGTTGCTGGCGGCGTTGAGACCGTGAGCCGCTACGGCGAGGGCTACTCCGACTCGGGAAGCCACAACACACACTTTGCTGACGCCGAGGCACGCACCGCCGAGCGCTCCGGTCCGGGAGCCGAGAACTGGGATGCACCTGAGGTTCCCGACATCTACATCGCCATGGGTCAGACCGCCGAAAACGTCGCGCAGATCACCGGCATCAGCCGACAGCGCCAAGACGAGTGGGGCGTACGTTCACAAAACCGCGCCGAAGACGCCCGTAACCGCGGCTTCTTCGAGAACGAGATTTCGCCCTACACCCTGAAGGATGGCACCGTCATCAGTCACGACGACGGCATTCGCGAGGGCACGACCCTCGAGGGCGTGAGTGGACTTCGCCCGGTCTTTCGCGAAGACGGCACCATCACTGCTGGCAATGCCTGCCCGCTCAACGATGGCGCCGCGGCTGTCGTGGTCATGAGTAACACCCGTGCAGCTGAACTCGGCATCAAACCACTTGCCCGCATCGTGTCGAGCGCCGTGACGAGTCTGAACCCTGAGATCATGGGCCTCGGACCCATCGACGCAATTCGTTCTGCCCTCGATCGAGCCGAACTCACCGTCGACGACATCGATTTATTCGAGATCAACGAAGCCTTCGCGGTGCAGGTCCTCGGCTCCGCCGACGAGCTCGGCATCCCTGAGGACAAGCTGAACGTCAACGGCGGCTCGATCGCCCTCGGCCATCCGTTCGGCATGACCGGTGCTCGCATCATGACGACGCTTCTCAACGGCCTGGCTGACTCCGGAGGCCGCTACGGCGTCGAGTCTATGTGTGTGGGCGGTGGCCAAGGCATGGCAATGGTCGTCGAACGCCTCGACTAGCCCTGAACAACAACACCTGAAAAACCAGGGGTTCCTGCACCCGCCGATTCGTCGGACGTGGTGCAGGAATCTCTGCGTTTTCGCCCGCCGGCTGGGTCGAATGACCCTCGAAACGCCACTACTCCCGTCGATTTGGAAATGATGGAGGTCGACGGTTCTCGGTGGTATTCGGTCATGCGCTCACCGATTCGTCGCGCCATGGCCGCTACGTGGTGTGTGCTCGCCGTCCCGTTCGATTTTCTCCTCGCCCAACAGTTCTTTCCGACGAACACACCGACCATCGACGGCTGGGCGACGGTTCTGCTCACGACCGAGACGCTCGGTCCGGTCCTTGCAATCGTGCTCTTCCATCTCTTGACGGTCGTTTCGGTCTTGGCCGTCCCACCACTTGGGTCATACCAGCTCGTCCGCGTTGCGCTGACCGTCAGCGTGATGACCGCGGCGTTTCTCACGGCTGTCTCCGCGGTCGCGAGCAACGGGGTCTCGGTGATTATCATTGGAGCAACAGCGCTCGCAATCGCTGCACTTCGGGCCGCGTTGTGGCTTTTGGTCAGCCGCGGACCCAACGACCAGCGCAGCCGCTTGACTGGCGTTGTCGGTGGAGCGAGTGTCTTGGCGACAGCATTGCTGCTGACGGGCGCGCTCCCGCTGATGGCGGTTGGGGCCGGCACCGCAATTTCGGGTCTTCTAGTGACGATCATGCTTCGCGAGACCGCCGCTGCGCCGAGACGGTTGGATCACGCTTCGAATCGTTTGGACCGAAGCGACCAGCGAGAGCAACGAGTGGTTGGCGCCGCAAAAAGCTAGAGACGCCTCGTATCGCGGCTAGCGAGCAGCGAGAGCGGCGTCGGGTTTCTCGCTGGCGACTCCGCTGAGACCGACGAGCACGAGCAGCGACATACACCCCGCCCCGATACCGCCAACAAATAGCGCGGTGTCGCCGCGGGTGAAGCCGTACACCGCCCAGATCGCCGCTTCGATACAGGCCATGACCCATGTGGGGGCCGATACCCCCGACGAGTCCTCGGCAAACAGCGCAGACCATGCCGCCGGAGCGAACTGGGCAGAGTACGTCAACGCGATAACCAGGCCAAGGGCTGCAACTCCCCCGACAAGACCCGAGATTGCGAACAGTGACACGACCGCAGCGCCGCTGACCATCGAACGCCGGAGCATCGCTGAGGATTCACGCGACATCATCACCAACATTGCGAGGTAGAGCACGATGGCGCCGATGGAAACCGGGAGCAGCCCTCGGAGGTTCGCGGCGAGGGCGTAGGCGAGCCAGCCGCCGTTGATCGCGACCCCGCCGCCGATCCACGAGAGTGACACGCCTCGGAAGTTGTTGGTTCGGGCCATGTCGAGGACCTGTGGCACGAGCATTCCCACGCCGAGAATCGTGGCGAGTGCAACGGCGAGATCGATGAGGGTGAGGGAGAAGAACACCACCTCAACGTTAGGTTTTCCCCATGCACGACTATCGTGATCTATTGCAGCCGTCTGCAATTTTGTTGCGTGTACTTGGCGTTTACAGAAAGAACGTGACATCCCCGTGCTCGACGACATCGACCGATCATTGTTGAACGAACTCCAGCGCAACGCCGACCGTTCGCTCATCGACCTCGGAGAGATTGTTGGACTGTCGGCCTCGGCGGTCCAGCGGCGAATCGGACGCCTCAAGGCCGACGGCTTCGTGTCGGGGATCTTTGCCAAGCTCGATCAGCAGCGTCTTGGGCTTCCGGTCACGATCGTCACCACGATCCGTTTCGTCCGTGACGGCTCCGGCTACACGAGTGCACTCATCGACTCCCTTCGGGTGCGGCCCGAGGTGCTGCTCATCCACTCGCTCGCCGGGCAACACGACCTTCTTGTCGTAACCGTCGTCGGCGACCTCGCCGACTACACCAACGGCGTGCTGGCCGACCTAGAAGCCAACGACAACGTTGGCCGAATCGAAACCAACGTCAGCCTGGGCGAACTCAAAGCAACACACGAACTTCCGGTCAACTAAGTCAACGCCCTGGTGTAGTCCAGCAGACGGCGAGATCGCGGTGTGCGCAGTCGTATCTCCCGTCCCTCTCAACTGATGATGTGGCGACTCGGACCAACTAGAGTCGGCCCCATGACCAACGTTCCACAGGGCCACCTGTATCTCGGCGGAGTACTCGACACATCCAGCGGCGAACGGACGAGCGAAGCAGTTCACCTCGAAGCCAGCGATCTCACCACCCACGGCATGATCGTGGGCATGACCGGCTCGGGAAAGACCGGCCTATCGATCATCATGCTTGAAGAGGCATTGCTGTCGGGTATCCCCACGATCATCATCGATCCCAAAGGAGACATGGGCAACCTGTTGCTCACTTTCCCCGACCTCTCACCGGGAGAATTCGCTCCTTGGGTCAACCCTGCCGACGCCGAGCGCGAAGGCATCAGCGTCGACGCACATGCTGCGAACACGGCGTCGATGTGGAAAGACGGCCTCGCAGGCTGGGACATCACCCCCGACCGCATCGCAAAGCTTCGCGAAACCGCCGAGTTCACGATCTACACGCCTGGTTCAAACTCTGGCGTCGGCCTCGACATCATTGGCGACCTGTCGGCTCCTGACGGCGCCGACTCCGAGGCGCTCGCCGACGAAGTTGAAGGGCTTGTCTCCTCGCTCCTAGCGCTCGTCGATATCGACTCGGATCCACTCACCGGCCGCGAACACATCTTGCTGTCCAACCTCGTGCACCGTTCGTGGTCCGAAGGCCAAGACCTCGACCTGTCGACCCTCCTCGGACAGATCCAAAACCCACCAATTCGCAAGCTCGGCGTCCTCGACCTCGACAGCTTCTACCCCGCGAAGGACCGCACGGCGCTGGTCATGAAATTGAATGGCCTCCTCGCTTCCCCGTCGTTCGCGTCGTGGATGGAAGGAGAGCCGCTCGACATCGACAACATGTTGTCGAACGGGCCGAAGGCATCGATCATCTCCATTGCGCACCTCTCGGATCAGGAGCGACAGTTCGTCGTAACGCTGATCCTCTCGAAGGTTGTGACCTGGATGCGCAAACAATCGGGCACTCCCGAACTCCGTGCACTCGTGTACATGGATGAGGTATTCGGATACGTACCTCCAACCGCACAACCTCCCTCGAAGAAGCCGATCCTCACGATCCTCAAGCAGGCCCGAGCGTTTGGCGTTGGCCTCGTCCTCGCCACCCAAAACCCTGTCGACATCGACTACAAGGCCTTGTCGAACGCGGGCACATGGATGGTGGGACGCCTCCAGACCGAACGCGACAAGGACCGGCTGCTCGAAGGCATCACGGCATCGAGCGGCGGAGAGAACAAAGAGGAGCTGTCCAACATCATCTCCTCACTCGACAAGCGTCAGTTCCTTCTCCACCAAACCCGGGCAAGCGAACCGCGCATGTTCGGCACCCGCTGGGCCATGAGTTACCTTCCCGGCCCGCTGACGCGCACCCAAATCGGCGAGCTCATGACCGAACGGAAGGCGTCGATCACGTCGACAACATCAGCAGCAGCAAGTACGGCTCCCCAAGACGCCGTCACCAGTGCTGCACCCGCTCGCACGTTGCGCGACGACGAGAGCGACTTCGCCCCCGACGTCAGTGACAAAGTACAGGTTCGCTACGTCGATCCTGCGTCGCCATGGCTTCGCGAAGTTGGCGGCGACCCAGACGGCAAACGTCTCGTTGCTGGTATCGCGGCAAGGGTCAACATGTTGTTCGACGACACCAAGGCCGATCTTCGCCACGAGGTCGAATACGAAGCGATCATCTTTCCCGTCGACGACGAGATCGATGTCGACGACGCAATCGAGGTCGACTTTGACGACCGCGACCTTCGGAAAGAGCCTGTCGGGAACGACCTGGTGTATGTCCTGCCAGATGCAAAGATCGGCACAGCCACACTGTTCACCAAGGCGCAGACCCAGCTCAAGGACAAGCTCTACCGCAACGAGACCCTGAACTTGTTGGTCAACCCCGAATTGAAGCTGACCTCTCGCATAGGCGAATCGCAAGAGGATTTCGAACAACGGTGCACCGCCGAAGCTGGGAACCGAGCCGATGAAGACGTCGCGAAGCTGCGCAAGTCGCTCGAAACCAAAATGGAACGCATCCGTGCCGCAATCGACAAGAGCGAGGACCGTATTCGCGAACTCGAACATGACGTCGATGCCCGAAGCAAAGAACAGATGATCAACATTGCCGGATCCGTACTCGGCAGCGTCTTTGGTGGACGTCGCTCGACCCGCAGCATTCTGAGCGGAGCCAGCTCCAAGCGCCGCACCAAAGGCAACGCCGAAGAACGGCTTAAAACAGCGGAAAACCGTTTGGAGGAAAACGCTGACAAGCTTGACGCGTTGGAGACCGAACTCACCGACAGCCTCTGGGAGATCCAATCAGACTGGGACGAAAAGGCAAAAATGGTCGAATCGTTCGAAGTTCCGCTTGAGAAGACCGACATTTCGGTCGATGATTTCGTATTGGTCTGGATACCAACTAGCGACTAAAGGCCCATCTTGTGAACCTTCGAGATATACCGAAGAACAGAGGTATGCAGGGGCCACGCGGCCCCTATGAAGGCCGGCGGGCAACACGTATTGTTGCTACCAGAGCACATGAACGAAACCAACGAGAGTCATGTCCACGACACACAAACTCACTGAAGTGAGCAATCAACCTGCCGAAAAGCCGGTCGTTCTTCATCCGACGTCCACGGTTTTCGACGATTCGTCCAACAAGAAGTCGTCGTTCAACGCGCGCAAGGCGGCGGTCTTTATTGCCGACCTGAACGCAGTCGCACTCGCACTCACCGTCGCAACGATTATTCACCAGTGGATTCGACCATCCGATCCCGTATCGGCCACATCGTACTTCTGGTTCTTCCTGCTGAGCTTCCCTGTCTGGCCGGTGCTATTCACCCGACAGTTCCTGTATCGCTCACGCCACATCTCGCGCAGCGCCGATGAGGCCCAACGTGTGGTCAAGGCCATTTCGTATGGCTTCTTGGCACTGTTCGCAATTTCGATCTTCAGCCAGCTGATCTTGTCTCGTGCCTTGGCGCTCCAGGCGTACGTACTGATGTTGCTCTTTGTTGGCATCGAGCGTTCGGTCGCTCGGTACTTGTTCAAGAAAGCTCGGACGAACGGTGAGAACCTTCGAAACGTGATGATCGTCGGCAAGAACGCCGAAGGCGCCTTTGTGCGAGAAATGCTCGATGGCGACGCTTCGCACGGATACAAGGTGCTTGGATACCTCGAAGATCATCTCGCTGGTGGCCTCGACGGTTTGAACGACACCGCAACGGCATTGTCGACGCTGAAGGCTGCGAAGGCTGGCGGCGTGATCATTGCGGCGACTGGCATCGACGTCGGCACGAGCAACCAGCTCATCCGTACGCTCACCGAGAACGACATCCATGTGGAACTTTCCTCGACGCTTTGCGACATTGCCTCTGACCGGCTGACGATTCGCCCATTGGGTCGTTTCCCGATGGTGTACATCGAACCGGTGGAGCGTAACGGTTGGCGTGCGCTCGCAAAACAGTTCTTCGACTACGCCCTGGGCGCAGCATTGTTCCTTGCAACATTGCCAATCCTCGTTGGCGCAATGATCGGCATCAAGGCAACCAGCCCCGGCCCGGTCTTCTTCAAACAGGTCCGAGTGGGCCGAGATGGCGAAGAGTTCGAGGTCTACAAGCTCCGCACGATGGTCATCGACGCCGAGGCGCAGCTCGATAACGTCCGCCACCTAAACGAAGCAAAGGGTCCGATCTTCAAGATCAAAGAAGACCCTCGGATTACCAAGATCGGCAAGATCCTTCGCAAGACCTCGATCGATGAGCTGCCGCAGTTCATCAACGTCCTTCGTGGCGAGATGAGCATTGTGGGCCCTCGTCCTGCGCTTCCGAGCGAGGTTGACCAGTGGCAGCCGGTCCTGCGTAATCGCCTCCGTGTTCAGCCTGGTATCACCGGCATGTGGCAGGTGGGCGGACGCCTCGATGGAGAAGGCGATACCGACGACTACGGACAGCTCGACCTGTACTACGTCGATAACTGGACCCTCGTTACCGACCTGACGATCATCCTTCGTACCGTCCCTGCGGTTCTGCTCCAAAAGGGCTCGTACTAACGTATTCCTCGCCCCTGGCGGCGTGTTGTGGAATCTATTTGTCGAAGCTGCGTTCTAGCTTGCGATAGAGGCCGTCGAAGACTTCCGATACGTCTGCTGCTCGTGCGCCATAGCTGTGGATTGGTCGACGTGCGCCCAATGCCTCGTTGACGATCACTCGTTGTGGGATCGCTGGCTTCCAAATCGAACGCTTTCCAACGATCTTGCCAAGTTCGTCGAAACGGGTATCGGCCTCTTTCGACACTGCGGGCTGGCGATTCACAATCACGCCGGCAAGGTCGAGATTCGGGTTGACCCGGTCCCATACATCGTCGATGAGATCAGCAGCAGCCGCCATTGTGTTGTTCGCAAAAGCTGACGACTCGGTCACCACGATGGCCAGATCGGTGGCACCCAATGCGTTCACCGTGAGCGGACCAAGTCCAGCGGGGCAATCAATGAACGTGATGTCATATCCCTCATCGACACCTGCGAGCGCCTTGGCCAATGCCCGGGCCGACGTCTTTGGGCCGCCCTCGGGAAGCCAGCGCTGCATGTCGATACCACCAGAGATCACGCCAAGCGTTTCGCTCCACGGCGACGCACCAATCGCAGAATCAGCAGCACCGGATCCGCCATCTCGCAGCGCCTTGGCGAGCCCCGTCGGAGCGTCGAGCCCGAGCGCCCAGGAGGCACTCGATTGCGGGTCGAGGTCGACAACGAGGCCAGACCGTCCCTTGGCAATGGCCGCCGAGACAAGGCCCAAGGTAACCGAGGTCTTGCCCACGCCACCTTTCTGATTGAGAATCGCTACTCGTGCCACGGAGCTCCTTATCTTCGTGCTACCGACGTGGTTGCCGCTATCGAAAGATGCATCGTACTCGCGTGCTACTCGATACCTGGGATAGCGATCGCACCGGTCCGTTGCAGCTCTTCGATGCCGAAGGGTTCAAGCTGTTCAAGGAGGTCGTCGAGGTCGCCGGGACGGCTCGACAACGAGATCATCATTTGTGTCTCTCGGACTCGGATAACCGAACCGCTAAACCCATCGACGAGCGCCTGTACCTCGGCAACGTTGGATTCGTCTTCGACATTGAGCCGCACGAGCACCATCTCGCGAAGCGCCGATGACTCGGCGTCGAGCTCGGTAATCGTCACCACATCGATGAGCTTGTCGAGTTGCTTCTTGATTTGATCCAGCGGCGCTGAAACAGCATCGACCACAATCGTGATGCGGCTGAACCGGTCATCGACCGGGGCAACGGCAAGGGACTCAATGTTAAATCCTCGTCGAGCGAACAGCCCGGCAACTCGAGCCAACACACCTGCTTTGTTTTCGACGAAGACGGCGAGTGTGTGCGTCTCTTCTATCTGCGAGCGCTTCATCAGGCACCTCCGCGCTGTTCGACGTTCTTTTGCTGAAATGGCGGAACGACCACTTCGGAGTTCGTCTTGCCTCCGGGCACCATTGGATAGACGTTCTCTTCTGCCTCGGTGACAAACTCGACAACGACCGGACGGTCATTGATCGAGTTCGCCCGTTCTATCGCTGCCTCGACCTCATCGGGATCTTCGACACGGAAGGCCACGCAACCCATGGCTTCGGAGAGCTTGACGTAATCGGGCACGGGGCTGTTTCCGCCAGCTGCTGGTTGACCGAGATCGACCTCGGAGTAGCGGTTCTCGTAGAACATCTCCTGCCACTGGCGAACCATCCCGAGGAAGCTGTTGTTGAGGAGCGCAACCTTGATCGGGATGCCTTCGACCGCGGCGGTGATGAGCTCCTGGCAGGTCATTTGGAAACACCCATCGCCGTCGACGGCCCACACCGTGCGATCCGGCATGCCAGCCTTTGCGCCAATGGCGGCCGGGATCGAGTAGCCCATCGTGCCAAGCCCACCCGAGTTCAACCACGTGTATGGATGCTCGAACTTCCAGTACTGGCTCGCCCACATCTGGTGTTGTCCAACACCGGAGGCCACGATCGTGTCCTCCGGGGAGAGGTCGCGAAGCTTCTCGAGCACCATCTGCGGCTTGAGCTTGCCTCCAGGTTCGGCCGCTTCGTAGGCGAGCGGGTAGTTCTCTTGCCACCCGCTAAGCGTCGAGCGCCACGCGCCGTGATCGGCAGCGTCTTTCGAACCAATCTCGTCGAGCATGGCCACGATCACTCGCTTGGCGTCGCCTCGAATGGCGACGTCGGGGGTGCGGATCTTGCCAAGTTCGGCGGGGTCGATGTCGACGTGAATGATCTTGGCCTCGGGGGCGAAGCCGTCGAGACGACCAGTTACCCGGTCGTCGAAGCGGCTGCCGAGCGCAATCAGCAAATCGGACTCTTGCATTGCCATGACTGCGGTGTAGTTGCCGTGCATACCGGGCATCCCGAGGTTGAGCTCGTGACTATCGGGCAGCGCACCTCGGGCCATCAGCGTGGTGACCACGGGAAGGTTGAGTTTCTCGGCGAGCGCACGGAGTTCGTTGGCAGCACGTGATTTGAGAATGCCGCCGCCGGCGTAGATCACTGGACGGTCGGCGGCGAGCATGAGATCGACCGCGGCCGTGATGTCTTCGGGCTTTGCGTCGAGCACCGGCTGGAATCCCGGAAGGTCGACCGGGATTGGGTCCTTCCAGGTCATTGCTGAGTCGGGGTTCATTGCGTCAGTGATGTTCTTTGGAAGGTCGATGAGCACCGGACCTGGGCGGCCATGTGTTGCTATGTGGAAGGCCTCGTGGACGACCTGCGGGATGTCGTTTGGGTCGCTCACCAAATAGTTGTGCTTCGTGATCGACATCGTGATGCCGGTCGTGTCAGTCTCCTGGAACGCATCGGTGCCGATCAGGCCGTAGGGCACCTGGCCGGTAATGGCGACGATGGGTACAGAATCGAGGTAGGCGTCGGCGAGCGGAGTCACGATATTGGTCGCAGCTGGACCGCTCGTCACGATGACCACACCCGGACGACCAGTGGCATGGGCATAGCCAGATGCCATATGTCCAGCGCCTTGTTCGTGGCGCACCAGCACGTGGCGAAGGCCGGCGTCGATCACCGAGTCGTACACGGGAAGAATTGCGCCGCCCGGGTAACCGAATACCAGGTCGACACCTTCAAACTCGAGGGCCTTGAGGAGGGCTGTGCCTCCGTCCATCTGCATGATCGTGCTCCTTTTCCCAGTGTGGGTGCCCAATGCGGGTGCGGGGTGCTGTGGTGAAACCGTCTGCAAAAACTAAGAAGCCTTCCCGGTTGGGAAGGCAAAGCACACGACGCTGGGTCGTGTGCTAAAGAACGACTACTACGAGAATCTGCAGAGGAATCACGGTCGTGATTATGCCCCGTATTCCGGGCCTGCGACAACCTAAGGGACCATTACTTGCCGACCCGCGGCACGACCCTTAGGCCTGGCCTCGCTCGACACATTGTTCGTAAAACTCAAGGTGTGACTGATAGCGCGGGAGCTCGCGCATCCACGGCTCGATCTGGGCGCCGTCCAACTTCGGCGAGCGGTTGGCGACCGGAATCTCGACCTCTTCACCAATGCGCTCATTCAGTTCAGCGACCAGAAGCGGGAGGTCTTCATACCGAAAGAAGCGAATCGGCGCAGGACTTCCCGCCCCATCCCCAAGAACGTCGGCTTGTTCAATGATCCGCGCCCACGGTTTCGGCTCGGGTGAGGCCCATTCGCGAACGAAGGTTTCGAACCCAATGCCGACCGTCGAGTTCTGATGGTGGGGGTGTGCTGGGTTCTGGATCTTGTCGCGTTGGCGAAACTTCCACCAGCTCACTAGGAGTTCGTCGGGCGTCCGGATCACCGCGAAGGTTTCGCAACCGGCGTCGTCAAAGAACGATCCAAAGATATTGCGGTGCTCGGTCCAGCTGAGGTGCTTCCAGTCAGAACCTCGCCCAACGTCGAAGTTCGCGAACTTTCGATAGGCCTTTGTCAACGACGACGATGCCGACTTTGGGTTGCACAAGAGCACGAACTTGTGATCGATCGAGGCGAGCATCTACGAACCATCCCTCTGCGGCACGCCGCCAGCTTAGTGCCGGGTGCGCAAACAACTTCGCCGAGGTGATCGGGTCTCGGCCCTGGTCGAGGCAACATGTTCGGTATGGAATCGAGTCCGACTCGCCGCGGGGTTTTCCCAGGATCGTTTAATCCGCTGACGGTTGCACACCTCGCTGTTGCCGAACAGGCGCGTCGCGATCACAACCTCGACTCGATCGATCTTGTGGTGTCGGTTATTGCACTCGACAAGCCCACTCCCCCGGGACCGCCCATCGACGAACGAATTGCCTTGATCGAAAAGGATCTGGCCGAGACGAGCTGGCTTTCGGTATCGACCACCGAGCACCAGCTGATCGCCGACATTGCGTCTGGGTATGACGTGGTCATTATGGGTGCCGACAAATGGATGCAGGTCAACAACGTGTCGTACTACGGCTCGATCGAAGCGCGCGACGCTGCGCTTTCTCGGTTGCCCGACGTGGTCGTTGCCGACAGGACTGGCTTTTCCACTCCCGACGAACTGCGCCTGACCACCGACCCGACCTTTCATGATGTGTCGTCGACCCAGGCGCGCGCAGGCGACCGGTCGATCATGGCTCCACGGGCAGCAAGAGAGTGGCACGACCCCAACGAGGCGGCCGAGTGAGCACAGCGAAGTCGAGCATTCGACGTGGTCTCCTTTCGCTCACCGCCATGTGTGCCCTGGCCATTGCAGCTGTCGTGCTGGGAACCGCTACCGAGGCCGCAGCCCAGGACACTGCTGCTCCGGAGCTGACCGCAGAAGCGCACGAGCTCGTCGAGCGATTCGCCCCCATTATTGCGGTGCGGCCACAGGACGGACCGTGTGACACCAACGGTGAGGAGTTCACTCCCGCAGCCATCGATATCGTGCTCGATAACCCGCACATGCTGCTTCGCCAGGTCGGACCCGATAACCCGGTGGTGTTGAACGGCCCAACCGCTAGCGATCTGTTCGGCGCTGGCGGTGCGTTCTTCGTCGACTTTCCCGGCGACGCATTCGAACCGGGTTGTCTCTACGAACAGGACTTCGACCGTTACAACCAAGGACGCGAACCAACGGTCTATGCCCACGTGGCGACCCAAGCCAACGCCCCCGACCAGCTGGCGGTCCAATATTGGTTCTTCTACTACTACAACCGATACAACAACCTGCACGAGGGCGACTGGGAGGGCATTCAGCTGCTGTTCGACGTCGGCACTGTGCAAGAGGCGTTGGACACGACGCCGGTGAGTGTTGGCTACTCGCAACACTTCGGCGGCGAAATTGCGTTGTGGGACGAAGCCAAGCTCGAGCGTGAGAACGATCGAGTCGTTGTTTACCCGGCAACGGGTTCGCACGCCAGCTACTTCGAGCCGGCGTTGTTCCTTGGCCGCAGCGGAAGCCAAGGCTTTGGCTGCGACGCAACGGTCGACGCAACCGACCGTTTGGATCCAACCGTCGTGCTCCTTCCCGATTCGGTGGACGACCCCGACGATCCGCTGGCGTGGTTGATGTTCGAGGGACTCTGGGGTGAGCAGCGGTTTGGGCCGTTCAGCGGAGCGACCGGGCCAATCACCAAACCCCGCTGGGAAAACCCGGTGGATTGGCACGACACGCTTCGCACTTCGAGTGTTGCGATCCCCGACGGCGCCGAAACAACGACACCCTTTGTGAGTGGTTTCTGTCAGGCGGTCGCCTTTGGTTCTGGGCAATATCTCAACGCGGTCCAGAGCCCAGTCCTCAGCTTGGTCGTCGTCGGCCTGATCGGACTCGTCATTTGGTTCCTCGCTACTCGCACCGAGTGGAACTTCGTCTCCCCGTTCCCGATCGTGAAACGTCGACGCCTCGGCGAGATCGTGATGTCGGCGGCGCGGCTTTACTATCGACACCGCCGAACGCTCGCTGCCATTGGGCTGATGTACATTCCGCTCGTTGCCATCTCGACGCTTGTGACGGCGCTCGTGAGCACGGTCACCACCGGCCTCGGCGTGGTCGGCACCCTGCTCACCGCGGCGGTGAGCGCCATCTTGTCGGTCTTCTTTGTCACCCTCGTCGCGGGCGCGGTCATGCACATCCTCTCGAGCCTCCAAGATGACGAGACGGGAAACGATCTCGGCGCAATCGACGGTGTCCGCTACGTGATTGCGCACATCACCACGCTTTGGGGTGCGGCGATCCGAGCGACGATCATCGTTGTTGGATTGGCCATTTCCGTTGTCGGTATTCCGTGGGCGATTCGCCAGTACATCCGCTACCAGGTAGCCGTCGCGACGATCGTTCTCGAGGGCGAAAGCGCAGTCGGTTCGCTGAAGCGGAGCAGCGACCTCATCTCGGGTCGTCGACGCTGGTGGCATACGGCGGTGACGATCTTTAGCATTCAGACACTCCTCGCCGTGACCGGCGCAGTGAGCGGCTTGCTGTTTCTGATCGTTGCGAACGGTCTACCCCTCGGCGCATACTCGGCAATCACCGCAGCCAGTGGCGCCTTGATCATGCCCTACCTCGTGACGACGAGTGCCTTCCTCTACGGCAACATCATCGCCGAGCGCAACGAGCTCGATGTGACTGTCGGCTGAACTACGTGCGACGTAGCTGTGATACGTCCCGGACTGCGCCGCGGTCGGCAGATGTTGTCATGGCCGCATATGCCTGAAGTGCTTGACTGACCACCCGGTCGCGGTCGACCGGAGTGTAGGCGTCAGCTCCACGAGCCTCTTGGGCGGCACGTCGCTCGGCCAAGACCTCGTCGGCAACGTCGAGCGTGATGCTGCGATTTGGGATATCGAAGGTGATCATGTCGCCGTCTTCAACGAGCGCAATGAGACCGCCGTCGGCTGCCTCAGGCGACACGTGTCCAACCGACAGTCCCGACGTTCCGCCCGAGAATCGGCCATCGGTGAGTAGCGCACATTCGGCACCAAGGCCTCGGCTCTTGATGTAGGTGGTTGGGTAGAGCATCTCCTGCATACCCGGGCCGCCTTTGGGGCCTTCATAGCGGATGATGACGACCTCGCCGGAGACGATCTCTTCGAGCACGCCGTCCATTGCGTCCTCTTGCGATTCGTACACGCGTGCGGGTCCGCTGAATTTCCAGATCGACTCGTCGACACCTGCGGTCTTGACGATGCAACCGTCTTCGGCAAGATTGCCGAACAACACGGCGAGACCGCCCTCAGATGAGTAGGCGTTCTCGGCACTGCGGATGCAGCCGTTCTTGCGGTCGTCGTCGACGGTGTCCCATCGAGTTGCTTGACTGAAGGCCGTTTGGGTGGGAATGCCAGCTGGGCCTGCTCGCCAGAAGGTCTTCACATCGTCGGACGGGTCAAGGGCAATGTCCCACTGTGCGAGTGCGTCGTCCCAGTTATTCGAGTGGATGAGCGGCGTGGAGGTGTCGATGATGCCGCCGCGTGCGAGCTCGCCCATGATGGCGGGCACTCCGCCAGCGCGGTGCACGTCTTCTACGTGGTACTTGTCGACCGATGGGGCAACCTTGCACAGGTTTGGGACCCGTCGGCTGAGCTCGTCGATGTCTTTCATTGTGAAGTCGACCTCGCCCTCTTCTGCCGCGGCGAGCAGGTGAAGGATCGTGTTGGTCGATCCGCCCATGGCAATGTCGAGCGCCATGGCGTTGGTGAACGCCTTGCGGTTCGCGACGCTACGGGGCAGGACTGAGTCGTCGCCCTTTTCGTAGTAGCGCTTGGAGATGTCGACGATGAGACGTCCGGCTTCGAGGAAGAGACGTTCGCGGTCGGCGTGGGTTGCAAGCGTGGTGCCGTTGCCCGGAAGCGACAGCCCGAGGGCTTCGGTCAGACAGTTCATGGAGTTCGCGGTGAACATGCCCGAGCACGACCCGCACGTTGGGCAGGCTGAGCGTTCGATGTTTGCAACGTCTTCGTCGCTGACGTTGGTGTCGGCGGCTTTCATCATGGCGTCGACGAGATCGACCTTAACCTCAACACCGGCGAGCTTCGTCTTGCCCGCTTCCATTGGGCCACCGGACACAAACACGGCGGGCACGTTGAGACGCATGGCGGCCATGAGCATGCCGGGGGTGATCTTGTCGCAGTTGGAGATGCACACGATGGCGTCGGCTTTGTGGCCGTTGACCATGTACTCGACCGCATCGGCGATGAGCTCGCGGCTCGGGAGGCTGTAGAGCATGCCCGAGTGGCCCATGGCAATGCCATCGTCGACGGCGATCGTGTTGAACTCTTTGGCAACGCCGCCTGATCGTTCGATCTCGCGGGCGACGAGTTGGCCCATGTCTTTGAGGTGGACATGGCCTGGCACGAACTGAGTGAAGCTGTTCGCCACCGCAATGATTGGCTTGTTGTCGAAATCGTCGTCGGTCATGCCGGTCGCACGCCAGAGCGCACGAGCACCCGCCATGTTGCGACCGCCAGTTGATTCGTGAGAGCGGTAGTTGGCCATCTCGCGATTCTAGCCACCGACCCCACCCCAACCTCCAGCGAGGAATCTGTGGTCCCTCAGCGGGACCCTTCGCGCTCACGGACCACAGATTTTCCCGTCGGGGCCCGTGAGGTTCGCCGCCGGACGCGAAGAAGCCGGCGCGATGGAGGGGAACTCGCGCCAGCTTCTTTCCATCGGCACATGCCGATCGATGTGTTGCTATGCGCTACGAGGCAATTGCGTTGCCTTCGGCGTCGAGAACCCACCAGACGTCGTTAACGCCTTGGCCGTTGGTGTCGCCTGGGGCCTCGTCGCTCGCAAAGGTGTAGAGAGGCCAACCGTTGTAGGTTGCTTGGACCGAGCCATCCTCACGCTCAAACGAACCAATGAGCGACGCGTCGAGTGCGCCCGATGGCGAGGTGAGCTCGCCGACGACAGGCCATGCGGCTTCGCAATCGCCGGTGCAGTTACTTGCATCAGCACCTTGCTCGTCGTTGGTGAAGAGGTAGACAGTGTTTCCGCCTGCGTCGACAAGGATCTGACCAAGGTCGGTCACTTCAACGTTGAGATCGTGCGAGACGTCTTCCATGGCCTCATCTTCCATGGCCTCGTCCTCCATGGCCTCGTCCTCCATGGCCTCATCTTCCATGGCATCGTCCTCCACGGCTTCGTCCTCCATAGCTTCCTCTTCGCCATCGATGATGTCTTCGACGTCAGCGGCAGCATCGGCCACTGCATCGGTTGTGCTTCCGCATGCGGCGGCAAGAAGGCCAAAGGCCATCAACATTGCGAGTAGTTGCTTATGCATCATGTATGTCTCCTAGAGCGGGGGGTACTGTGCCCGACCTTCGCCGAGCGATCGTCAGGATTGCACGCCAGCTCCCCAACGAATCTTCGCCCTCGCCCACTGTTCTCGACCTGTTACGAAAGGATGTGACGACGGCCTCGGCATCGTGAAGAATCGGGTGAGAACCAACCCGTACACCCCAACAAAGTGACGCTAGGTTCGACAGATGCGAAAGTTCTTGATCGATACCGACACAGCGAGCGACGATGCGGTTGCGATGTGCATGGCGCTCAAGCACCCCGACGTTGACGTTGTTGGGTTCACGGTCGTGGCTGGCAACGTGCCCCTCGATCAAGCAGTGCAGAACGCTCTGTACACAGTCGAGCTCTGCGGCGCCGATACACCCGTGTACGTCGGGGCGGACCGGCCAATGCTCCGAGACCTTGGTACTGCCCAAGACGTGCACGGCGAAGACGGCATGGGCGACATTGGTCTGCCACTGACTGGCCGGACACCAGCCGAGGGATGGGCGCCTCAGGTCATCATTGACACAATTCGAGCGAACCCCGGCGAAATCACCCTCGTGCCGATCGGACCCCTCACCAACGTCGCGATTGCGCTGCTGATGGCGCCTGACATTGCCGAAAAGGTCGAAAGAGTCGTCGTCATGGGCGGAACTGGCGAGACCGGGCCGGGAAACATCTCCCCCACTGCCGAGTTCAACTTTTGGGTCGACCCAGAAGCGGTTCGCGTGGTGCTGCGTTCCGGGATGCCGCTCGAATTCGTTGGATGGGACGTCTCAATCAAAAGCGCGGTCGTGACAAATGAGCGCCAAGAGCACCTGCGAACGCTCGGGCCGCTCGGCAACTTCGCCATCGACATTCAGGCCACGCTCCAAGGCTACGCATGGGAAGAGACCCGCTTAGCCGGACCAGACTTCCCCGACCCAATCGCAATGGCCCACGCCATCGACCCCGCCCCAGCAACGACCGAACATCTCGGCGTCGACATTGCCATTGGTAGCGAGCCTATGCGGGGCACGATAATCGTCGACCACTACGGATTCGCCCAGATTCCAAAGAATGTGCACGTCGTCGCGCACTACCCAGAAGCACACTTCTTTTCGATGTTGTACGACCTCTTGGGGGACTAACCAGTACGGCGGAGCGCCTACATACCCTCGGGGTACCCGTTCAATCGACGGAACTGTTCGTCCAAGTCTTGGGCTTCGACCCTTGCCACCTTTGCGAAACTCGCCTCCACGATGCGTTGCATTAGCCAATTCAACGCGAGCCCACCGATGGTGAGGGCAATAATGAACATCATTGTGGCCGCCACAAACTCGATCAACATCATGTAGTTGGTATCGGCCTACTCGGCGAGATGTAAAGTGTCTAAAAAGAGCAATTAGTCACATCGTATTCGGAACGCATCTGGTCGACTTGGCCATCAACGCAGCGTCGACCGTCCCGCGACCCACGCCGCACATGCACAAAGATCGGGGCGTTCGTCCTATGCGGAAACGACCCAATTGGGTCGAACATTCTGTCATGGGTAACGAGCGCCGAACTTTCGAACGCACCGACGTCGCTGTTGCTGGGCAGTTGCAATGGCAGCTCAAGCGCCGAACTGGCGGCATCAAAACCAATTCCATCGACATCAGAACCCTCAATCTTTCAATCGATGGCGCTCGCGTGTCGACTGCGAAGAAGACCCGACTTCCCGCCGGTGCGTCGGTACGACTCGACTTCAACGGGATCAGTAGCCCAGCCAGAGTCCGCGGCCAACTGCCCGACCCCCATGACACACGCCGAAAGATCCTTCTCCTGCAATTCGAAGAGGCAACACCAGAGTTTCTTCAATTCATCGACCGGTGGGTCGACGCCGCTCGAGGAAACAAGGCCTTCAAGTCCGAATACTGGAAGAACCATCAAGCCGCCCTGTAAACCGTGGTGGGTACTGGCGAGCTCGGCAATCGACGAGCCAAAGAAGCCAGCGGTTGTCAGACGCGGACGATAATAGCGTCTCCCTGCCCGCCGCCGCCGCACAAGCCTGCAGCGCCAATACCGCCACCACGACGACGCAGCTCGTGGAGAAGTGTCAACGTGATCCGGTTGCCGGACATGCCTAGTGGGTGACCAACGGCAATCGCTCCACCGTTGACATTGACAATATCGTCGGCCACACCGAGCTCAGCCATCGACCCAAGGCCAACCGCTGCGAACGCTTCGTTGATCTCATAGAGCGAGATTTCGCCAATGTCGATGCCGGCGCGTTCGGCTGCGGCGGCGATCGCCCGCGACGGTTGATGCAGCAATGAACAGTTGTCTGGGCCGGCGACCATGCCATAGCCGAGCACTGTGGCCAATGGCTCGATGCCGAGCTGGTCGGCCTTTGCGCGACTCGTGACGACCATGGCCGATGCGCCATCGGACAGTTGGGAGGCATTGCCTGCGGTGATCGTACCGTCGGCGACGAACGCGGCCCGAAGTTTGGCAAGCATCGCTGCGTCAGTGCCCGCGCGCACACCCTCGTCATCTTCGAAGACCAGCGGATCGGCCTTACGCATGGGCACTTCTACGGCGATAGTTTCGCTGCGCAAAATGCCGTCCTTGATGGCTCGAGCTGCCCGGTCGTGAGACTGGGCAGCGAACGCGTCTTGGTCTTCGCGCGGGATTGCATCGGCCGACGCATAGACGTCGGTTGCTTCACCCATAAGCTTCGATTCGACCGCGCAGGTGAGGCCGTCGAACTGGAGCGAATCGACGAGCTTGCCGTCGCCGTAGCCATAACCCGTTCGACTCTTCATGAGCAGATGCGGGCTGTTGCTCATCGACTCCATGCCGCCGGCAACCACCACCGAGGCTTGACCCGTTTGCACCTGCATTGCGGCAATGTTGATGGCTTGCATGCCCGAGAGGCACACCTTGTTAACAGTCGTTGCGTTGACCGTCTTGGGGATGCCGCCTTGAAGCGCAGCGTTACGTGCACCCGACTGGCCCTCTCCTGCGGTAAGGACATGGCCCATAATGACCGAGTCGACCTGATCTGGCCCGACGCCGGTTCGCTCGAGTGCTCCCGCAATTGCCTTACCTCCGAGCTCGACGCCACTAAACCCGCTGAGTGAGCCGTTGAAGCGGCCAATCGGGGTTCGGGCACCATCGAGAATGACGATGTCGTCTGCGGTTTCGTTGATGTCGGTCATGGTGATTCCTCCGGTTGGTTCAACAATAGGTTGAGCAATTCTTGGCTTGCATCGTTCGGCGCAAGATCGGCGTGTTCGGTGCGGGAAATGACGGTGCGCCCGTGCGCAGATTCAAAGAGTGCGTCGGCGGCGAGGAGCAGTCCGTGTTCGACCCGAGCTCGTATCTCGGTTTGCAGCCGATAGTTCCGGCGGCTGACACGTTGCTCGGTGGCGTCGAGGTGTCCACGATGCGCAACGGCTGCTTGCCACACATTGCTCGTACCATCACCGTGCAATGCCGATGCCATCACGATGGGCGGGCGGTAGCCAGTCGACGATTCTTGGCCCGTCATATGACTGAGATCCAACATGAGGTCGAGGTCGCGTCGCACGTCTTCAGCGCCCGGGCGATCGGCCTTGTTCACTACAAACAGATCAGCTACTTCCAGAAGACCAGCCTTGTTTGCCTGCACCGAATCGCCCATCCCCGGTGTCATCACAACAACAGCGGTGTCGGCTGCACTGACGACGTCGACTTCGACCTGTCCCACACCGACCGTCTCGATGATGACCGGGTCATAGCCAACCGCGTCGAATAGCCGAACAGCGAGCGGCACGGCGAGGGCGAGCCCACCGGAGTGACCGCGGGTGGCCATCGACCGCACGAATGGCGCGTGCTTCTGAGCAGTCGTCCGATCGGCTGACCTCGCAGCTGCCCCGCCCGGTTCTCGATCGATTCGAACGCGGTCGCCAAGAATCGCACCCCCGGTGAGTGGCGACGATGGGTCGACGGCGAGGACCGCTGGCTTGTTTCCCGAGGCTGCCAAGTCGCTGACGAGTTGACCAACGAGGGTCGACTTGCCCGAACCTGGTGAGCCAGTGACACCAATAATGTGCGCCGAGCCTGCATCTGCGTGGATCAATGCGCTCAGTTCGTCGGCGTCGGGGCCGCCGCGTTCGACGATGCTCAGTAGACGACCCAGCGGTCGACGTTCACCCTTGCGTGCTTGGGCGTAGAGATCTGAGATGTTCGCCGTCACGTCAGCGATTGGTGTTTACGGCTTGGCGAACGGTTGCCGCGACCTCTTCGGCCGATGAACCGGGTCCAAGGACAGCAGCGACGCCAGCGGCTGCGAGTGGTTCGAGATCTTCGTCGGGGACAATGCCACCAACGATGACCGGGGTTTCGAGCCCAGCGGCTCTGACAGCCTCGACCATTGCTGGAGCGAGGGTCATGTGGCTGGCGTTGTGCATCGAAAGGCCGATCGCATCGACGTCTTCTTCTTCAGCCGCCGAGATGATCGTGTCGGTCGTTTGGCGAAGGCCGAGGTAGATGACTTCCATCCCCGAATCGCGCAGGATCCGAGCAACCACCTTGATGCCTCGGTCGTGACCATCGAGACCGAGCTTTGCGAGGATGATCCGAATGGGAGCGTCGGCCATTTAGAGCACCGCCTTTTCGACGTAGGTGCCGAACACCTTTTCCATGGCCACCGAGACCTCTTCGAGAGTTGCGTAGGTCTTGACCGCCGCGATGATCGATGGCATCACGTTGACGTCGGGATCACTGGCCGCAGCGGTAACGGCATCGAGGGCAGCCTGCACGTCGGCGTCGTTGCGTTTCATCTTCACATCGGCGAGCCGCTTGCGCTGATACTCCTCGACCTCGGGACCAATGCGAAGGATGTTCTGTTCGCCGTCGTCTCCGTCGGTGAAGTCGTTTACGCCCACGATGATGCGCGAACCGTTGTTGATCTCCCGTTCGAAGCGGTAGGCCGAATCGGCGATTTCGCTGACGAAGTAGCCGTTGTCGATTCCGGCGTAGACGCCTTCGAGAATGGAGCCGCTACCCAACTCGTCGAGGTGCGCAAAGATCGCCTCGGCCCGCCGTTCCATTTCGTCCGTCATCCACTCGACGTAGTCGGATCCGCCGAGCGGGTCGATGACGTCTGCAGCGCCGGTCTCGTGGGCGACGATCTGTTGGGTGCGAAGTGCAATGCGAGCCGCCTTCTCGGTGGGGAGTGCCATTGCCTCATCGAAGCTGTCGGTGTGGAGGCTTTGGGTGCCGCCGAGCACGCCGGCCAGCGCTTGGATCGCGACCCGAGCAATATTGATTTCGGGCTGCTGCGCGGTGAGCGACACACCCGCGGTTTGGGTATGGAAGCGGCACAGCATCGAGCGTTCGGCTTTGGCTCCGTAGCGTTCCTTCATCCAGCGGGCCCAGATACGGCGCGCCGCTCGAAGCTTGCCGATCTCTTCGAAGAAGTCGCTGTGGCTGTTGAAGAAGAAGCTCAGGCGACCGGCGAATTCGTCGATGTCGACGCCAGCTGCGACCGCGGCTTCCACGTATGCGAAACCGTTGGCGAGGGTGAACGCGAGCTCTTCGGCAGCGGTGCTGCCAGCTTCGCGGATGTGGTATCCGCTGATCGAGATTGGGTGCCACTTCGGCATCTCGTCCGACGTGAACTTGATCATGTCGGTGATGATGCGCACGCTCGGCCGCGGCGGATAAATGTATTCCTTTTGGGCTTGGTACTCCTTGAAGATGTCGCTTTGAATCGTGCCGGCGAGGTCGGCGAGGTCGACGCCGTTCTCTTCAGCGACAGCGATATACATGCCGAGGATGACGGCGGCCGGGCCGTTGATCGTCATCGATGTTGAGACCGAAGAAAGGTCGACGTTGGCGAAAAGGTCTCGCATGTCGGCGAGGGTGTCGACGGCAACACCGCAGTGGCCAACCTCGCCCAGTGCCCAGGGGCTATCGGAGTCTCGACCCATCAAGGTAGGCATGTCGAACGCGGTCGATAGGCCGGTTCCGCCGTTTCGGAGGATGTCTTGGAAGCGTGCGTTGGTGTCTTCGGCGGTGCCGAAACCTGCGAACATTCGCATTGTCCACAGGCGGCTGCGATACATCGACGGGTAGACGCCTCGGGTGTAGGGGTATTCGCCCGGATACGGACCCGGTCCGTAGATTGGCTCGACGGGAACACCCGACATGGTCGTGAACAAGCCATCTCGATGGTTGGCCGCGTCGTAGCGCTCTTTCCACGCGGCGTACTCGGGCGAGTTGCGCCATGCTTCCTCTTCAGCGTGTATTTCCACTTCGTGCCCCATGTGTTCCCCTGTTCATGTTTGTCCTCTGCTTGCTGTTCGCAGCGAGCCAGACACGTTGTCACCGGCTGATCCGCGCACATTGGCGAGGTCAGCGTTGAGTTCTTGCAGACGAGCATCGTCCATTTCGCCCATCCCCCACCGGATTGCCTCGAGCGCTTTGGTGGCCTCGACGTGTTTGGCGCGGCCCGCCTTTGTCAGCGTTGCGAGCGTTGCGCGACGGTCGTCGGGGTGCGGTGTGCGTTCGACGAGTTCGTCGCGTTCGAGACGGTCGATCGTGCTGGTCACGCTCGTTGGGTGTACTTGCAACCGTTCGCCCATACGAGCCATCGCCATCGACCCATTGCGGGTGAAGCTCAACAATGCGAGGGCCTCATACCGGCTGAAGGTAAGCGACAACGGTGTGAGTGCTTGGTTGATCCGCCCGAGCACGATCTGATGCGCCCGGGCCAGCGACGTTGCCGACACCATGGCGTCGACCTCGCCCAACCCAGATTCGATCCAGTTCCGACGTGCCTCGGCCACAAGATCCATGCCAGCACCAGCGTCGTCTGCGCTCTCATCAGCCATACATCCAAGATAGCAGCATCATCCAATAGTCGGATGTCCTACTATTCGTGCATCTTTGGACCGAGTAACGTCGCTCCATGATGTCGGATTTCAGCGAAACTGCGAAATTTCAATCAAGTTGCGAAGGAGTTGCGAAACTTCGCAACTAGTACCGGGGTCCACAACTAGAGGCTTAGATCACCGGAACACTGCGATTAGATCAAGGAGGAGCAACGGGCCTTCAAGATATTGCTCTTCCCTGCCAACTTCGGATGATCTATTCAGTGAGCGACGCTTTTCCCGAGCCAGACCCATTCCAGGTACGGCCATCATGTGATGACTGGCCCCATCAGCGATTCGTTTCCGTACTTTGCCGAGCATGAGAGCGCGCTCATCTTGCGGAAGTTGGCGTATTCCTTCTGGCTTCATCGCTCCTGCCAGCGTCCAGTCAGATTCGTCGTCGTCACCAACACACAGCGAATTCAGGTTCAGGCTTCGCATCATGCCGACGTAGCCCTCAAGCACTTCGAGGTCTGGAATTCCCTTCATCTCAAGCCCTGCCCTTTTGGCGTTGGGAGCGAACTCTCTGAGCATTTCAATAGCTGCTACAGCTTCTCCGTCGGACGAGGCCATTCTCAAGAACTGCGGGATACCAACGTCCGCCTCCCAAAGCACTATGGAGCCGATCCCAGCGTCGGTGAACTCGGTGTCGGGATCTAAGACTTCGTGAAATCCGTATTCCTCTGGGAATGCTTTGAGCGCCGATAGAAGACGGTTGAATCGCGCCTCGGGAGTATCAAGAGTCTTTCGTTCGCTCCCCGTGACTGTCGTATTGCTTCCTCCGCCGCTGAGCACTTCGAGATTCCCTGAAAGACTTCGTTCTTGGGTCTTGTTCGTCGTGTCTTTTCTCTCGGCGAGGAGGCCATCTTCGACCATCGAGAGGTAGCCATCGACCTCTTGAGAGTCCAGGTAGAGAAATTTCCAGAGCATGCCGGGGAGAATAGCAGTCGCTCATGACACCCCATCGGCTACACGGTGTTATCAGGAGTCGTATTTTCGGGCGTGGCTATCCGATAGTCAATCTGTCCGTTACTCACTGCGTCAAAGTGCTTCTTCGCGAATATAGACCTAAGGTTCTCTTTCGTTCGCAGTGGGACTGCTGGAAGAACATCATCGGCCGCCACCCACGAAAGGACGACGCCGTATGGATACCCAACGACAAAACCGAAACAGCGATCAGCGATACCGGCCAGGTGTTGCCGCTCGACAAACGCTCCTACTGGGTGGCGTTCAACAAACGCGCAACCCAAGCCGGACACCCACGAATCGCCGCCGATTCATTCACCCGGCAACGCCACCACTAACCACAACCTGAGGAGACAACCAATGAAGTTCGATCGCACCGTCTAAGTCATGTATCACCCCAACATCCAGCGACCCGACTAGCGCAGCGTGGTCAACCTCAACCCGTTGCCATAGATTGCCTTCAATGCCGAAGAACCACCCGAGTCACAACTGGAAACGCCTGAGTCAGAGCGCATTCAAGGTGGACATTTCGCCCTTTGGTTGGACCGGAACCGATATCGAAGAAGACTACGGAATTGACCAACGGATTGAAGTGGTTGGCGACGGTACCGACCACGCTCCCGGACTCGTATTTCATGTGCAGCACAAGTCCAAGGGCGGAAGCAGCGAGCAAGCAATGCGCTCTGTCAGTGTCTCCGTAGAACATCTGCGGTACTGGGACCGCAACGTCCTACCAGTCCTCATCTCCTTGTACTTCGTTGATACCAAGGAGCGATTCGTGAAATGGGCGCATCGGGTTCCAATCAACGAAATTCCGGCTGGGCAGAAGACAAAGACTATTCGGTTCTTTGAAGATGACCGCTGGGATGACGAAACGCCGACACTCCTTCAGGCTGAGGTCGAATTTCTAGCGCGTCTACAAAGTCGGCGAATCGAATGGCCCATGCAATTCGGTGTCGATCGCGATGACTCAGCTCGCGCACACGAACTCCGCCACTTTCTCGGACAAGTTGCCGACCTTGTTACGGTCATCAGAAACCCGTGGCGTCTGGGCCAGCCCAAATTGACATTCCCGCCCGGAGGGGTTGGGGTGGATATCGGCGACAGCAGTTACTTCTTCGCACACGCCAAGAACGAGACGCCTCATCCAGCCGACGTGCTCAGCGCAATCGGCATGTGCATCTGCCGAGTTGGACAGCCGCAGGAAGGCCTTCGCGTCATCTGGAACGCAGTGGCCGCTGGGGGGTCGCTCCATCAACAGCCAGACTTCGCACTGGAGGCATCGGGTCACCTAACGCACGCCGTGCTGCCACGAATGGCCTTCGATCTTGCAATGCGCAATGCGGTGCTCGGTCTTCAAGAACCAGCCTTGGCCTACATGGCTTCATACGTGAAAACCGCACACTCTCTCGAACTCGATAGCCGCTACGAAATAGTTAGCGACCTGAACCACATCATCGAAAGCGGACAGCAGGCCCAAGGCGAAGAGGAACATGCAAGCTATGCCAAAGCAGCGCCAGTACTGCGGCTCCTGTTGGTCAAGGCGACCCTCGCAGCAGGCGACTGGCAATCCGTGTCCGACGGCGTCAACGAGATATGCGACCGACCACTACCCGATTCGGTTCTCGAAGATGCGGTCTACTGCCATTTCCGAACCGGCGAATTCGACGCCGCTGTCCAAACCTTCAACAAAATTGACACACCGTCGACCCGTTGCCGGGAAGTCCTGCTGGCAGTACACCTCTTCGCTGGGGACCATAACGCAGCTCGAACGGCCAACGACTTCATAGATGACGGCCCCGACGCGTATTGGGGACGAATGTTAGCCAACTCTCTCTCAGCCCACGAAGCGATTACCGAAGCGAACGAAGACCCCTGCGATATGGACGCATGGATCGGTACCTACACCAACACAGCGTTCAGCTTCGCGGATCGCTTCTGGATGGCCACATCCGCTGCGTTGCTAGAAACGGACTTTGGCGCTGGTTGGGCGGCGGCGATTGAGCTAGGCCTAGACGCCCTTCGAGAAAATGACGATGACTCACTCTGGATCAGTGTGGTTGATGTCGTCAAAGGGGCTTGCGAAGCAGTAGGTGTCATCGAAGTGGAAATAGCACTCGGAACCTTGAATTCCGCACCGAGCGAGATTCTGGAGCTTCTCGATGGGCTTGACATCGCTAGACCAAAACAACCCACACACCCAATCTGCTCGCCGGGTTCACAACTAGCGACTGGACGCTAGCTCGACAAGGTACGGAACGAAGGAAGCTGCGGCAATCATTCAAAACGATGGGGAGAGGTGCTAGCAGGCATACCCATCGCATTGCGAAGACCCCGGCCGCCAACCGAGAGACGTTCAACTGGGAGGGGCTTCTATTGCTTGTAGGGCCTTCCAGACGTTAGGCGATTGCTTTCGCATGAAGGCAGGGAACTCTTCGATGGATATTCCGTATCCGTCTTTGCGGACCAAGAAATCGGCGATTTCAGATGGCGTCTTGGCCTCCACTTTCCGATTGCATTCGGACTTGTGAGCTTTCACGATGTTGTAAGACCGCAGGAGAGCCTCAGGTGTTAATCCAACATGATCGGTCCCAATCGCATGGCCGATCTTGTGGGCATTCTGCAATGGGTTCTTCTTCGTGCCTTTCTTGCCGCATGATTCACACAAAACGGTTGAGTCATCTGTTTGTGCGTAACGGACTGCCCTAGCGCGACGGTACGTTTTCCATTCAGCCTCAGTGAGGAAAGTGCGGCCTTCAAAGCCATTCTTCTTCAGTGGTTTCAGGTTGGTATCAGACATATCTCTCTGATCGGATGACCGGTCCCGCCGTTGAGGTGTTAGTGCCCCTTGTTGTGGTGGGGTTTTGGGTGGTGGTCCGTCGTTAGGTGAGTCACCGGCGTGATGCTCGTTGTGTAACGACAAAATTACGCAAGGAGATACGCCGATGACTCTGTCTGAGTCTGCCATCAACGAAATCATGTTCGCGCTCGATAACGGAAACGGAGCTGATCTTGTCCGCCAGCTCGCCCAGCTGGGAATGCAGGACTTGATCGAGGTCGAAGCCACC